>JBARZK010000001.1:0-1565 GCA_049649965.1 Erythrobacter sp.
GTCGTCAGCAGGGCCAGCGCGCAGATCGCCGCGATCCCGGCGGCGGTCACTGCCAGCGCGCGCCGATCGCGCGAAAGCGGCACGATGCGAGAGCGCATGAGCGCCATGGCCGGATAGGTCCGCGCCCGCAGCAGCGGCGCCGCCGCGAAGGCGAAGGCGACGAGCAAACCGTATGCGCCTGCCAGGAGCAGCGGCCCCGGCTCGATCACGAAGCCGCTTTCGACCGGCAGCAGCCCTTCCAGCGCGAGACCCAGCAGCGGCGTGACCAGCACCCCGACCGCCAGCCCCAATGCGCTCCCGACGAGGGCAGCGACCGCGATCTGTAGGGCGTAGATGCGCACGATATCGCGCGCCGATGCGCCCAGCACCTTGAGCGTCGCGATGCTCGATCTGCGCTGGTCGAGATAGGAGGAGACGCCGCCCGCGATCCCGATCCCCGCAATCACCAGCGCGGCAAGGCCGACCAGCGTGAGAAAATCGCTCATCCGCCCGACGAACCGGTCGGCCCCGGGCGAGGCGCGGTCGCGCGTGCGGAAATCGAACCCGGCATTGGGGAAGGTATCGGTCAAGGCCTCCTCGACCGCGTCCGGGTCACGATCCGGATCGTCGAAGGCGACGCGGTACTTGCTCTGGTACAGGGAGCCGGGCTGGAGCAGGCCGGCCTGCACCGGGAGATTCTTCGTCACGAGGACCGTCGGGCCCAGCTGAAACCCTTCGGAGAGGCGATCGGGCTCGGTCTCGATCACACCGGCGGCGCGCAATTCCCGTGTGCCGATGGTGAAGCTGTCGCCAACCTCGATGTCGAGCCGGTCCATCGCGCCGGGGGCGAGGAAGGCGTCGTTGGCGGTCGGCGCGCCGGGTTCGGACCCGTCGGCAAGGGTGAATGTCCCGAACAGCGGCCACGCCTCGTCCACGGCCTTCAGTTCGACGGGAGCAGCAGCGTCGGGGGTGCTCGCCATGGCCTGCATCCGGTATCCGCCGGAAACCTGCCCGTATTCGCCGAGCGCCAGCAATTCCTCTTCGGAAAGGTCGCGCTGCCAGATCTCGACTTCGAGATCGCCGCCGAGCAGTTCGCGGCCCGAGCTTTCCAGCTCGCGCTCGATCGAGGCGGTGAGCGTCCCGATCGCCGCCAGCGCAGCGGTGCCGAGGAAGATGCACACGAGCAGCAGCCGCAGCCCCTTGAACCGCGCGTTGAGGTCGCGCCGGGCGATCTGCCACGCCGCGCGCCAGGACAGGCCGTCTCTCGCCTGCGTGCTCATTCGGCGGCCTGGGAGGTCGCTTCCGCCGGAGCATTGCGACCCGCACTATCCGACACGATCCGCCCATCCGCCATCGTCAGCACGCGGTCGCACCTTTCGGCGAGCGCGGGATCGTGGGTGATGACGAGCAGTGTCGCCCCGGTCTCCGCGCGGCGGGCGAACAGGAGCGCGATGATGTCATCGCCGGTCGCGACGTCGAGATTGCCGGTCGGTTCGTCGGCGAAGATCAGGGCAGGGCGCGGCGCGGTTGCGCGGGCGATGGCGACACGCTGCTGCTCCCCGCCCGAAAGCTGGGTCGGATAATGC
>JBARZK010000002.1:0-16214 GCA_049649965.1 Erythrobacter sp.
GAATAGGACGGTTCCGCGTGCAGGTTGCCTTGCGGGTCCGAAGGCGAGTGCTAGATATTGCGGATGAGGGCGGTGTTCTCCTGGCTGGCGCGCACGTCCTTTCTCTACGTATTGCTGGTATTCGCCATCGGGCTTGCCGTCGTCCTGGGACCGCTCGCCCCCGACCTTGCCGACACCTTTCGCGACGAGACCGCCGGCATGGGCGAGGTCCGGCGGGACGTTGCGAATGCGCAGGACGACGCGCAGGAACGGCTCGAAGACGCGGTCACGCAGGCGCGCGAACTGCCCGAGGAAGCGCTCGAACGCCGGATCGCCGAACGCGAGCGAGAACGTGACGCGATCGAGGCGCGGATCGCGGACCTCGACGAAGGTTTGCTCGCCGCATACCGCCCGTCCCGCATCGTCGAGCGCAAGCGGGCCGAGATCGAGCTGGCTCTGATCGAACGAGAGCTCGACGCCCTTGGCGCTGCGTTGCGGCCTCGCGCCTTGCTGGAGGACGCGAGCGCCTTCCTCGAACGAAACCCGCAAGTTCCCACGCGAGGCGCCGTCGCCGCCGCACGCGAGCGCTGCGAGGACAATCGCCGCGCACTGGCTGAGTTCAATCGCCGCTACCCGATCGAACAACGGGTGCGCGAACTGGTGGGCTCGGAACGCACCCGGCTGAGCGCTACCGCACGGGAGAGCTGCAGCCTCGCCGAACAGCTGCGCGATCGGCGGGAGCGCGGGCTTTCGGCCGCGGCCCGGGTGCGCGAGGCGCGCGATACCCTGAACCAGCTCGAGAGCGAGCCGCTGCCGGCCGATTTCGCCGACGATATCTCGCAAACGGTCCTGCGCGACATTCTCACCAAGGCGCTCATCGCGCTCCTCGGCATTCTTCTCCTCCCGTTTGCGTGGCGCACTCTCGCCTTTCACGTGCTCGCCCCGATCGCGGAGCGTAGTGCTCCCCTCAAATTCGCTGCGATGTCCGGAACCGAGGTATTCGCTCCAGCGAGGCCGAGCAGCGTATCTCTCGAAGTCGTCTTGCAACAGCGCGAGGACGCGCTCGTGCGGCAGGGCTATCTGCAATCGTCATCGATCTCGGGGTCCAAGCGAACGCGCTGGCTGCTCGACTGGTCGCGCCCGTTCACCAGCCTTGCAAGCGGGCTGCGGTTCGTCACCGAAATCGGCGGCGCGGGCGAGCGGGTCTCTGTTTCGGCCGTCGGAGATCCGCTGGCCGAAGTCGCGATGCTCGAAGTGCCCGCTGGCGCATCCGTAGTGCTTCGCCCGAGTTCGCTTGCCGCGGTGATCGAGGACGAAAGCCGACCCTTGCGCATCACCAGCCACTGGCGTGTGTTCTCGCTTCCGGCGTGGCTCACGCTGCAATTGCGCTTTCTCGTCTTCCACGGCCCCGCGCGCCTGGTGCTGAAAGGCGGGCGCGGCGTGCGGATCGAACCGGCGGAGCGCGGACGGATCGTCGGCCAGCGCCAGCTTATCGGCCTGTCGGCTGCGAACGGCTATTCAGTTATCCGCACCGAGACATTCTGGCCCTATTTCTTCGGTCGCGAAAAGTTGCTCAAGGACAGGGTCGAACCGGGTCCCGGGATCGTGATGATCGAGGAAGCGCCGCTGGCCGGTTCGTCCGGGCTGGCTCGCGGGTTCAAGGGCGGACTCGACGCGTTGCTCAAGCTGTTCGGCGTCTAGGCGCCCCTATCGCATCAGCCCGCCGATAAGGTTGCGCACGAAGCGCCCCGCGATCGGACCGGCAAGGTCGCTGGCGAGCGAGCCGGCGGCAGACGTGATCCCGCTGCGGACCGGGTTGGCGCGACTGCGCGATCCGGTGAGTTCCCGCGCGAACTTGCCCGCTGCCGAACCCATCGCGGTCTTCGTCCCGCGCGCAATCGCCTTCTCCCAGACGGACTTCGTCTTGCGCGACCGCTTGCGCACTTCCGCCTCCCCGTTTTCGGCGACTTCTTCCGCGGTTTCGGCGGCATCCTGCGCCTTGGCGAGCAGCATTTCCTTCGCGCTCTCCCGGTCGACGGTTTCGTCGTATTTCCCGGCCAGCGGGCTCGCCGCCTGTATGATCGCGCGTTCCTTGTCGGTCACCGGGCCAAGGCGAGAGCGCGGCGGCTTGATCAGCGTGCGCTGGACCACGGTCGGTGCGCCGTCTGCGTCGAGCGTCGAGACCAGCGCTTCGCCGACCTTCAGCTCGGTGATGACGGTCTCGGCATCGAGGTTTTCGTTGATCCGGAACGTCTCGGCCGCGGCGCGGATCGCGCGCTGGTCGCGCTTGGTAAAGGCGCGCAGGGCATGCTGCACCCTGTTGCCGAGCTGACCGGCCACCTCCTCGGGAATGTCGATCGGGTTCTGCGTGACGAAAAACACGCCGACGCCCTTGGACCGGATGAGCCGGACGACCTGCTCGATCTTGTCCTGCAGCGCCGCAGGTGCATCGTCGAACAGCAGGTGCGCTTCGTCGAAGAAGAACACCAGCACTGGCTTTTCCGGATCGCCCACCTCCGGCAAGGTCTCGAACAGTTCGGCGAGCAACCACAGCAGGAAGGTGGCGTAGAGCTTGGGACTGCGCATCAACCGATCGGCGGCCAGCACGTTGACCTGGCCGCGCCCACGTTCGTCGATGCGCAGGAAATCGTCGATTTCGAGAGCAGGTTCACCGAAAAAGCGATCCGCGCCTTGCGCTTCGAAGCTCAGAAGCTGGCGCTGTATCGCCCCAACCGACTGTTTCGAGACGTTGCCATAGACGCCGGACAGTTCCTTCGAATTTTCGTAGGCCCATTGCAGCATCGCCTGAAGGTCGCCGAAATCGAGCAGCAGCAGGCCATTATCGTCCGCGTACCGGAAGACGATCTGCAGCACGCCCTCCTGCGTGTCGTTGAGATCGAGCAGGCGCGCGAGCAGCAAGGGGCCCATCTCGCTGATCGTGGTGCGGACCGGATGACCCTTCTCGCCGTAGAGGTCCCAGAACACCGCCGGATTGTCGGAATAGGCATAGTCTTCCATGCCGAGCTCGGCCGCGCGCGATTCCAGTTTTTCGGCATGCTTGAAGCCGCCCGACCCCGGCAGCGCGATCCCGGAAAGGTCGCCTTTCACATCGGCTACGAACACCGGCACGCCGCGCGCGGAAAAACTTTCCGCCAGTCCCTGGAGCGTCACCGTCTTGCCGGTCCCGGTCGCGCCTGCGATCAGGCCGTGGCGGTTGGCCCGCGCAAGGTCGAGCGTCTGATCCGCTCCATCGCCCCCGAGACCGAGAAAAATCGCGTTCGTGCCGCTGCCTTCGGTCATACCCTTTTTCTTCACCCCTGCGCCTACGTGGTCTTGCCATCGGTTTGCCGTTAGGCCCGGAAGCGGTCAACCACTCGACTTGGCATCGGGATCAGCTAAGGCGAAAGCCAATGGTCAAGGCCGCTTCCTCCAAACCTTTCGTGCTGCTCGACGATGCGCGCGAGACCGGCGACAAGGCGAATGCTCCCGCCGACGCCCTGCTGTATGAAGGTCCGCGCGAAATTTTCGTGGCGCGGCGGCCGGACGACGTGGCGGCCGTGCTCGAGGCCGCCGAAGAGGGACGGCGCAAGGGTGGCGAACTCGCAGGCTTCATCGCTTACGAAGCGGGCCTGGCCTTGGAACCACGGCTGGCCGCGCTGGCCGATGCGCGCTCGGGCGCTGGCGGCCCGCTTGTATGGCTCGGCCTGTTCGACGCGCCGGAGCGGATTGCCGCAGGCGATGTGCGCGCCGTCTTGGCCGAGCGTTTCGGGCCGTTCGAAGATGCGAGAGCGGGCATCGGACCGCTCGATCCGCAGGTTTCGCCCGGCGGCTATGTCGAGGCGTTCGAAGCGCTTCGCGAAGCGATCCGTGCAGGCGACATCTACCAGGCGAACCTCACCTACCCGCTTGCCGGTTCGTATCGCGGGCATCCGATGGCAATTTATACCGGGCTGCGCGGCAGCGCCGCCGCCGGATATGGCGGCGTTGTCTTCGACGGCACGCACTGGCTGCTCAGCTTCTCGCCCGAACTGTTCGTCGCGAGTGATGGGCGCAGCGTGAAGGCCAAGCCGATGAAGGGCACCCGTCCCCGCGCTGCGGACCGTGCAGCCGATGAGGCACTTGCAGACGATCTTGCTTCGTCCGTGAAGGACAAGGCGGAAAACCTGATGATCGTCGATCTCATGCGCAACGACCTCTCGCGGGTGGCAGAGGCGGGAAGCGTCCGGGTCGACGCGCCTTTCGCGGTCGAGACCTACCCGACGGTGCACCAGATGGTTTCGGGCGTGCGGGCACAGCTCGCAACGGGAAAGACGGCGTTCGATCTCGTACGTGCGCTGTTCCCGTGCGGATCGATCACTGGAGCGCCGAAGATCCGCGCGATGGAACTTATCAATGCGGTCGAGCGGGACGCGAGGGGTGCCTATTGCGGGGCGATCGGCCGCATCGGCTCGCCGGCTGCCGACGGGGGATCGGTGGCTGCGTTCAACGTCGCGATCCGCACGCTGCGCCTGTCACCTGTGGAGAACGACCAGGGGGATGCCGTCCTCGGGGTGGGATCGGCGATCGTCGCCGATAGCGACTCGATGTCAGAACGGCGCGAATGCGAGGTAAAGGCCGGCTTCGTCCGCCGCGCGCACTCACCGGGCGAGCCGCAAGGCGTTCCGATGGTTTCACCCAGATGCGACCTGATCGAAACCATGGCCTTCGATCCTGAAACGGGTGTCGCCTTGCTCGAGTTGCATCTCGAACGCGCGAGGAACAGCGCGAAGGCGCTTGGCTTCTCGTTCGATCGCCATGCCGCGCGCAACCAGATCCAGGCGCTGTGCTTCCAGCTGGAGCACCCGACGAAACTGCGCCTGCTCGCATCGCGCAGTGGCGCGTTGGCGCTCGAAACCGGGCCGTTGCCTCAACCGTTCGACGCGCCGGTAAAGGTCGCGGCGCTTCCGAACCCGCTCGACCCGTCGGACTGGCGCCTGAGACACAAGACGACGGATCGCGGATTTTACGACGACGCGTGCGCCGCGGCACGGACCATGGGAGCGTTCGAGGCGATCCTGGTCGGAGTCGATGGACTGGTAACGGAGGGTTCGATCACAAACGTCTTCCTCGCTGAAAACGAAAAGGAGGCTGCGACCTTGCTGACCCCGCCCGCCGCACTCGGATTGCTGCCGGGCGTTCTGCGCGCCTATCTGCTCGAAAAAGGCCAGGCCCGCGAAGTGGAGTTGACGCTGGACGACCTTTCGGGCGGCTTTTTGCTTGGCAACGCGGTTCGCGGCCTGTTCGAAGCGAGGCTCGCATGACCCCGACGATATTGTTCGAAGACGGCGAGGCCCTGGTGATCGACAAGCCCGCTGGCCTGCCGGTCGATCGGCCGCGGCGCGGCGGAAAGTGCCTCGAAGATCATCTCGACGCCCTGAAGCTGGGCTTCCAGCGGCGACCGCAGGCTGTCCACCGGCTCGATGCGGATACCAGCGGCTGCCTGTTGCTCGCCCGCAATCCCAAGGCGCTGAAGCGGTTCAACAAGGCGTTCGAAGAGCGGCTGGTCGGCAAGACCTATCTGGCGATCATCGATTGCGCGCCGGATGAAGCTGCGGGAACGATCGCGCTCTCGCTTGCCAAGGTAAGCTCGGCGGAGAAGGGTTGGCGCATGGTCGCCGCGAAGAAGGGCAAGCCGGCGATATCCCATTGGGAAGTGCTGGAGACGATCGGCGACGGGGATCGCAGGCGTTCCCTGGTCCGCTTCCGCCCGGAAACCGGCCGCACGCACCAGCTTCGCGTCCATGCGCTGCAGGGACTGGGAGCACCGCTGCTGGGCGATCCGGTCTACGGTCCGGTGCGCGGGCAGAACAAGGGCGCGCCGCGCACCATGCTCCATGCCGAGACCATTCGCGTCACGCGGGATGGCAAGCCCGACATTCTCGCGCATTCGCCGTTTCCCGAAGATTTCAGCCGCGCCGGACTCGCCCCGCCGACGCCGCCGGCACTCGAACAGGCGGCCGAGCGCGATGGATAGGCACCTGCTCGATCGCGCCCACGCCTTGGCCGAAGAAAGCTTTCTCGCCGGATCCGGCCCTGGCGGGCAGAACGCCAACAAGGTCGCGACCGAAGTGCAATTGCGCGTGAACGCCTACAAACTGCGGCTGCCGCCCTCGGTCCTCGCCCGCCTGCGCGAGGTCGCCGGGTCGAAGCTGACGGCCAGTGGCGACCTGCTCGTCACCGCGCGCCAGTATCGCACGCAGGAGGCCAACCGCACCGCGGCGCGCGAAAAGCTCGAAGAACTGCTCGAGGCTGCGCATCGTCAGCCCAAACGCCGTGCGCGCACACGGCTGAACCGGGTCGGCAAGACCAAGCGGCTCAAGGCCAAGAAGGCGCGCGGCGACGTCAAGGCGAAACGCGGCAAGGTCAGCCGCTCCGACTGGTAGCGGATGCTTGACTTTCACGGGTGAATCGCTCAAAGGCGCCCGTCTGTAAGGCGGCGCACCCCGCAATTCCGGGACGCGCCGCTGTTTGTTTGTGGCCGCAGATTCATTCGCGGCCGTTCATCTAGGCCACCGATCTTAGGAAACCCGCATGGCGAAGCCCGCAACCGTCAAGATCAAGCTCGTCTCGACCGAAGGCACGGGCTTTTTCTACGTGACCCGCAAGAATCCGCGCAACATCACCGAAAAGATGACGTTCCGCAAATACGATCCGGTCGCGAAGAAGCACGTCGAATTCAAGGAAGCGAAGATCAAGTAGGATTGCTCTCGCGATCCTGTTCTTCGCACTTGTTGTCTGAGACGGAACAATTCGATTAAGCCGCGGTTCAACGCCTCGAACGTAATGCACGAGGCATGACCATGCTATCCAATCTGCGCCGCAAGGCGGGCCGCAAGCCCATCGCCGCCATATTCGCTGCCGGTGTCGCAATCGCGATCCCGGTTGCCGGCGCTTTCCTGCCGGGCACCCCCGCCTCTGCTCAGACGGCATCCGCCGATATCGACCGGGCGGTCAAGGCGCTGCGGGGCATCTCGACGATGAAGGCGGACTTCACGCAGACGGACCGTGCGGGCAATACCCTGCGCGGAACGATGACGTTGAAGCGTCCCGGCAAAATCCGGTTCGATTACGGCCGCGGTGCCGACCTGCTCGTCGTCTCGAACGGCAAATCACTTTACATGGTCGATTACGAGGTCAACCAGGTCGAACGCTGGCCGATCCGCAAATCGCCGCTCGGCGCCCTGCTCGATCCCAACCGCGATGTGAAGCAATACGGCACGCTGGTTCCTACCGGCAGTGATGATGTGATCAGCATCAATGTGCGCGATCCCGAGCGTCCCGAATTCGGCCGTATGAATCTTATCTTCGTTCGCAATCCCAATGCACCGGGCGGGCTGCAGCTCACGCACTGGGTGGCGCTCGATGCCCAGAACCATCGAACCACGGTGCGCTTGTCGAATCACCGTTACGGAGTGCCGGTGGCCGAGAGCACATTCAGCTTCGACGATCCACGCCGATCGTCCCGTCGCCCGCGCTAAACGCTTCACCCGCGTTCGGTTGTATGTTTGCGACAAAAAACGCGCGATGTTCATTTACGTGAAAGCCGAAGGGTCGTAATTTACTCCAACAAGGTCGTCGAAGGGATCGGGTTTCCCCCCTGTTGCCCACTCTTCGCAAGACGCCTTGGACAAGCGTGACGAACGCTGAACACGGAAAACCCCTGTCCCAACGCCCCCGGGACAGGGGTTTTTTCTCGTCCGCCGAACTCGCGAACCCGCTATCTGCTCCAGCCGAACGCGCCGCGAATGATATCATAGACAACGTTTTGCTCGATCACGCCGCGGACCGCGTCGGCACCGGGCCCTTGCGCATAGAGCGGAACGTCCTCCCCGGCGTGGGTCTCCGAACCAAGCGGCACGGTCGATTGCTGGCGCGCCGAAACGCCCGTTTCCGGCGCCGGTCGCTGCTCAAGCCCCGCGATCGAGCCGGGGCCGTTGCCGTAGCCGAGCGTGGTGTAGGGCTGGCCGTCTTCGGCCTCGACCGGATCGTCGCTGTTCCCAACTTCCCCTTCGGGCGGGACGACAAGGCCGAGAATGTCGTTTCCTCGCCGTGGGTAGCCGGCAATGGTGAAAACGTGGCTGTGGTCGGCTGTGACGAGAATGAGCGTCTCGTCCGGGTCGGTGTTCGCGACAGCATAGGCTATCGCATTGGCGAACTCGACCGCTTCTTCCAAGGCATAGCCCGCCTGACCTGCGTGATGTCCGTGATCGATCCGACCGGATTCGACCATGAGGTAATAACCGTCGTCGTCGTTCGAGAGCCGCGCGATCGCCTGTTCCGTCATATCGGTCAGGGTGGGTTCGGTGCTTTCGGGCGCATCCTCGGCCAGCCGCTCGGCCATGTAGGTCATGTGGCTAGGCGAAAAGAGGCCCAGTACCGGCGCGTCCATCGGTGCCGCTTGCAGATCGGCAAGATCGCGCACGAAGGAACCGCCTGTTCTCGCGGCCCATTGCGCGGGGAGGTTGTCCCCTTCCGCGGTGCGACGACCGCCGAACTCGCTGCCGAAAAACGCGCCAAGCCCGCCGCCAAGCGCGACATCCCAATCGGCTTCGATCAACTGGCGCGCGATATCGCGGCAGCCGTAGCCGTTCTGGTCGTCGGGAATTACGCTGTCCGCCTCCCAGTCGCGATCGACGCTGCGCGCATAGATGCTCGCCGGCGTCGCATGCGTAATACGGGCGGTGCTTACGATGCCGAGGGCAAGACCGCGCTCCTTGACCTCCTCGCCAAGGAGGGGGAGGTGATATTGCTCCCCGACACGGCAGTCCCCGCGCGGCGCCTCCGGCCCTATGCCAAGAAGGCCGATCCGCGTCTTCCTGCCGGAATGCATGGCCGTCGCGGTTCCGGCGCTGTCGGGCACCTGCGCGTTGGTGTTGTAGGTTTTGACCAGCGCGACGTTGTCGAAGGTCTCGAACGGCAGGACATATCCCTCCCCGCTCATGCCCTTTTTCTGCCCGGCATAGATCCGCGCGGCCGTAACGGTAGAGACACCCATGCCATCGCCGACAAACAGGATCACGTTCTTCGCGCGATCTGCCTCGGTCGCTTCGATCCCGGCCACTTCAATTGGCGCTTCTCTCACGGCTGCCGGTCGTTCGTAGGACACTGTCGCACAGGCAGGCAGGACGAGCGTCCCGGCGATGGCAAGGACGAGGGAGCGAGCGCGGGACATGGTTGGTTCTCCGAAAAGAATTCGAGGGAGTGGCTGCGCGCGCTATCGCGGAACGATGCGACGGGAAAGTGAAAGGTGGAGTTTCGCGGCCGCTCCACCTAGATCGAAAACCATGTTGTCCGTCGCCACTTGGAACATCAATTCGGTCCGCCTGCGCCTTCCTGCCGTCGAGCGTTATCTGAAGGAAGAAGCGCCGGACATCCTGTGTCTGCAGGAAATCAAGTGCCAGGAGCATCAGTTTCCGGCCAAGGCCCTGGCGGAACTTGGCTACGAGCATCAGGCCATCAGCGGGCAGAAAGGCTATCACGGTGTCGCCACCGTCAGCCGCGTTCCGATCCGCGATATCACCCGGCAGGACTGGCAGGACAATGGCGAAGCGCGTCATGTCGGGGTGGAAGTCGTGGGCCGCGACCTGTTTCTGGAAAACGTCTATGTCCCTGCGGGTGGCGACGTTCCCGACCGCGACGTCAACGTCAAGTTCGGGCAGAAGCTCGACTTTCTCGAACGCATGGCTCGCTGGGCGGACGGTATCGATCGCCCGTCGCTGATCGTCGGGGACTTCAACGTCGCTCCGCTCGAAAGCGACGTTTGGAGCCACAAGCAATTGCTCAAGGTCGTGAGCCACACGCCGGTCGAGGTCGAAGCGCTGGATCGCTTCCGCAACGCGCATGGCTGGACCGATATCGGGCGCGAGCATATCCGCGCTCCCGAACGCTATTACAGCTGGTGGTCCTACCGTTCGCCCGATTATCGCAAGAACGATCGTGGGCGGCGGCTGGATCACATGTGGGCCAGCCCCGACCTTGCGGCGCGCGCTACGGGGCACCGTGTGCTGGAAGATGCGCGCGCCTGGGAGAAACCCTCGGACCATATCCCGCTGCTGACGGAGTTCGATATATGAACACGTCCGCCTCGCCGGCGCGCAGGGTGGCACAGGCGCTCGACGCCCTGCGCCACGGCTGGCCGCTCGCCTTCGTGCGGGAAAGCGGGCCGGACATCGCCCTGCTGCCGGTCGACACGGCGGTTGCGACCCGTGCCCGGTCGCAGCAGATGCTCGTATCGGTGGCGCGCGGGGTGACGCTCAAGATCGCCAACCAGCGCGAAGCGGCACGATCGGGCGGAGACGGTTCGCACGCCCCGATCCTGATCGAAGGGGTCGACTCGTTCGACCTAGCCTCCGCCCTGCCGATCGCCGATCCGGCGCTCGACCTCGCCAACCCGCTGAAGGGACCGTTTCGCGCGGTCGCCCTCGATTGGCGCGAGGTCGCTTGCGCTGCGATGGAGCTGGCACGGATGGCCGGGATCCTCCCGGCCTTCATGGCGGATCCGGTCGATGCGGGCGAAGCGCATTCGCTTCGCGCCGCCGACCTCGAAGCCTTTGCGGATACGAGCAGGCTGGAGATCGTCACCCGCGCCCGGCTGCCGATCCGGGCAAGCGAGGCAGGCGAAATCGTCGCCTTCCGCTCCGCCGACGACATACGCGAACACACCGCAGTCATCATCGGACGCCAGTCGGGCTCGCGCGACCCGCTGGTCCGCATCCATTCCGAGTGCCTCACCGGCGATGTGTTCGGCAGCCTTAAATGCGATTGCGGCCCGCAACTCGACGGCGCGCTCGATAAGATGGAGCGGCACGTGCAAGAGGATGGCGGGTGGGGCGTGGTGCTCTATTTGCGGCAGGAAGGCCGAGGCATCGGCCTCGTTAACAAGCTGCGGGCGTATCGCCTTCAGGATCAAGGGTTCGATACCGTGGACGCAAACCGCCGACTTGGGCTGCCGGACGAGGCGCGCGATTTCCCGGTGGCTGCGCGAATGCTCGAACTGCTCGGCGCGCGCAGCATACGCCTGCTGACCAACAATCCGGCGAAGGTCGAGGCGCTGGTTGCCGCAGGCATCACGGTCAGCGAACGGATCGCGCATGAGCTGCCGGCCAACCCCCACAACGCCCGCTACCTCGCGACCAAGCGCGACCGGGCAGGACATCTCCTCACGTGATCGGCGTCGACATTCCCATCACTATCCGCCCGGAAGCGCGCGGGGACGAGGGTGCGATTCGCGCGCTCACCCACCAGGCCTTCGCCCGGATGCGCCATTCGGACGGGAGCGAACCTGAACTTGTCGAACGAATGCGCGCGGATGGCGATCTCAGCCTTTCGCTGGTCGCGGAAGATGGCGAGCGGATCGTGGGGCACATCGCGTTCTCTCCAGTTACGATAGACGGGGCCTCAAGCCGCTGGTTCGGCCTCGGCCCGGTGTCGGTATGGCCGGACCTGCAGCGCAACGGTATCGGCGGAGCGCTTATCCGCCGGGGCATTGCCGACCTGCGCGAACGCGGTGCGCATGGCATCGTGCTGCTGGGTGATCCCGACTTTTACGGGCGTTTCGGCTTCGCCCGCGAGCCGCAACTTACCTATCCCGGCGGGCCCGAGAAATATTTCCTCGCCCTTGCCCTCGCAGGTGAAGTGCCGGGTGGGACAGTTTCCTATGCGCCCGCTTTCGACGCGAGGGATGAGAGCTAGGAGCACCTTGCGCATCCGCCCGCCGGTAGAATTGGCGCTTGGCGAGAGGTACCCCCTCGCGCTAGACCCGCGACGAAACGATTGACCTCCACACAAGGGTATCACGATGAAGAAGATTGCGACCACCGCGCTTGCAAGTCTCGGCGTTCTGGCGCTTGCCGCCTGCGGCGACACCGAAGACGCCTCGACCGAAGCGATGCCCGATACGGTGGAAATGCCGGCGGACGAAGCGCTGGAGCCGGTCCGCAGCGAACCGGTCGAAGACAGCGAGGCCGCCGGACCGCCGCCTGCCCCGGTCGACCCGCGTGACACCGCGCCCGATCAAGCAACCACCGAAGAGGCAGCCGATGCCGCGGCGCAGGTCGCAGCCGATGCCGAGGCAGCCGCCGCCGCAGCAGCAGCCAGCCTCGACGAGGAGGTCGAGGAGGACTGAGGCACCCTAGTCCCGCTTTTAGGACCCACAAGCCCCCGCACCCTGCCGACAGGATTTCTAAATGAACACTCAGCCGACCCATCCGCTCGTCGCCAATGAAGGCATGGACGAAGACACCTTCGCGCAATTCGCGGAACAGCTCGTGCGCTATGTCGAGGAACGGCTGATCCCTGCGGAAAAGGAGCTGATCGAAAACGACCGGGTGCCCCCTGCCATCGTCGACGAAATGCGCGACATGGGCCTGTTCGGCATTTCCGTGCCCGAGAATTACGGCGGTGCGGGCCTCAACATGAGCCAGTATGCGCGGGTGGTGAACATCATGAGCCGAGCCGCGCCAGCCTTCCGCTCGATCTTCTCGATCAATGTCGGAATGTTCGCGAGCGCGCTCAAGAACGGGGCGACCGAGGAACAGCGAGCCGAATGGTACCCCAAGCTCGTCGAAGGCAGGATCGCCTGTTTCGGTTTGACGGAGCCCGGATCGGGCAGCGACAGCGCCGCGATGCAGACCACCGCGACGCCCGACCCTGACGGCAATGGCTGGGTACTGAACGGGACCAAGAGGTACATAACGAACGCACCGCACGCCGATGTGGCGCTCATAATGGCGCGCACCGAGAAGGACGCGCAGCCCAAGAACGCGCATGTCAGCGCCTTCATCGTGCCGATGGATACGCCCGGCGTTTCGACCGGTTCGCCCGACAAGAAGATGGGCCAGGCCGGCAGCCATATCTCGGACATCATGCTCGACGACGTGCACGTGCCGGGCGATGCGCTACTGGGCGGGGAAACGGGCAAGGGTTTCCGCTTTGCCATGCAGAGCCTCGACAACGGCCGCATATCGGTCGGCGCGGCGGCGACGGGCTATGCCCGCCGCGCACTCGACAGCGCGATCCGCTATGCCGGCGAGCGCAAGGCTTTCGGCGAACCGATCGCCCGCTTCCAGCTTGTCCAGGCGATGCTCGCCGACAGCGAAACCGAGATCTACGCCGCCGAATGCATGATGCGCGACGTCACCGAGCGTGCCGACCGGGGCGAGAACATCCTGGTCAAGGCCGCGGCTTTCAAGGTGTTCGCCTCCGAAATGTGCGGCCGCGTGGTCGACCGGGTCGTCCAGATCTATGGCGGCGCGGGCTACCTCGCCGAATACGATGCCGAGCGGTTCTTTCGCGATGCGCGCATCTATCGCATCTACGAGGGTACGACGCAGATCCTCCAGCTCCAGATCGCAAAGCACATGCTGCGCGAATGGGAAGCGGCGAATGGATGAGGGGCGTTTGCCCGCCTCATTTAAGCTAGCAGCCTTGCCAGCTTCGGCACGATAGGCCCGCACCGCTTATGTATAATCTTCTCACCGACCTCTCGATCATCGAGGTTTCGAGCTTCGTCGCCTCCCCCACCGCCGGGCTATACTGCGCGCAGATGGGCGCGGAGGTCATCCGCGTCGATCACAAGGCGGGCGGACTCGACTATGATCGCTACATGCTCACAAGCGAAGGCCGCTCGCTCAGCTGGGAGAACCTCAACCGGGCGAAGAAGTCGGTGGCGCTCGACCTGCGCTCGGGCGAAGGACGCGAACTGTGCGTCGAACTCGCCGCGCGAACCGGCCAGTGCATCACCAACCTGCCGGAAAAGAGCTTCCTTTCGCACCACGCGATGAAAGCGGCGCAACCGCAGGATGCCCCGGACATGACATCGGTACGGATCATGGGCTGGCATGACGGGCGCCAGGCGATGGACTTCACGGTCAACGCCGCGTCCGGCTATCCGCTGATGTGTGGGCCGGAAGACTGGGACATGGAAACCGCCCCGCCGGTGAATCAGGTGCTTCCCGCGTGGGACTTCATAACGGGTGCCTATTGCGCGTTCGCCCTGCTCGCCGCCCTGCGGCACCGCGACGCGACCGGGACGGGCAGCGAGGTGCGCGTACCGCTCGGCAATGTCGCCATCGGCACGGTCGCCAATTCGGGGATGATGGCCGAAATGCTCTATCGCGGCGGCGACCGCGAGCGGTTGGGCAACGCGATTTGGGGCGCATTCGGGCGCGACTTCCGCTCGAAGGACGGCACCCGCTTCATGGTCGCAGCCCTCACTGCCAAGCAGTGGAAGGGGCTGGTCGAAGCGTTCGGCGTCGCCACACCCATCGCCAAGCTCGAAGCACAGGTTGATACCGACTTTTCCGAAGGCGACCGACCGCGCTTCGAACACCGGCACGCCTTGTTCGACATCTTCCAGAACGTTGCGGGCAGCCACGATTATCGCGCGCTCGAGTCGCGCATGGCCGCGAACGGCTGCACGTTCGAGCGCTATCGCACCGCTTACGAAGCCTCGACCGACCCGGTGCTGGTGGACGACAATCCGCTGTTCGGCCCGTCGCCCGCCAATCCCAGCGGCTTCGAATATCCGGCCACACGCAGCTTCGCCAACCTGCCCGCGCACGATGCGGGCGATCCAGCCCCTGCCCCCTATCTCGGACAGCATTCCGAAGAGGTTCTGGCGGATCGCCTCGGCCTTGCCGCCGGCGCCATCGGCAAGCTCGTGGATGCGGGCACGGTCGCACTCTCGGACGAACGCCAATAATCGCTTCACCGTGAGCTTGTCGAAGCCCTGCCCTTTCTTCTAGCGCGGTATCGAACGAGAAAAACGGACCTCCGGGCGGGCCCGGGGGCGAACGGAGACTGCCATGTCGAGAAGAGCCGCCATCTGCACCCCCATCCGCACCCCGGTCGGGCGCTTTCTCGGCGGGCTTTCTAGCCTGTCGGCCGGCGAACTGGGCGCGATCATCCTGAAAGCGTTGGTCGAACGATCGGGCGTCGATCCCGAACGGGTGGACGACGTCGTCTTCTCGCAAGGATACGGCAATGCCGAAGCGCCCGCCATCGGTCACTGGTCGTGGCTCGCGGCCGGCCTCCCGCTCGAAGTGCCTGGCTACCAGCTCGACCGGCGCTGCGGATCGGGCCTTCAGGCGGTCGCGAATGCGGCGATGATGGTGGAGACCGGCATGGCCGATTGCGTGGTCGCAGGCGGGTGCGAGAGCATGTCGAATGTCGAACACTACACGCTCGATGCACGCGGCGGACAGCGCATGGGCGATCTTACCCTTCATGATCGTCTGTCGCGCGGGCGGGTGATGAGCCAGCCGGTCGAACGCTTCGGCGTCATCACCGGCATGATCGAGACGGCGGAAAACCTCGCCAAGGATTACGACATCTCGCGTGAGGCGGCGGACGAATACGCCGTCCGCTCGCACCGGAACGCGGCAGAAGCGTGGGACAAGGGCAAGTTCGACGCGCAGCTCGTGCCCGTGGAGGTTCCGCAGCGCCGGGGCGATCCGGTCATGTTCGACAAGGACGAGGGCTTTCGCGCCGATGCCTCGATGGAAACGCTCTCGGCCCTGCGCCCGATCGACGGCAGGCGCGACCCGGACGCGATCGTCACGGCGGGCAATGCCAGCCAGCAGAACGATGCGGCGGCAGCCTGCCTGGTCGTGGCGGAGGACAAGCTCGAGGAACTGGGGCTCGAACCGATGCTGTGGTTCGGCGGCTGGGCCGCGGCGGGCTGCGATCCGGCGCGCATGGGGATCGGCCCTGTCCCGGCGGTCGAGCGCCTGTTCGAAAGGCGCGGCTATGGGTGGGACGATATCGGCCTCGTCGAATTGAACGAAGCGTTCGCGCCGCAGGTGCTTGCGGTGCTCAAGGGCTGGGGTTGGAGCGGAGACGATTCCCGCCGCGACATGCTCAACGTCAACGGGTCGGGCATCAGTCTCGGCCACCCTATCGGCGCGACCGGCGGGCGCATCCTTGCCGACATGGCCCATGAGATGGAGCGGCGCGGCGTGCGTCACGGGCTCGAGACGATGTGCATCGGCGGCGGGCAGGGCATCGCCGCAATGTTCGAACGCGCGACCTGATGGGATCGTTCGATGGATGGATCGGCCGGGAAGCGCGCGCGGCCGACCGGCTGGACGAGGCGCTGGCCGCCCGCTGGCTCGCAACGTTCGACCTGCCGCCGCCGGATACGGCCGAAATGCCGCAGGGCGTTCATTTCTGTCTGTGCACGCCGACCGCCGCGACCC
>JBARZK010000003.1:0-5317 GCA_049649965.1 Erythrobacter sp.
CTGGGATCGCGCGAGGGGGGTACGGCACGAAAGGAGCGCGAAGGGGGCGCGAATGGCGAAGATCAGGCGTAACGGGGGCAAGGGCGTTCGCAGGGCGGCGCGCTCGCAGGGCCGCGCCGCGGGTGCGCGCCGGGCAAAGGCGACGACCACCGGCGTACTCGACCGGGCGATGGGTGCGCTGCCTTTCACCGACGAACAATGGCACACGATCTGGCTGACGCTCATCATCGGTGTGGGAGTCGGCCTTGCCTTCGTGATCGCCAATCTCGCCGGTGTGCCCGCAATCGCGCAGGCGCAGGTCGCGCGCATGGCATCGGATGCCGGTTTCGAGGTGCGCAACGTGCGCGTCACCGGGACCGATCGGCTGGACGAGCGCCAGGTCTACGCCCGCGCATTGGTCCAACGCGACCGGCCCATGCCGTTAGTCGAAATCGAGGCATTGCGGGCAGAACTGCTCGAACTGCCGTGGGTCCGCGATGCGCGCGTTTCGGTCCAGCTGCCCGGCACGCTCGCCATCGATATCGTCGAGCGTGAGCCCCACGCGGTGCTGCAAAAGCCGGATCGGCTGGTGCTGATCGATGCGACCGGGGCCGAGCTCGAGCCGATATCGCGCAAGGACAGCGAAGGCATGCTGCGGATCGAGGGACCGGGCGCCGCGCGCCAGGTCGAGGCGCTCGACACGCTGCTGAGCACCGCGCCCGCTCTCATCCCGCAGGTCGAGGCGGCGGAATGGATCGGCAACCGCCGCTGGAACCTCACCTTTCGCAGCGATCAGGTGCTGGCCCTGCCCGAAGGCGCGAACGAGGCGGCAAGCGCCTTGATAAAATTCGCAAGGCTCGATGGGCGCAATCGTCTGCTGGGCGGCAAGGTCGCAGCCTTCGACATGCGCTCTCCGCCGCGCATCTACATGCGGGTGCCCGGCAGCGCCGATCGCGCAGAGATGGGTGCGGAGGGCAATCCCTGATGGCCCCGGTTCGCAGCACCGCGAAGGCCGGAACGCCGCGCCTCGCGAAGGTCTTTGCCGCGGTCAATGTCGGCTCGTTCCGCATTTCCGCGATGATCATGGGTGAAACCGAGACCGGGGATCTGATGGTTCTCGGCTCGGGGCATCGCGCCAGCGCCGGAGTCAAGCGCGGGTACGTCGTCGACATGAAAGGCGCGACCTACGCCATTCGCGACGCTGTCGAGCGGGCGGAGAAGGCAGCGCAGGTCGATGTCCAGAGCGTGTGGATCGCCTGTTCGGGCGCAGGGCTTAAGAGCCACATCGTCGAAGTCGAGATCGACATCGGCGGACGCCGGATCGAAGACGAGGACGTCGAGCAGCTGCTGGTCGAGGCACGCGGCATGATCCAGCCCGACGGTCGCACGGTCCTGCACGCGCAGCCCGCGCACTACACGCTCGACGGGGCGCACGGCATCGCCAATCCGCGCGGCCTTCATGCCGAGAGGCTGGGGGTCGACATTCACGTCATGCTCGCCGACGGGCCGCCGGTGCGCAACCTGATGGAAGCGGTGCAGAACGCGCATCTCGACGTTGAGGGCGTCGTCGCCGCGCCGCTTGCCTCGGGCTATGCCTGCCTGACCGCAGAGGAACGTGAACTCGGCGTTGCCCTGGTGGAAATCGGCAGCGACGTGACCAATGTCGCAGTGTTCGCAGCGGGCATGCTGCTCGAACTCAGGGCCATCCCGATGGGATCAGGCGATGTCACCGATGCAGTGGCGGGGGCGTTCGGCATCCGGCGTTTCCAGGCCGAGCGGCTGAAATGCGTGTCGGGTTCGGCCATCGCCTCGCCCAGCGACCACCGCGAGATGATCCCCGTCCTCGGCCCCGGCGAAAGCGCGGAGAGCAATAGCAGTGCGACCGCGCGCGGGGCCGACGATCGCAACCGCATCGCAAGGGCAAAGCTCGTATCGGTGATCACGCAGGCGCAGGGGCAACTTACCGACCAGATCGGCCGCGCGCTCAAGGACATGGGCTTTTCCGGCAGTCATGCGGGGCAGGTGGTGCTGACCGGCGGCGGCGCGGAACTGGCAGGTCTCGACGAATACACGCAAAGCGCGCTTGGCACGCCGGTGCGGATCGGGCGCGCGCCGTCGCTCACCGGCCTGCCCGAAGCGCACCATACGCCCGGATTTTCCGGGCTGGCGGGTCTGTGTCTTTACGCAGCGGAAGACCCCGTGGACATCCGCTCGATCGGCACCCGCTACACCAGTCGCATCCGCGGATCGGGCGGGATGGGGCCGGTCCTGTCGATCGGTCGGCTGCTACGCGCGGCGCGGGAATATTTCTGAAGTGTTAACCATCTTGCTTTACCAGGGTTTCGTGGGTGGGGCCGCTTCGTGTATGGCCGGTACCGAGGCGCTGTGGAAAAGAAACCGGCGCGCTATAACCGGCACCTTTTGAATGTGTCACAGAACAATCTTCGTGGATGACGGCAGGGCGTGCCGCAGAATCCGCGGCTGGAGGACAAAGCGATGAGCATCAATATCGGACCCGCGGCAGAGGACGACATGCGTCCGCGTATCACCGTGGTCGGCATTGGCGGGGCGGGAGGCAACGCGGTCGCCAACATGATCGAGGCCGATATCGAGGGGGTCGACTTCATCGTCGCGAACACCGATGCGCAGGCGCTCAGCACCAGTCCCGCCGAAACCCGCATCCAGCTCGGCCCGGAAATCACCGGGGGCCTCGGCGCCGGTGCTCGGCCCGAAGTGGGCAAGGCAGCGGCAGAGGAAACCGTCGCCGAGATCGAGGAAGCACTCGACGGGGTCAACATGGTCTTCATCGCCGCGGGGATGGGCGGCGGCACCGGCACCGGCGCCGCGCCGGTCATCGCGGAGGCCGCCCGGCGCAAGGGCGTGTTGACCGTCGGCGTCGTGACCAAGCCGTTCCTGTTCGAAGGCACGCGCCGGATGCGTTCTGCCGAAGCGGGCATTGCCGAACTGCAGGCGCAGGTCGACACCCTAATCGTCATTCCCACCCAGAACCTGTTCCTGATTGCCAAGCCCGAAACCACCTTCAAGGAAGCGTTCCAGCTTGCCGACGAGGTGCTGCAGCTGGGCGTGCGCTCGATCACCGACCTGATGGTCATGCCCGGCCTCATCAATCTCGACTTCGCCGACGTGCGCTCGGTCATGAGCGAAATGGGCAAGGCGATGATGGGCACCGGCGAGGGCGAGGGTGAAAACCGCGCGCTCGACGCAGCCGAACAGGCGATCGCCAACCCCCTGCTCGACGGCGTGTCGATGCAGGGCGCGAAGGGCGTCATCATCTCGATCATCGGCGGCGAGGACATGAAGCTGATGGAGGTCGACGAGGCCGCCAATCACATCCGCGACCTGGTGGACGAGGATGCCAACATCATCTGGGGCAGCGCGTTCAACCCCGACCTGTCGGGCAAGATCCGCGTCTCGGTCGTCGCCACCGGTATCGAACAGAGCGCCACCGGCGAAATTCCGCGGCCCCGCAGTTCGGGTATGAGCGAACCCCGCCCGCCCAAGCGGCCGGCGCTCGAACTGTCCGACGAGGTTGCGAGCGACGATAGCGAGGCTGCCGACACCGGTTCGAGCGATGCGAAGGACACCGCGTCCTCCGACCGGACGAGCCTGCTCGGCGGACGCACGCCGAAGATCCCGGCACTCGGCGACCAGGACAACGACACCGCCCACCACGACACGGCCCACCACGACACCGGCGACACCGAACCGCGCGAAGCGGAAAATGCCACGTTCGAAGAGATCGACGACGATGACAGTCCCGCCGAAGGGGGCGATCGTCGCGAACCCTTCGACCTCACCGGGATGCAGGCGGGCGAGGACCTCGGGGACGAGGGCGAGGATGTCGACGACATCGTCGATCCGCTGGCCGGCCTTCGCAACGAAGAGGACGAGGACGGCATGGCCATGCCCGCGGCGGACGAGCGCTTCGCCTCGACCCGCAAAAGCGGATTCGCCGGTTCTTCGGATGACAGCGACGACGACACGCTCGACCTCGGCGACGAGCATTCGCAGGACGACGCGCAGGAAGGCGACCAGGACGACCTGCTCGCCGATGCCGATCGTCTCTCGGCAGAGGACCGCTCGGTGAACGCTCGCCCTGCACGCTCGGACATCGAGGAACCCTCTCCGGCCAGCGATACCGGTCGGAAACCTGCCGGCGAGGGCAAGGGTGCGGCGGGTGGCAGC
The DNA here is from genome assembly GCA_049649965.1 of Erythrobacter sp. Classification (GTDB taxonomy): domain Bacteria; phylum Pseudomonadota; class Alphaproteobacteria; order Sphingomonadales; family Sphingomonadaceae; genus Erythrobacter. The sequence goes on from JBARZK010000003.1 coordinate 4,186, forward strand.
ACCCTGTTCGAACGTATGGCCAACCTCTCGCGCGCATCGACGAGCGATGACGACGACGACGATGACGACGATGCGCCCGCCCTCAGCATTCCGCGTTTCCTGGGACGGCAGAACAACCAGTAGGGCCGGTCTTCGGCGATTGGTTCTAGACGGAGCGGCACACGCTTTGCCCGTGTGCCGCCACCGTTCGCCGCGCGTTCAGTCGAACGGGGCTATCCCCGAACCGATTTTTGCCATCACGAGGGTTTCCGTGAAGCCGAACGCAACGCTCCCGCCGATCCCCCGCGCCGCGCTGGCGCGCCGTCTGTCCGCATGTCTTGCCATGGCCATCGTTGCCGGGCTTGCTGCAGCGCCATCCCCCGCGAGCGCGCAGGTTTCGGCATCGCGTGAAGTGGTCCAGCCGCTTCCCTCGCCGGCGGTGCAGCGATTGAACCGCGCGCTGATGGAGCTGGCTCGCAGTCCCCAGGAGCTTCGCGCTCTGGTCGAGGCGGCGGACGCCTCGCTCGCGGTCGGGGATTACGACGCCGCGATCGGGTTCTACGGCCGCGCCGCCGATATCGCACCCAGCGATCCGCGGGTGAGGCTGGGCACCGCGCGGGTCTACTTGCGTTCGGGCCGTCCGGTCGAAGCGCTGCCGATCTTCGAAGCGGCGCAGGCGTCCGGCGCGCCGATGGCCGAAGTGCTGCTCGATCGCGGCCTCGCGCTCGACATGGTAGGCGATCAGGTCTCGGCCCAAAGCGCCTATGCCCGCGTTCTCGAACTGGAACCGGCGAATGACGAAGCGCGGCGCAGGTTGGCGCTGAGCAAGGCGATCTCGGGCGATGCCGACGCGTTCCAGGATACGCTCGCGCCGCTTTTGGAACAGCGCGATTTCGCCGCATTCCGGGTTCGCGCCTTCGGCCTTGCGATATTGGGCGAGAGCGACAGGGCGACGGCGATCGCGGACGCGGTCATGCCGCCCGATCTTGCAGGCCGCATCACGCCCTACCTCGCCTTCATGCCGCGCCTCACCCCGGCGCAGCAGGCGGCGGCGGCCAATCTCGGCATTTTTCCGCGTGCAGCGGAAATCGGGCGCGAGAATGCTCGCATCGCACGCTTTGCCAGCCAGAACCGGGCCGATCGCCAGCTCGAA
>JBARZK010000004.1:0-26703 GCA_049649965.1 Erythrobacter sp.
AGGTGACGAGTGCACCCAGAACGAACGAGAGCGGGAACAAAGGCCCGGCCAATTCTGCGATCTGACCGGTGAGGGCGAAAATGCCGGCGCCGATCATCACGCCCGTGCCCATCGCCACTCCGCCGGCGAGACTTATCGTCCCCTTGCCAGCCGTGTCGGATCCATTTTCCATCGCCGCGTGCGTGGCATGCTTCGTCTCAATCATGAGGCATGCATCCGTAAGGCCCTAGACCCCGGAGTGTAGCTAGGGCGACAGGTCATTGCGAGGGCGGGGTGCGCCATCATTCGCGCTTTCCCCGCCCAAATAATGCGTAAAGCGGCACGACGACGACAGCGATGTACCAACCATACAGAAAGCTGCCGACGGTTCCTGCCAGGAATCCCGGCCAGGTCAGCCATTCGAAACCGGGCAAAAGAGGTGCCCAGGCCTCGTGCATGTGGAACCGCTCGGGAAACAGAAGGCCGAAGCCTACACACAGCAGATAGCTCAACAGCAGAAAACTGCTGAGTGTCCAGCCCCACCGCAGGATGTCCGGGCGGATCGATTGCTCAGTCATATCGGCCTCCTTTCAACGACATGTCTGTCTTGTCATCCACCTCCGGAAGACCCCGGATAGCTCGCAAATACGCGTTCACCCGCAGGGCCGAACGCGATGACCTGGAAAGGCTGCATCCTTCCGCCAGCTTCCATGCCGGGGGACCCCAAGGGCATTCCTGCAACGGCCAGGCCGACAACGCCTTCGGGCCGTTCATCGAGCAGGCGCGCGATCTCGCGCGCCGGGACATGGCCCTCGATCACATAGCCATCGGCTTCCATCGTATGGCAGGAGGCGAGATCGTCGGGCACGCCCGCTTCGGCCTTCACCTCTGCCATGGGCCGGTCTTCGCGAACCGTAACTTCGTGACCGAGACCGGTGCGGACATGCTTGGCCCATTCCTCGCAGCATCCGCACTGCGGATCGCGGAACATCACATAGGGGCTGGCCTGTGCGGCGCTCGTGCAGGCCGCAAGGAGAACAAATGCAAAAGTGCTGAGTGTCGCGCGGACGCGGCGCATGCCGTGCTCGGGATAGCGGATCTTCATGTCCATATCGTCCTACATCCGATCCATGTCGTGACCGGACATGGATTCCATATCATGGCCTGCGTGCGGATCGGCCGGTTCAGCAACATCCGTGTTCGCAGGCGTGGGTGCAGGCGTCGAACCAGAGGTCGGCTTGCGCGATGGTCGAGCGGTGGCCGGGCCATCTGGCCTGCGCTCGGGTACGCTGGCAACCGGCGCGGCTTCGACATCGTTCTCGTCCGGACTTGCGGAAGCAGCTACGGTCGGCGACGACGCGGTGACCGTCGCTGCGGCTCCAATTGTAGCGGAGTCATCGGCTCTCGCGACGGGTTCAGCTTGTTGATCGCACGCCACCAGTCCCGCTAGCGCGGTGCCGAGCAAGAGCGCTCCAACCATCTTCGTCGGTTTGAATTGGTGCATCATGTTTTCCTTCATATCCAGGAGAAGCCAAGGTGAGCCGGCCCGTGCGCGAGCTCCCCGCCAAGGAAACCCTGAACCAGTATGAGCGCGGCTATGGAGAAAAGGCCGGTGCGCAAAAGTGTCCTTTTATCGAGCGGCCTGCGCACGATCGCGGCTAGAGCGAGGCCCAGGACGGCGATCAGCATCCCGTTCCAGCGATGGAGCTGCATCACCGTGTCCCCGCCAAACCACAGACCGGTATGAATCCAGCCGAACAGGGCGGCCACCACACCGCCAGCCGCACCGCCGTAGATCAGCACGCGGACAGCGGGTTCGACACCAGCGCCTCTGCCGGCCATCACAAACAGCTCGGCCAGCGCCGCCATCAGGAATAGAGCGATTGGAAAATGTATCGTGGCGGGATGCAGCTTTTTGAGAAAACCGATAGAGCCCGCCTCGCTGGCAATCTCGTGTCCACCGGATGCTTCGTCATGTCCGCCAGAGCCATCACCGGCTTCGGCAGAGTGACCGGAGGCGGGCTGCGCTTCGCCCAAGAGGTGCTCATCCTGCATCGGTTCGGAAGACGCGCCAGCGCTTGCCGCCTCCTCGTGCATCTCGTCGCCATGAGCGTAAGCAGGGCTGACCGACAGGAAACCTGCACAAACAAGCAAGAGTAAATGGACTGCTTTCATGGTGGCGCGTGCCCTTTCACCGCGGATTAACGAGAGCTATGCTGTGTGTTACGCATCCCGAGCCGTCTCCCCTCACCAAATATTTCTGAGGGGAGTGGATGGACGAAACGTATTGTATGGACGAACAGCAGTTGAAGGATCGAGCTTTACCGATGAACCAGCAATTGGAACCCATCCTGGATGCTCTTGCCCGCGATGCTGCACCGAGCGTCCCCGGCGGCTTCATGGAAGGGGTCTGGGAGCGGGTCGGCGATATCGGCGCTCGGCGGGATAGGACCATGCGCAGCATGTTGTTTGCCGGGCTTTTTGCAGTCGGGCTCGGCGCGGGCGCGCTCACGGTCCAGGCTCCCGTCTACGCCCAGGATCCTGCCTATCCGCTTTTCAGCGACGCCCGGCTTTCCCCCGCCGCGCTGCTTCATGTCGGCAGATGAAGAGCCCGAAACTGCACATCGTTGCTGCCGTCCTGCTTGCCGCATTGGCGGGATTCCTCGGGGCGATTGCGGCAGAGCGATGGTTTGTCCCTGATGAGTCTGGCGGCCTGCACGAGTTCGTCCACGAACAGCTGGACCTCACTGCGCAGCAGGAAAACCGTCTTGACCGTCTCGAGGAGCGTTTCGCAATCGAGAACGCCCAGCGCGAACTTGCAGTGCGGCGCGCGAACGCGGGTCTGGCAGCCGCTATGGACAGCGAGCACGAATACGGTCCCGAAGTGAGTGCCGCGATTGACGAGGTGCATGCCAGCATGGGCGAATTACAGAAAGCGACCGTGCGCCATGTCTTCGCCATGCGCAGCATTCTCGAGGCGGACCAGCAACGCAAGTTCGATCAGCAGGTAGCCCGCTCGCTGACCGGTTCGCCGCCGGAATGACGCTGGAGTGCAGGGGCAGCCCACCAGCCAGGAACAGGAACTGGTCGCAAAGGTCGTCGCAGGCGACCGCCGCGCATTCACCGAGCTTGTCGAACCTTTCATACCTCGATTGCTGGCGACATCGCAGCGCATGCTTGGTGTCCATGATCAAGCCGAGGACGCGGTGCAGAATGCCCTTGCTTCGGCGTGGATTGTCCGCGCGCGGCTCGATCCTGCCCGGCCGGTTTTGCCATTTCTGACGACGATTACCCTCAACAAATGCCGCGACAAACTGCGCCGGCGAAAGGCGGCGCAGTTTTTGGGATTTGGGAACGCTGCGATCCTCGATCTGGCTTCGGACACCGCCCCTTCACCCGAGATCGAGGCTGTGGATCGGCAACTTCTGCAGAGGACGCATGCGGAAATCCAGCGTCTGCCCCTGCGACACCGCGAGGCTTTGATCCTTGTTGCCATTGATGGTCGCAGCCAGAGCGAAGCTGCCGATCTTCTGGGGATTTCGGAAAAGGCAGTTGAAGCGCTCGTATATCGTGCCCGAAAAACGCTGAGGGAAAAAGTTTCGCGCGAGTGAGGGGAAAGGCGTCCGGCCGCGTAGGATAGGGCAAACCTTGTTCAAACAGGACCCTATTATGCAAGCAATCAATCGGCGCAAATTCCTGAGCACGAGTGTCGTGGCAGGCGGCCTGCTTGGTGCCACCGCCGCGATCCCGGCCTGGGCGCGCGGCGGCGATATGAATGGCGCGGCCATCCGTCAGGGGTTCGATGAAGTATCTGGTCGCAGTATCGATCTCACCATCGCACGCGGGCCCCGCATGGTTCAGGGGCGACGCGGCATGGGTGTCGCCGTCAACGGCAGCGTTCCCGGCCCCCTGGTGCGGCTGACGGAGGGCGAGGCGGTCAATCTCAACGTGACCAACTCGCTGGACGAAGACAGCTCGATCCACTGGCACGGATTGCTTGTGCCGTTTCAGTTCGATGGCGTGCCCGGCGTCAGCTTCCCCGGTATCAGGCCGGGGCAGACCTTCACCTACGAAATGCCTGCCATCCGGCAGGCTGGAACCTACTGGTGGCACAGCCACTCCGGTTTGCAGGAGCAGGCCGGGCATTATGGGCCGATTATCGTCGATCCTGCCGGACCCGATCCGGTGCAGGCCGATTATGATTACGTCATGCTGCTCAGCGAATTCACGCCGATGCATCCCCATACGATCATGTCTAAGCTTAAAAAGGGCGAGGGCTATTTCAACTACCAGCAGCGCACACTGACGGACGACTACCCGCTAACCGGCGAAGAGCGCCGGATGTGGGCGGAAATGCGCATGATGCCGACCGACATCCTCGATGTCACCGGCTCGACCTACACTTACCTCGCCAATGGACATGGTCCCGAGGAAGGCCTGGAATATCTCTTCTCGCGCGGCAAGCGAGTCCGCATCCGCGTGATCAATGGCAGTGCCATGTCGTTCTACAATGTCCGCATTCCGGGACTCAAATTCTGGGTCGTCGCAGCGGACGGTCTCAATGTGAGGCCGGTGGAGGTAGAGGAGTTCCAGATCGGAACCGCAGAAACCTACGATATCGTAGTCGAACCGACCGGCGAGGCGCATAGCATCATTGCGGAAAGCATGGATCGCTCGGGCATGGCGGTGGCGACTCTCGCAAGTCGCCCAGGTGTCCGCGCGCCAGTGCCCGCTTTACGCGACCCTCCCCTCCTGACCATGGCCGATATGGGCATGGCCGGAATGGAAGGCGACATGTCCGGGATGGATCATGGCGCGATGGGCCATGGTACCTCGCAGTCTGGCGGCATGGACATGGGCGGCGGCACCGACGGGTCCAGCGATGGAGCGATGGCCGGCATGTCGATGGGCGGCATGGATATGCGCGACACATCCCTCTTGCCGCCTGATGTGAAGGTCGGTCCCGGTATCGACATGGTTTCGATGAACCCGCAGGACCGGATGGGCGATCCGGGGATCGGCCTCGACCAGGTTCCGCACAAAGTGCTGAACTACAAGAATCTGGTTGCGCTTGATCAAAACGACGATCTTCGTACACCGTCCCGTCAGATGGAAATCCATCTCACCGGCAATATGGAGCGCTACATGTGGTCGTTCGATGGCGAGAAATTCTCGGCCGTCAGCGACGAGCCGATCCGCTTTGCCTACAATGAACGCGTCCGGGTCAAGCTGGTCAACAACACCATGATGGCGCACCCGATTCACCTGCACGGCCATTTCTTCGAGCTCGTCAACGGTGCCCCTGTCGATCGCCAGCCACAAAAGCACACGGTCATCGTGCAGCCTGGGGGTTTTGCGCAATTCGATCTGACCGCCGATGAGCCGGGAGACTGGGCGTTTCATTGCCACCTTCTCTACCACATGCATGCCGGAATGTTCCAGATTGTGACCGTCGCGGATCGGGCCGGTCAGCCCGATGTCAAGCGCATCGGAGAGAGCGGATGAAACTTCTGTTCGCACTCGTGCTCGCCGGGACAGGAGCGCCCGCCCTCGCCCAGCATCAGGGCCACTCCATGCCGGTGCAGCCGGCCGACCCGCAGGACGAAGTGGACATCGATGCAGACGACAGCGGAGAGGCCGTCCAGTCCGAACCTTCCGTCATGCCCATGGACCATTCCCAAATGGATCATGGGGCAATGGATCACCCGTCCATGCAGCCGGAGGTAGAAGGTCCCAGCGAGGTGCCGCAACCCGCGAGCCAATCGCCAATGGACCACTCAGGGATGGATCATTCGCAGATGGATGCGCCGCCCATGGACCACTCCGGAATGGCTGAAGGCCAGACGGATGGCGCACAGATGGATCATTCTGCCATGGGTCACGGTACCATGGCGATGGACATCCCATCCGGACCGCCGCCCGCCTCGGCGGGTTCGGGTTCGGGTCCGGCCCGCGCCGCAGATGCAATCTGGGGCGCGGACGCGATGCGCGGGAGCCGCGAGCAGTTGCGTGACGAACAGGGTGGTCAGACATATTTCTGGTTCCAAGGCGACCGCGTCGAATATCGCGGGCGCGAAGGATCCGATGGCTACCTGTTTGATCTTCAAGGCTATTACGGCGGCGATCTCGACAAGTTCTGGTTCAAATCCGAGGGCGAAGGCAGTTTCGGCGAAAAGATCGAGAGCGCTGAGGTACAGGCGCTCTACAGCCGAGCGATAGCGCCATTCTTCGATCTGCAGGCCGGTATCCGCCAGGATTTTGCGCCGATGGACCGCACCTATGCCGTGATCGGTATTCAAGGCCTCGCGCCCTATCTGTTCGAAGTGGATGCGGCCGCATTCCTGTCGGACCAAGGCGACCTGACAGCGCGCATCGAGGCCGAGCTTGACCAGCGAATTACGCAGCGCCTGGTGATTCAGCCGCGTGTGGAAGCGTCCTTCTCTGCGCAGGATGTGCCTGAACTGGGGATCGGTGCCGGACTGGATACGATCGAAGCCGGTCTGCGCCTGCGCTATCATTTCGCACGCGAATTCGCGCCGTATATCGGGATCGATCAGGAATGGAGAGTCGGCCAGAGCGCCGATTATGCACGCGCCGAGGGCGAAGACCCGAGCGTCACCAATTACGTCGTCGGCATAAGGTTTTGGTTCTGAAGAAAAGGAAAGTTCAATGCACATTACGATTATTCGGGGCCTGACTGCTGCGGCCCTCGCAGTCTCCACCGTGCCGGCGATGGCGCAGACCATGGATCACTCGTCGCATGGGGAGCAGTCGCAATCGATGCCGATGGACCATTCCGCGCAAGACATGAACCATGCGGATCACATGGCGGCTATGAACAATGATGTTGCGGGTGCGGAGGCGGCGCTGACAGCTTATCGCACCGCGCTGACAGCACGCGACGCGGACGCCATGACAGCCTTGTTTGCGGAACAATCCTTCGTCTACGAGAACGGAAAGGACGAGGGCACCTTTACGCATTACATGGAGCATCACCTCGGACCTGAACTGGATGCGATCACCAGTTTCACCTTCGGTGAGCCTACCATTGCAGTCACCCGGATGGGGCACATGGCTTACGGCCGTGAAACCTATACCTACCGGATCGAACTGGCGGACGGGCGGGTGATCGATCGCGAAGGCGTGGCGACATCGGTGCTCACGCACGACGCCAGTGGCTGGAAGATCGTGCAATACCATTCATCGTCGCGTCCTCCCCGCAACCAATAAGACCTCATGGCATCGGTTCCAGCTCCGCGAAAGCCGTCACGTAAGCTTCGGCTGCACGTCTTTGGCAGCAAGCTGCACAAGTGGCTTGCGCTGTTTGTCGGCGTGCAGGTGCTGTTGTGGATGGGGACCGGCGCGATCATGTCCTTCCTCAAGATCGAGCAGGTACGCTCTGAGCACGTCATATCGCGCGAGGCTGAAACGCTCGATCCGGTCTTTATGGCACCGCAGTGGTTGACGGATCGGCGAAACATCGTGGCCCTGACGACCAAATCCGTGGCGGGTAGCCCGGTTGTGCAGATCGAGCGTAAAGATGGTTCGACGGTACTTCACCAGGCCGATACCGGGAAAAGGATTTCTCCCCTGCCACAGACGGTTGCTCAAACCATTGCGCTGCGTGCGTGGAGCGGGCCCGAGACCTCGATTGCCGGGGCAAGGCTAGTGCAGGCTCCGGTTGGAACAGAGTTTCGTGGGCCTTTTCCGGCTTGGCAGATGACCTTCGCCGATGAAGATGCGACACGCCTCTATATCGACGCCTCCAGCGGGGCGATTCTCGCAGCGCGAAGCGACACTTGGCGCTTTTTCGACTTCGTCTGGGGATTGCATATCATGGACTGGACCGAGCGGGACCGGATCAACAGCTGGTGGCTGCTGCTGTTCGGAATTGGCGGGACAGTGATTGCCTTGTCGGGTTTCGTCCTCCTGGCGAACCGGTTTCCCAAATTGCGACGCAGAAAAGTCCGGCGTCTTTCCACCGGAAACCCCCTATGATCACATCCGATGCGACTGATTCCATTTAGCGAGAGGTTGGATGCTTCGCCGATTGTCGTTGATTTTGAAGCATTTGTTTGCAGATTTGAGTCCCTAAATGGTACTCGAACCAATACGCCCACTGAGCGTGCGGGCCTTTTTGCGGGCTTTTCAGCATACCCTCGAATATTCCATCAGATATTTCAGGAATTTACGCCGTCAGTGCGATGCCTCTTCTGGCACCATCACCTTGATCGCGAACGTTCGCTACAGGTGGGAAAACCGCAGAGTTCTGATAAAAAAAACGGACTACGGCACTGCGCTGTGGTTCGCTTCTGTTCGCCTGCAATCGGGCGTCATTGGGGGCCACTCTGGGGCCAAGCTCGAAACCAGAAAAAAAGTGCCCCCCAATCCTATGCCCCTTTCCGACATTCAGATTCGATCTGCGAAGCCCAGTGAGAAACCAAAAAAGCTCGGCGACTCTGCGGGCTTGTTTCTGCTCGTGCAGCCTTCCGGCGGTAAGCTGTGGCGCTTCAAACATCGTATCGACGGCAAAGAGAAGAAGCTTAGCTTGGGGCGATACCCTTACGTTACGTTGCAGGAAGCGCGTAAGCGGCGCGATGAAGCTCGCTCGAATCTGGCAAGGGGCACCGACCCCGCCGAAGAGAAAAAGCAAGCTGAGCTCGAAGCCCAAAACCGCAATGCCAACAGCTTCGAACGTGTCGGGGAAGAGTACCTGGCGAAGATTGCAGCAGAGGGCCGTGAAGCAGTCACGATCAAAAAGAGCCGCTGGCTCTTGTCACTCCTGACGCCGACCATCGGATCAATACCGGTATCTGACATCAAGCCTGCGCAGCTGCTCGCTGCCATCACTCTGTTCACGACAAGGGGCACTACGAAACCGCTCGCCGAATGAAATCTTTCGCAAGACGGGTTTTTCGGTATGCGGTTGCGACGTCCCGCGCAGAAGCCGATCCTTCGAGCGTGTTGCGTGGCGCGCTCATCGCACCCAAAGTCAAACATCATTCTGCGATATTGGAGCCCAAGCAAGTAGGTGGTCTGCTGCGCGCCATCGACACGTTCGAGGGCCAGCCGCTTACAAGGCTTGCGCTACAACTGACGCCACACGTCTTTGTCCGCCCTGGCGAGCTGCGGCGCGCTGAATGGGGCGAGTTCGACTTTGAAACAGCACGATGGATCATTTCGCCAGAAAGAATGAAAATGCGGCGCCCTCATACTGTGCCGCTTTCCAAGCAATCGCTTGCGATCCTCGAGGCTGCGAAACCACTCAGCTCTGGACAGCAATATGTGTTCTCGTCCTTGTATCCCGGCAACCGACCAAAGTCAGAAAACACTATCAATGCGTCACTTCGCCGTTTGGGTTACTCGGGCAAAGAAATGACGGCACATGGCTTCAGGGCGATGGCATCAACGCTGCTCAATGAAACTGGCAAGTGGAGCCCAGACGCAATCGAACGCGAGCTTGCTCATGACAGCAGCAGCACCGTGCGAGGCAACTACCATCGCGGCGAGCACTGGGAAGAGCGCAAACGCTTGGCGCAGTGGTGATCAGACTACTTGGACACACTGCAGACGAGCGTCTGACGAGGATCCGTCTTAGAAAATCGCAAACTTGGCGGACCCATGACATTTTACCACTTTCGACACATTTGCGTTCGATCGGGAGCGGCAGCGGTCCTTTGGCTCAAAAGCAGCGCGGCGGCGCACCGCGCCAAATAGCCGCCACCGTCGCTGCGCCTAAGCCCGACGTTGGTCCTTAGCCTCGGCTAGTCGTACTCCGATCTCGCACCGCACTGCCTCAAAATCCTCGACCTTTACGATCCAGTTTTTGAAGCGCGGTTGCCAGCGTCCTCGGCCTTTCACGGTGCCGCGGACCACCTCGATCAAGGGTTCCACCGCCGGGTTGCGAATGGCCACCTTGGTATCGCCCAGCGCGATGAAGGTGATGTCCCCATGAGGCGTCATCATAGGCGACAAATCGAGCTTGGGTTCGTGCGGTGACACTTGCGCTGGCGCCGGGGTGCTTTCAGCTTCCGGCAACGGATGGACGTTGCCGTTTTTCTCGCCCTGCTTGTTCGCGGCGTCCGCCTGATCGAGCCCTAGCCGCGCTTCCCAGTCGAAAACAATCGGAGTGTGTGCGCGGCACAGGTTTTCGCCTAGCTCGCGCAGCCAAGCTTCATCGCGCTTCTCCCAGAATGCGCTTGCGGCCATTTTTGCTACTGAGAGCGCGCTGAGGTCGGCGGCTTGGTTCTCCCACCATTCGCCAAATTAATCCCACTTCACAACCATCACATCATCGGGCATCTGCCGACGATCGACGCTGCTTGTTGGGGCGATAAGGACCAGCGGCTTCACATCGAGATAGGCGTACCCATTCTCTTCGAGCCAGCGCCGTAGCACAACCGCCTGCAGGCGCGCCTGCTGGATCGGCGAGGGCACGGACTTAGGCGACTTGCCATACCAGACCGTCCATTCCCCTTGGGCGTTGCATTGCAGGCGCCCGCCGTAATTCTTGGTCTCGCACAGCCAAATGCAGCCTTGCCCGCGATGTATGACGAGATGATCTATTTGCGGGAATTCGCCGCGCACCCCGATCCGCAAATCGTGCAGCAGGCCAATGCGACCGGCTTCGCCGAAGAGGCGGTTCATGACATACGCCGCATCCCGCTCGCCCCGGTTGCCCGCGGTTAGCTTTTTGTACTCGCTGTCGAGCCGGCGCTTCTGAGCGGCGTTGCAACGGCTCGCCAAACGCGTGAGCTCCGCAAGGTCGCCGCGACGCTCGTCGGATTGCTTCAGGATCCTGCAGAACTCTCCTCCTGCCTACCCAGGTAGGCCGTTGGAGTTAAGGTTCGGTATTCCGGTTCTCCGGCACTGTTCGAACGGAAATCGGCTGAGCCGTTTGCGAGACGTTGCCCCTCCAAGGGTCAGAAGGTCCAAACAGGTCCGATTAATACGCTTGCTCGGCAGTTGATCTCAGGATCTGGGCCGGAAGCGGTTTCCGCCTCCGGCCTGACCCCCGTTGTTCGGACTTGATCTCGCATCGAACCTTTGCGCGTAGTGGACCTCATGTCGCGATACGCCTTCGCGGCGACCCGGACTTCGGTACTACGCGGTTCATCCGTTCCAATCTTAGTACTTCATTTTCTAAGCCGCTGCGGTGACCTTCAGTACGCCGTTGTCGTTCCAGAGTTGGCGCCTGCCGCTTGGCTCGTTCGTAGGCAGGTTGGGCAGGAATACCGCGACATTGTCCATGGTCACCGGGCCATTAAATACGTTGAGCGCTTCGTCATCGAGCTGACGAATGCCGTATCGGTTTGCGATATTGACCGTGCCGCTTTCGGACGGCTTGGGTAGATCAAGCTGTACGAAAGTATCGATGGTGAGCGTCTGGTTCGCGCGGCCCAGGAAGAAATCCTGGGCGCTGACGGTTTGAACCAGCAGGTCACACTGAAACTCGCGACCGCTCGACTGACCGATCTGCGCGCTGCAGTTCATGCTGATCAAATTGCCGACACTGCCGTTTTCCATCTTGAGGAACGATTTCACCGCCGTTGCGCTATCGGTGCGGGTGGAAACTTCCGCATCCTGCTGCGCTGCGAAGTAACCGGCGGTCATCCAGATGTTGGCGTTGCCGAGGTCCGTGTCGTCCTTCACGTTGCGAGTCACTCGGCTCGTAAGTCCGAAAACGTCCACGTACTCGGGGTCGGTTGGTCGCACCCGGACTTCGGTTTCGGATCGAATGGCTTCGTAGAGGATGCCGGTGTTTTCCCGGACGTCGACTTCCCCCGCGACGGTCAGCGGTTCCCAGCGCATGAAGAGGGGGCGATCCTGCAACGCGAAATCTGCATCGATGTTGGTTGCATTCAGTACCGACGCGAAGGGCTCTGGCGAGCCATTCTCGAAGTTACCGGTAATACGAGTTGCGGGTGCGACTGCGACGTCACCTTCGCGCGCAGTTCTGATCGAGCTTTCGCTCGCGTCGAAAATCGCCAGCGGTTGATCTGCCATGATGATGTTCCTTGGTTTATCGGTTCTTATGGTTCGTTCTATTCGGTGAGTGCGACTACCCCGTCATTCGTCCTTCGAGTTTCGCCGGAATGCCCAAACCAGCGTAGCTAGCGCGGTAACGAGGGGCGGCCAGTGCGCTCGGGAGCGCCGGATCGAGAGGATCCATTTTCAATCTCCTTTCCCAAGCATGTAACCAAATAGGTTCTCTGTAGGAAAGTGGTTTCTTATGTCTGATCTGCTTGGGTAGCTTGAGCCGACATAGAAACCGCTGGTTCTATTGTTCGGCTCGGACGGAAAGGGTCGAACCTAGAGCGATAATGGAGTTCGGCCGTAGGGTCGTTCAGATCGATTGGATCGGCGAAGCCCGAAGAACCGCGCGCAATTTAAGCTCGGTTTACATCCGCGTCTGCGATTGTTCGTGTCGTAGACTGCGAGCTAACACCTCCATCCGCCTTTCGAAGCCTCTGCCCGTTCATGGGTTGGGGAGGTGGCAGGCCCTTCTCGCCTATCGTTCCGTTTCCGGCAGGACAGAGGAAAGGATCTGGCGAGTGGCATGGCAGGAATCGGACCCGGGTTATTGAGGCGGGCAGCGCCGCTATAGTTTAGTGTGACAAAGATCGCTTTTGGCTCCCACGCCAGAGGCCAAGTGCCCATGCCGCACATCCTGAGGCAGCGTCTCAGTTTGAACGAGGTGCGCATTATTCGAGCTGGAGCCAGCCGCGAGAGGTGGCGGACATCATACTCGAAGGGACCAGGTCGGCCTATGTCCGGATTTGGGCCGTTTGCGGACGGTCTGCTTTCGGCCAAATTCCTCTAAAACCTGCCATTCCGCTTACGCCTCCCTTTCGGACTTACGGTCGACACTCAATTGTATTGCTCCGTCTAACCTACAGGTGCCATTCCGTCCGGATACCAAGTGAATTCTGCACGCAGCCCATCCGGATCGGGGACAAACAGCGCTCTTGCTCCATGCAAATCTTGGATTGGCTGCGCAGCAATGCCTGCCGCGATTAGGGAGGCGCGCAACTTTTCAACTTCTTCAGGACTTTCAATCGAAAGCCCCCAATGGTTCAATCCTGCTCCATATCGCTCGTATGGACCCGTTCCCTCTGTGGCCGTAATGAATTGCAGGTAGATACCCTCTGCATTCTTCCAAATCCCATCCCTGACCTTTGCAAAGCCTACCAATGGCAGAAGGACAGAATAATGACGATCGGCCGCAGCGCGGTCGCGTGATGCGATAGTAAGATGATCTAATTTGCCGATCATGTTTGTTCCTCGTGGAAACTGCAAATGGGGTGCCGCCGAGGAAAAAGGAAGAGTTAAGCATAAAGTACGAACGTCCACTTTCCACCCAATTTCGGCCATTCGCGGCGGTGCTACAACAACCCGTAAACAGACCGTCAGCTACGTGCCATTTTGGCAAAGAGCGGACTGTCTGTGAGCGACCCCATAGCAGACGTCTGGCGCAAACGTGGTTCGCGTTGGTTGCCGAAGCGCGTAGCCAACCAAGGCGCGCCCGCCATGCATTTCTCGACATCCTACTGAAATTCTTGATAGCCTCGACCAACGCCGGTTATCGTCGCTCATCGACTTGTCGCTTCGCGCAGCATGAAGGTGACGGTCGGACAATCGCCATGTTGGCTCAATCCGATGACCGAGAAGCCGTGCCTTTGATAAAACGCGATGTTGCGTGGATTGGGCGTTTCCAGATAGGCTGGCAACCGGTCGTGGTCGACCGCCGTCAAGCAGTCGCGCAACAATTGCGAGCCCACACCCTGCGATTGCCATCTAGGATCGGTTCCGAACCACGGCAGATACCAGTGTTCGAAATCGGGATGAGAGCGGTCCATGTCTTCGAAGACCTTAAAAAGATCACCATGCCTTTCCGTCGCGACAGTTTCGAGCAGGCAGGCCTCAATGGCTTCATCGTCGGGATGCATCCCCGGAGCGAGCCACAGCGCCGTAGCCCTGTTTTCGGCTTCATTCTTCACCGTTCCCATTTCGAACGCCCGCCCTCCGAAGGCATGAAGGAAGCGGGGAAAGCAACCTAGATACTGGCGTGTATCCGGATACATCCAGCGGATGACCGGATCCGCGACAAAGGCAGCGGTCAGCGTAGAGATGCTGGCTTCGATTTCATCGGCGGTCAGGCGATTATTGCCGAGCCGGGAAATGGTAGGTGCGTTCATTTTGGTCTCTCCGTTTGGAGTATTGCCACTCGGTGTGTGGCATCAAATAAATTTGCGAAAGGTCAGCAATCGTCCCAGGTGGCCCGAGGCACCGTCGTAGAACCCTGCCTCCTCTTTCCATTCGCGCGGATTCCGGAACGTCCCGAAGATCATGTCGATCAGGGGGAAGTCGCAGTAATTGAAGGCATGCACCCCCCGCTCGTGGTGCACCGCGTGGCTTTCGGGACGAACTACGAAGAAGCCGATCCAGCGCGGCGTACTGAGATTGGAATGCTGGAACATCGCCAATGCCGTGGCGAAGACGGCCACGATGAAGCCCGCTTCCCCGCTGATACCGATACCAAGGACCAGCGCCAGACTTCCGATGAACGCCCATCCGATCATATCGAGCGGGTGGAAATAGAAAGCCCCCCAAAGGTCTACGCGTTCAGCGCTATGATGGGTCTGGTGAAAGACGCGCCAGAGCACTTCGGAACGGTGCATCGAGCGATGCCAGACATAGATGCCCAACTGTAACGCAATGAACCCGACGCCGACCTGCACGACAAGCGGAAGGTCGGTTGCATCGAGCAGCTGATACCGGCCGAGAAAGCTGTCCCAGGCGAGGGGCGCGAAAGTCGCAATCGCGAAATAGAGCAAAGTGAAGGCGAGCCGTTTCAGGCGCCAGCGAGGAACGTGGGGAAAAGGTCGCGCTGCAGCAATCGCCTCGAGCAAGGCGAAGGCTGCGAACAGGCCGATCGAAGTCCAGTGATAAGCGGTCATGGGCGGTATCCTGTCGAAATGTGTTGAAGCGCAGCGGACCGGTCTCGGCCCGTGGGTTGCGAGACAGGCATGCGAAAAAATCCGGCCCGGAGGTTCGGGGTAAGCACTGGAGTATGCCCCTCCGGGCCGGCGTCTGCGGCGGGGTCAGGTCCTGCAGACGTAGTAGGCGTTCTGAATATCGTGCTCGAGACGATGCATGGCGACATCGCCGAAACCCGCCAACGCGAACAATTCGCGCGCCTGCTCCTCACCCCAGGCGGCACCGAGACCGACGCCTCCCTGGGCAAGGCTTACAGTCATGCAGTGCATCAGGCTGATCGTGTAAATGAAGGGTGCGAGCGGATGATCGCGATTGTCGGCCACATCGGTGTGAGCCCAGATGTCCTGTCCGATATAGATCGCACCGTCACGCATCGCGCGATGGATGTTTTGAAGCAGTTGCAACGGATGCGGCTGATCGTGGATCGCATCGAAGGTGAAGACGAGGTCGAAAGCCTCCTCGTCGCGCATCCGCATGCAATCGAGCACCTCGAAACGAAGGTTGTCGAGGTTGGCGGATCGCTCGCGCGCCGTGGCGATGGCGTCGCTGGAGAGGTCGTATCCGGTAAAATGGCTATTGGGGAACCGCTCGGCGAACGCGTGCAGCTGCCGCCCACGGCCGCAGCCAACATCGAGAACGTCGATCCCGCGCTCCAGGCGCTCGACCAATCCGGGGGCGAGCGCAAGCGTTGCATCGGCATCGAAGGTCAGCTTGCCCTCTTCTTCCATCACTTCATGAAAGCGCGGATAGGAGCTGTAGGGCACCCCCCCGCCTTTCCTGAAGCAGCGCACGATCTCGGTTTCGACAGGTGCGAGCACGCCGACCCATTGCATCATGCTGGTCATGCTTCCCGCAGGTGCCTGCTCGCCTAGGAACAGCGCGTGTTCTGCCGGGAGGCTAAAACGTCCTTCTGCATCGACACTAGTGATGCCCGCGGTGGTGACCGCGCCGAGCCATTCGGCGACGTATCGTTCCTGCAGTCCGAGCCGATGGGCCCAGTCGGCAGGAGTGAGCGCGTCGCCTTCGCGCATCGCATCAAAAAGACCAAGGCGATGACCGATGGACAGCGACATCGCGGTCGCGGCCTTGTTGATCGTATCGACGAGCCCGGCTGCGAAGGGCGGGAGATCGGACTGGTCGGCGAATTCGTCGACGACCTTACTATGGGCTAGGCACATTTGCTTATCCTTTCGGGTAGTTGGGCTCAAACGAATGCAGCGCCGCCTCCGGCGAGCTGCGTGAGTGACATGAAGAACGCGAATTCCAGCGCGCAGACGGCTGCGATCGCTGCTGTGAAGAATCTGTCGGACATGGGGTGTTTCCTTTTTTCGATGCTGGCCTTCTCACCGACCCGCGTGGAAGCGATCGGGGGCATGCGCGTGGTAATTCGCACCTGAAGCGTGGTATTGGCGTGGTCATCACAGGAGGGAGTGAGCCGGGATGACGCACATCGAACTGGGTGAAGACGTGCGCGTCCTGCGCGACGGTCGGGAGATCGAGCTGCCGAAATCACGCAAGGCGCGGGCGCTGCTCGCTTATCTTGCGGTTGAAGCACGTCCCGTTCACCGCTCGCGGCTGGGGGAGATGTTCTGGGACCGTGCTGCCGATCCGCGCGGAGGGCTGCGATGGGCGTTGACGCGGCTGCGCAAGGCGCTGGGTCCTGACGAGGATTGGCTGAAGGCCGACAGCATGACGGTTTCGCTGCAAGTGCCGAAGTCTCAACTGGACTTTGCAGACGACGCGACTGATCGTTTGCTATTGGCAACGGAAAGCGGCGAGCACGATGCCTATGCAGGCTGGCTGGTGACTTTGCGCGAACGCAGGCGCGAGACTGCGGACGCACAGATCGAAACTGCGCCGGTTGATAGGGGGGAGCCGCTACCGCGCCAGACCATCCGCTATACCACCGCCGAGGATGGCACGCGTATAGCCTATGCCGCGATGGGCGAAGGGCGTCCCGTGCTGAAGGCAGCGAACTGGCTAACTCACCTTAATGCGGAACTCGAAATTCCCGAATGGTCGGGCTTCACGATCGAGCTCGCGCGACGATTTCGCCTTTACCGCTACGACGAACGCGGAAACGGCCTTAGTGACTGGAAAGTCGATGACCTGAGTTTCGAGGCTTTCGTCAGTGATCTCGAATGCGTGGTCGACGCACTGGGTCTCGAACGCTTCCCGCTGGTCGGAATCAGCCAGGGTGCCTCGGTATCGATCGAATACACGGCGCGCCATCCGGAAAAGGTCAGCGGCCTCATTCTGATCGGTGGTTATCCTACCGGGTGGCGGTTCGATCACAATCCTGACATGCTGGCGAGGCGGGAGGCAGAGATGACGCTCGTGCGGCACGGATGGGGCGATAATTCACCGGCCTATCGGCAGATATTTTCGCACAGCTTTTTCCCCGAAGCCGACGGCGAAACACTCGATCGCTTTAATGATTTCCAGCGTCAGACGACTTCGGGCGAGAACGCAGCCCGCTTTCTCGATACGTTTGGCGATATCGATGTCCGAGAGCGCTTGTCGAAGATACAGGTTCCGACGCTGGTACTGCACAGCCGCGACGACCAGCGCATTGCAGCGAGCGTCGGCGCAGATCTGGCTGCCAGTATGCCCAATGCCCAACTGCAGACCTTACCTTCTCGCAGCCACCTACCGCATCCGGGCGAAGCGGCGTTCCAGATCATGGTTGACGAAGTTGTAAGCTTTCTGGGCGCGCTTCACTAAGCCAATGGGTTAGGCCTCGCTGGACCGTATGTTCCGATTGGGCTTTTTCAGAAACTTGAGCCGATCTTTGCTACAAAATTCCTTCGCAAAGTTTTCAGTACCGCTTGGCCTTTCGATGGTGCGAGGAGCAAATTTTCCTTGTTTGAGATTGTAAGGTGAACGACCGCTTTCAGGCACTCCGATCCCCATCCGCGATGTCCGATATTGGGGCGCTAACCTGCCATCCGCGCGGATTTGAACGAACTGCGGCTTTCGGGCCGCGACGGCGAGCGCTCGAATGACCGGGATAAGGGCGCGTAGCTACAGCTAGGCTGTGCATAAGGAGTGACAAAGTCCGCCCGGGGTATGGAACACGTTATTAGCCCAACATCATACTACAATTCAGTACCTTGCGAGATACAATCGTCTGCCTCCGTCTCCGCCACCTTCTCCCGCAGTCTTCTCGTGGATCGTCGCCCCGGCGGGTAGCTGGAGGCGAGCAGAACAAGTCTTACGCAAGATCAGTCAGGCCGAAACCGGAAGTTGGTATGCATTGTCCGGCCCGCCTGTTTCGCTCCGACTAGCAAAAGCGTTTACCCTGATATCTTTTTGATAGTCGGCGGCAATCGTCGAGGCCGCATATGCTCCCGTATCGAACGGCTTAAGAGCCGTCGTCATGTGGGAGGAACAATTGATGGGCAGGCTCGGACTAAAAACTTTCCTTTTGCTCGGAACGGCGCTGGGCGCTGCCGTCGCGGCATCGCCCGCTCTGGCTCAGGACGAAACGCCCATAGGTTCTGCCGCCGGACAGTCCGAGACCGCGCAGGGCGAACGCGCCGGCGGCTTGGAAGAAATCGTCGTCACGGCGCGGCGCCGCGCGGAATCGGTGCAGTCCATTCCCGTTTCGGTCCAGGCGATCAGCGCAGAACAGATCCAGCAGCGGGACCTGACCAGCCTCGAGAAGATCGCGGCCGCCACACCCCAGTTTTCCATCGGCCGCTCCTCGAACGGTGCCGGCGCCCAATTGACCCTGCGTGGCATCGGGTCCTCGGCCACCTCGATCGGCATCGAGCAGTCTGTCGCGGTCGTCGTCGACGGCGTGTATTACGGGCAGGGCCGCACCATCAACGAAGGCTTCTTCGATCTCGAACGCGTCGAGATCCTGAAAGGGCCCCAGTCCCTGTTCTTCGGCAAGAACGCGACGGCCGGCGTAATCTCGCTCACCACGGCCGATCCGGGGTCCACGCCCGAATACATCGCCCGGGTCGGATATGAATTCGCAGCCGAGAACCTTTATGGCGAGGCCATCATCTCGCAGCCGCTCAGCGACACCTTGGGCGTGCGCGTAGCGGTTCGTGCGTCCGAGATGTTCGGCGGCTATTACACGAACGTGCAGGTGCCGGTCGATTACGGGACGACCGACATTGCCACCGGCGACTTCACCAATCACGTCGCTGCGCCGGCGGCCGAGGAGCAGCCGCAGGAACGCAATCTCATTGGCCGGGTAACACTGCAATACGAGCCGAGTTCGCGCTTCACCGCGACGCTCAAGGCCAGCGGCACCATCAACAAGACCGAAGGCAACGGCTGGAATTATGTCGCCATTCGCTGCCCGGGCGGCTCGACCACCATTGCGCCAAGCTATCCTTGCGACGGCGGCTTCGTCATCCACCAGAACGACATGCCGACCGATATCGCGGCAGTTTATCCCTTTGCAAAGGACGGCGGGCTCTACAACGATTACGAGTCGTGGCAGGTGACTGGCAACCTGGAATACGGGTTCGACAACGTCACCGTGACGTCGATCACGAACTACAACACCAACACGAACGAATTCCTGTGCGACTGCGATTTCCTCAGCGGTACCGTCTGGGCGACGGAGAACACCGGCTATCGCTCTTTCAGCCAGGAACTGCGCGCCCTGACGAGCTTTCAGGGGTCGTTCAACTTCCTCGCCGGAGCACTCTATCAGGATACACGTCGCGATTTCTTCCAGGCGGTGATGTTCGCCAATGTCGAGGATTCATCGGTTGCGCCCGAAAATCGCTATGTCGCCTACAACAAGCTGTCGGAAACCGATGGCCGCACCCTGTCGGCATATGGCCAGGTCATCTGGGAGATCACCCCGACGCTGGAGGCGACCGCCGGTGTGCGCTACATCAATGAAACCAAGGACAGCTTCTTCACGCAGCCTTATGTCAACGCCGCGCTGACCGGGATTTTCCGGCCCGAAAGCGCCGCGGTCAACGGCACGCTGTTCGCCGATCAGACATTCAACGACTGGTCGCCCGACATCACGCTGAGCTGGACGCCGACCCCCGACCTTCTGATCTACGGCGCCTACAAATCGGCTTACAAGTCCGGTGGCTATTCCAACAGTGCGATCAACTCGGCCCTTGCCCCCAATCCCGCGGCCGACCTGCAATTCGAGCCGGAGAAGGGGAAGGGCTTCGAGGTCGGCATCAAGTCGACCGTCCTCGACAACCAGCTGCGCGCGAACCTGACGCTCTACGATTATGAATATACCGATCTGCAGATCGATTTCTTCAACGCGCAGATCTTTGCCTACGTGACCTACAATGCTGGTCGCGCCACCACCCGGGGGGCCGAGCTCGAGCTCGAATTCGCGCCGCGCGCCGCACCCGGTCTGACCCTGTCCGGAACGATCAACTACAACGAGGCGCGCTATTCCGACTTCCTCGCGCCGTGTTATTCCGGCCAGTCCATCGAGCGGGGCTGCACGATCGTGCAAGACGGCGTTCCGCTGCAGGACCTCAGCGGTGTGCCGACCGCAAACGCGCCGGAATGGACCGGTACGCTCGGCGCAAATTACGAAAGCGATGTAGGCAACGATTTCCTGATCGGCGGGAATGCCAACCTGCGCTACAGCGACTCCTACCTGGGCTCGAGCTTCGGCGATTTCTTCACGGAGCAGGATGCCTATGCGGTGATCGACGCAGGCATTTATTTCGGGCCGGTCGACGAAAGCTGGCAACTTGCGCTGATCGGCAAGAACCTGACCGACCAGTTCTATTTCATCGGTGGCGGCACCGCGCCGCTGACCGGATCGGGCACGGGCACGGCCGCGGCCATCCCCGGCGACAACACCGGCTACGGATCGCTCCCGCGCACGGTCGCCGTGCAGGCAACCGTGCGGTTCTAGGCGATGAAGTCGCATCCAGCATCCGCACATCGAGGACGATAACCGACCGCAGTCTTTTTCGCAGAGAGGATCCGCAAATGCAGTCATTCGACGATCCGCGCCCTGTCGCCGGGGAGGATCGATGCCCCGGGCCCAGCACCCGCGACATCATCCTCGGCGATGGCTGCGATGTCCCGGATGCGCTCATCGCGGAATCCTACGCGTTCCTGGGCGACGGCGAGATCGCCTATGATCGCTACATCTCGTCCGATGCGATGAATGCGGAGTTGGAGGGCATGTGGTCGCGGGTATGGCAATGGGCCTGCCGGGTCGAGCACATCCAGGAACCGGGCGACTTCTACACCTACGACATCGGTCGCTATTCGGTGATCGTGACGCGCACGCAGGCGGGCGAGATCAAGGCCTATCGCAACGCCTGCCTGCATCGCGGCACGCAGCTGAAGCCGTCCGGCTCTTCGGGCGCGGCGAACGATCTGCGTTGCCCGTTCCACGGATGGACCTGGAATCTCGACGGTTCGCTGAAGAATATCCCTTGCCGCTGGGATTTCCCGCACGTGCAGGACGAGGAATACCGCCTGCCCGAAGTCAGCGTCGACACCTGGGGCGGCTTCGTTTTCGTCAATCTCGATCCCGATTGCGCGCCGCTGGCGGACCATCTCGGCCCTCTGGCGGACCACTTCTCGGGTCGCTGGGATCTTACCGACCGCCGCATCCGCCTGCACATCCAGAAGGAATTGCCGACCAACTGGAAGGCGGCGCAAGAGGCCTTTCTGGAGGCTTACCACGTCTACGAAACGCACGCGCAGGCGCTCGCAACCGCGGGCGACGCGAATGCGCAGTACGACATCTTCAGCGATACGGTCACCCGCTTCGTCCACACGATCGGCACGCAAAGCCCGCACTACGAAGGCGAGCAGACCGAACAGGAGATATTCGACAAGCTGCGATTGTCGGAGCCGGCCGTGGTGCCCGAGGGCAAGTCGGCCCGATCGGTCGCCGCAGACATCCTGCGCCGGCAGATCGGCAAGGCGAGCGGAGTCGACCTCGACAGCTATTCCGACAGCGAGATGCTCGATTCCATCGAGTATCACCTGTTCCCGAACATGTGCCTGTTTCCCGGCGTCTCGCTGCCCATGATCTACCGCTTTCGCCCGCATGAGGAGGACCCGGGGCGCACGATCTTCGACCTGCTGTTCCTCGAAATGGTGCCGGAGGGCACGCCGATAGACTATCCGCCCGAGCCGATCATGCTCGGGGTAGGCACATCCTATGCCGATGCGCCGGGCATGGATCCCGGGCTGGGCGCCGTTTACGACCAGGATACGGACAATCTCGCGCTGCAATACAGGGGGTTCAAGGGATCGAAAAAGCGCGGTCAGACGCTCGGCAACTATCAGGAAGCGCGCATCAGGCGCTTTCACATGACCCTCGACGATTACCTGGCCCAGGCATGAGCAGGACCGTGAGCGAGCCCCTGTCACCGCTGGATCGACTGGTCGCCTGGCACGCGATCTACGATCTCGTGTGCGATTACATGCGCGGGCAGGACCGGCTGATCCCCGAACTCCACCTTTCCGTCTTCCACGATGACGCGACGACGGATTACGGCGATGGATACCGGGGCGATGCCGCGGGCTTCGTCGAATTCGCGCAGGACGTATTGCGACCGCACGAGGCCAACCATCACATGATCGGACAGGTCCGGATCGACTTCGAGAGCGCCGACCTCGCCTTCGGGGAAGTCTATTTCCAGGCGTTTCACAGGATCGAGGACGACGAGGGGCGGAAGCGCGACCTGTTTATGGCGGGCCGCTATGCCGATCGTTACGAGCGGCGCGGCGGCGCATGGAAGATCGCGCATCGCAGCGAGCTTTTCGACTGGGTGCGCGACGTGGAAGCAGCCGACGACATGCTCGAAGGCGATCACGGGTTTCCGATGGGAGCGCGTGCGCCCGACGACCTCACCTGCCGGCGCGCCGAAATGCGGGTGCGATAGCCATGGACACCACCGAACTCGCCCGCCTCGCCGATCATCTTGCGATCCAGCAGACCCTGTATCGCTATGCGCGCGGGATCGATCGCTGCGATGCGCAAGTCCTTGCCGAAGTGTGGTGGCCCGGCTGCCGGGTCGATTACGGCAGCGGCGAGGAGGATGCGCACGAATGGAGCCGCAACGTCGTCGAAGCGCTCTCCGGAATGCTGCGCACGCAACACATGCTGGGCAACATGCTTATCGAAATCGACGGTTCCACTGCCGAGGCAGAGACGTATTGTCATGCGTATCACGAGGTGGCCGGTGCCGATGGTCCGATGGAGATGGATGTCGGCGGGCGCTACCTCGACCGTCTCGAGAAACGCGGCGGCGAATGGCGCATCGCGCATCGACGATACGCCCTCGACTGGAATGCCAATCGCCCCTCCACCAGTCTCTGGGACGAGGGGATGTACGCCGGGCTGGCGCGGCGAGGCGCGCGAAAGCCCGACGATCCCAGCTACACGGGGAAATGACCTGATGACCCAAATCGCAACCCGGACCCGTTCCACCCAAGACCGGCTGGCCGCAATGCTGGACAAGCAGGACTGCACCGAACTGGTGCACCGCATGGCGCGCGCGATCGACCGCTGCGATGCGGAACTGGTCGGCGAGCTGTTTCATCCGGACGCCACGGATGACCATGGCGGCTTCAAGGGCAGCGCGAAGGATTTCGTGCCCTGGGTTATGGAAGTCCTCGGCACGATGACCCGGACCCAGCACGTCATCGGCAACGTCCTGATCGAACTCGACGGAGACCATGCGCGCGGCGAAAGCTATTTCATCGCGCACCATGCGATCCCCGGCGAGGATGGCAGCGACACCTTCATGATAGCGGCCGGGCGCTATCTCGACCGGTTCGAGCGCCGTGACGGCACATGGAAGATTTCCCATCGCGGCGCCGTCTACGACTGGAGCAGCGCTGCGCCGTTGAGCGACATCTGGGATCGCCCGGCGATGGAAGAATACAGTTTCGGCGAGCGCGGAAAAGCCGACCCCTCCTACCCCCACCTGCGCGAAGCCGCACCCGAGACCTACTGACCGAAGCGAGCGACCAAGAGCAACACGAGCCGAATTGAAACGAGGACCATCATGGCATCAGTGATCGACAGCAGCCCGAAATCACGCAAACTTGCTGATACGAAGAAACTCAGGGAGCCGGAGTTTCTCAACACGCCGATCACGCCCGACCGGTACTATTCGAAGGAATGGGCCGATCGCGAGTGGGACAAGATCTGGACCAAGACCTGGCAGATCGCCGGCGTCGCCGCCCAGTTGCAGAAGACCGGCGACTGGCTGCGGGCCGATTTCGGGACCGAATCCATCGTCTGCATTCGCGGCGCGGACGACGAGGTGCGGGCCTTCTACAACGTGTGCCAGCATCGCGGCATGCCGCTGGTTACCGGCGATGAAGGCCACAGCGACAACAAGCGACTGACCTGCCCCTATCATGGCTGGGCCTACGAGTTGGCAGGCAAGCTCAAGACCGTCCCCGACGAGGCCGACTTCATCCAGGGGTCCCCGTGCGGAAAGATGAACCTCAAGCCCGTGCAATGCACGGTCTGGGCAGGCTTCGTCTGGATCAACATGGACGAGAAAGCGGTTTCCCTGCGCGAGTATCTGGGTCCGATCGCGGAGCAGATCGAAACCTATCCGATGGAGCGGATGGTGCGCACCCACTGGGTCACGATCGAAGGCGACTTCAACTGGAAGCTGGTGCAGGACAATTTCAACGAGAGCTATCACGTCCCGTTCGTCCATCCTCAGACGAAGTTCGTGATGGAATACTCTCACAATTACTGCCAGTTCGACCTCTATCCCGAAGGTCACGCGCGCATGTTCATGCCGGGAGCGGGACCGACCAAGATGTTGCGCGGCGGGGAGAGCGAAACGCTCGAGATGATGGCCGAGGAACTGGAGTTCTGGGACCTCGATCCCGATCAGTTCCGCGGCGGGAAGACCGGCGAGATCCGGGGCGCGCTGCAAAAGGCGAAGCGGGAACAGGGGGCGGAGAAGGGTTACGATTTTTCCAGCTACAGCGACGACCAGCTGACCGATCACTGGCACTACACCATCTTCCCGAACCTCTCGTTCAGCCTCAAACCCGATGGGAATATCTGGCTGCGGGCCAGGCCGCATGAGAGCGATCCGGAAAAATGCTATTTCGACATGTGGTACATGACCCTCTTCCCGGAAGGGCAGGACCGCTACTATTCCTACAGCATGTCCGAATGGGTCGACACCTCGGTCGTTGCCCCGCACGAGCAGGGCAAGTACGGCGAAGTGACCACCGGCCCGGGGATCGACCAGGACGTCGAGGTCTGGGAGCACCAGCAGCGCGGCCTGCATTCACGCGGCTACGAGCGCGACTATCTCGCGTGGCAGGAGCGGCGGGTGCGCTATTTCCACGAGAACCTCGAGAAGTGGATGGCCGACTGAACCGCGGGCCGGACACTCTCGCGGCATCGGCCGAGCGTGCAGGCGAAATGGATGGGACATGGCATAAAGTGGCAAAGTCCGCCGACCTGGGCGAGCGGCAACTTTGCGCCTTCGAAGTTGAGAGTGTGCCGGTACTGATCGTTCGTTCGGACGGCGCGCTCGTCGCCGTCGTCGATGCGTGCCCGCATCAGCAGGCGCTTCTTTCAAGCGGGCGCTTGCGCGGGCAAACGATCATGTGTCCGCTTCACGGCGCGCGGTTCGATCTGAAAACGGGGGAATGCGTCGGGGGGGCATATCCGGGCCTCAAGACCCTCGCGATACGCGAAGCTGATGGCGAGGTCAGCGTGAAGATCCCGTGAGCAGGGCCGCGGGGATGACGGACTTGCTCTCGATCGGACAGATCCGCTCGAGCGGCGGCGTCGCGATCCAGGCCTGTCCCGAATCTTGGTGCCGGCTGCAGGAATCGAACCCGCGACCCCCTGATTACAAATCAGGTGCTCTACCAACTGAGCTAAGCCGGCCCTGAAGACCGCGCAGCCTTTAGAGTAAAGCGGATCGGCTCTCAAGCAGCAGGTTTGTGCGGTGCGTTACAGCGCCCCGAAGGTCCAGCCTTCGGTCCAGGCGATCTTCGCCGTCATGCAGCGAGGCTCCCAGCGTTCGAGTTCGGCCGAGGCCTTGCGCAGCCACGCGGCGGTGAGCAGCGCGTCCGAGGAATGGTCGTCCACCTCGCCGCTTGCGTCCACCGGCGGGGACCCCAGACCGGCGAGCGCAGTATTGAGGTCCGCATAGGTGAGCAGCTTGGTTCGCGTCCCGCGCGCCGAAGCGCTCGCTTCGGCAGCCTCGCGCGCGGCGAGGGCGGTATAGATCTCGACCAGCAGCGATCCGCCCTCCTTCAGGCGGCGTTCGGGCACCGGGTCCATCGGCCAGACCGGCAGGTGCCCTTCGAGCCGGTGCAGCATGCGCATACCGGTGAGCGTGCTCTTGCCGACCTGTGCGGCTCCGACGAGGTTGAAATTGCTGACCGGGCGGCAGTTCTGGCGGCGCTGGCCGATCTCGGCTTCGCGAAATCGCCCTTCGCGGCTCGGCGCCTGGGGCAGGTGGAACAGGTCGCCCTCGCGCCCGCCATCCTGCCTGAAATACCGCGCCGCTTCGGGATGGGCGAGGAAGCTGCCCGCGCCAAGATGCGGATCGCCTTCGCAAATTTCCTCGACCAATTGCCACAGGGCCTTGGCGTTGCGCGGGGACCGGTCCCAGCCCGGGAAGAACGCGCCGGCATCCATGAAAGGCAGGCTGATGCCGAGATCGGCGCCCACCAGCGTGTTGGCCGGCAATTCGTCGCGCAGCAATTCGAGGACCTCGGTGCGCGACCACCCGCGCGGGGGCGGAT
>JBARZK010000005.1:0-6177 GCA_049649965.1 Erythrobacter sp.
GAAAGCGGCAGAATTGCAGTCTCGGGCTGTCCTCGGCGGTGAACCCCTTGCGCGATAAGGAGTTATGCCTAGGATCGCGGGCGGGTCGCGAGGTTTCATTTGAGGGGGATCGAACGTGAACGAACCAGCCAGCAATCCGGGCCAGTCCGGTTTCGACTTCAACCAGCCAACCATCATCGCCCTGCTCTATCTCGGTAGCTTCGTCACGGGGGTGTCGGGGATCGTGGGGATCATCCTTGCCCATGTGTGGCAGGGCGACAACCGCGAGAACTGGGCCGCGTCCCACTTCACCTATCTGATCCGCACCTTCTGGATCGGGTTCGCGGCAAGCATGGTGGCGTTCGTGCTCAGCTTCGTCCTGATCGGTGCGCTATTGTTCCCGCTGATCGCGATCTGGGTGGTGATCCGCAGCGTCATGAGCATCCTGAAGGCGCAGAAGCAGGAGCCCATGCCCCAGCCCGAGACGCTGGCGTTCTGATCGCCGGGCGGCGCGGGGAAGCTCGCGCCGCCGCAATCCCTATCCGTTGGCCCTATCCGTTGGCCCTATTCGTTGGCCGCGCCCTGGTTGCCGCGCACCGTCGAGGTGCCCGGCTGGTCCAGACCTGGCTCGGCAACCGGCGAGCCGAGATCGCCGCTGACCGAATCCGCGCCCAGCGTCGGCTGGTCGGTTTCGGCGCTCTTGGCACCGTTGCTGTCGGGCTGCGTCTGCAGGCCGGGGGCTTCGATACCGACGTTCTCGGTATCCTCGGTCGCGATCTCGGTGTCAGCGGTCGTTTCGCCGGTACACGCCGCCAGCGTGAAACTGGCGGCTGTGGCGGCGCTCAGCACCATGATCGGAAGCTTGAAGAAGTCTCGCATTGTCTGCCCTCGTGAAGTCGTGTTTCATGCCATCAATGCAAGACGGCGCGTGCCTGTTCCGAGATGGTTCGTTTCGGCCGTCAAACGTCAGTCCGGATCGGCGTCCGCATCGTCCGAGCCGACCCCGTCGACGGTGTTGGGCGTCACGCCCGGATCGTCGTTGATCGGCACCTCGATCGCCTCGTCCACGCCCTCGGGCGCCGGCACCGCGTCCTCGGTGCTGTCGAAGGTCTCGGTGTCGTAGGCTTCGGTATTGCCTTCGTTGTAAGGCACTTCATCGTCGGTCGCCTCGCCGCTGCACGCGGCTAGGGTCAGCGCTCCGGCGGCAAGGACGGCGGAGCGGGCGAAGGGACTGGACATGCGCATTGCAGATCTCCTAAGGTCGTGTGCCATGCTCAATCCGCAAGCTGCACCGACGGTTCCCCGGCCGAAGGACTGCGCGCGCAAACCCTACAGGATGGAACACGGTCCTGGAGAAGAAAACCGGCCCCGAGACGCGACCTCGGCCTGGGGTCGAAAATCGAGGGGAAGCGCCGGGTTCGCATGGTCTTCCCATAGGCCGCGGCACCGCGAGTAGGAAAGGCGCGCACCGAAAGCGGAGGACCGCCCGCTTCCCGCCCGGAACCCTACTGCCCGCGACCCCAGTCATCCGATCCGCCTTCGTTGAAAGCGTTGGAATCGCCGCCCCAGTTGCCGTCGGAATTGACGCTGTCGCTATCGCTCCAGCCACCTGCGCCGCGCGGAGTGCCGTCGCTCAATTCGGACGTAACGGTCTTGAAATTGCCCTTGTCCGGTTCGAACGGGCTGAAAGCGCCGGGCGCCTTGTCGACATCGCAGCCAGCCGCGCGCAGCTTGCGGTCGGCACTGGCGACCTTTGCAATCGCGGAAATGCCGCTTCCGGCTTCTGCGAGGAATTTTTGCTTGTCGGTTCTCGGTTCCGCTTCCGCTGACCGATCGGCGATTTGCGCCGCGAGGGGGCCATCGCCCGAAAAGCCGAAAAGCTCGTCGCGCAATTCATCGCATTCCGGTCCCCAGCCCGAATCCGCCCGGTTGTTGTCGGCGATTTCGGCCTGCTTAACGATATTCAGCGCGCGCACCTGCTCATCGTGGCCGTCATCGAAGAAGCCGAAGGCGTAGAACCCTGCGAACACAACGGCGAGACAGCCGCCCAGAGCCTTGACGAAGAACATGCGTGCGAACCACCTACATCACGAGCCGGACCGCCCGCCCCTCCCCAACATCACAAACCGGTGTGAAGAAAGCGTGAAAACCTGGCTGTTCTGACGGTGCAAAGACCCGCGCCGCCCGCTCGCGCTCAGGTCTCGGCCTGGCCGCCGATGATGCCGAAGCCGGGCACCGCACGCGTTTCGACATGGCCGCGATGGTACATGTCGAGATAGATCTCGCGGCGCTCCGGCTGCGAACCTTCGCAGGTGACGACGTAGACATCGACGATATTGCCATAGGTCGAGAGCCCTGCACTGCCCGCCCGCTCGAAAGCGGGTCGCGAGGTGTCGGCGCAGCGCAAGCGCGAAAGGTATTCGCGCTGTCCCGGAGGGCCGGAAGCGCGCACCGGGTTCTCCTTGCTGCCGAGCGGATGGGCCGAAGCAGCCGCGATCCTCTGTTCGAGTTCCTCGCCCTGCGTCTCGGATTCACCGGCCAGCATCCGCGTGATGGTCGCGTCCATCTCCGCGCTCGACATGCCGGTGACCGGCTCCGGCTGAGACGCGGCACACCCCGCCAGCGCGAAGGCCAGCGCGACCGCTGCGGCGAGTGTCGTGGTTCGTTTCTGCAATGTCATGATGCGTTCCCCCTTGGTCCCCGAGGTTAGCGTCCGGATCGCGGCGATGGAAAGCGGGCTGGCCCGGTCACCACAGGACAATCAGCAGGAACGTCCCGACGCACGATTGCAGGACCGCGATGGTGTGCAGCTGGTTCGAGAAAGGCTGCTTGCGCGTCTTGTGCCGGAACAGCGCGCGCCCGGCATAGGCGCCCGCGATCCCGCCGAAGAAGGCAAGCTGCAACAAGGTCGCCTCCGAGATCCGCCGCAGCTTCTGTTCGGCGAGGGCCTTGTCCAGACCGAAGGCGGCGAAGGCGGCGAAATTCATTGCCATAATGGCGATAGCGATGTTGGCAGGTTCGAGGGCAATCGCGGCGAGATCCATTGGCAGCGATTAGCGCCGGACTGGTTGCGGAAGAATTGCTGTTCCAGCTTTCACCCCGTCGTTCTTGCGGGAGGGGCCGGGGGTGGGCAAGCGCACCGAATGCCGAACTGGAAGCCTCGCGATACGATCCGTGCCCGCTCGCTGCGCCATCGGGCCACGCCGGCCGAACGTGCATTGTGGCGCTACATATCGCGCGGCCAGCTGGGCGCGAAATTCAGCCAGCAAATGCCGATCGGCCCGTATTTCGCCGATTTTCTGTGCCGCGAGCTGAAGCTGGTGGTGGAGCTCGATGGCCACAGCCACGATGTTGCGCCGGAACGCGACGAGGCCCGCGACCTCTGGATGGCGCGCGAGGGCTACCGCGTACTGCGCTTCATGAATGCCGACGTACTTGAGAATGTCGAAGGGGTGGTCGGGGCATTTCGGCAGGAGATCGAGAAGCTGCGCAACAGATAGCCCTTCCGCGAGCGGGAAGGCCAGGAGACCTGCTGCGAAGCAGCTTGGTCGCAGCGGGGTGGGCGAAGAACCGACCGAGGCCCCGCGCCACTCCCACCCCCGACCCCTCCCGCAAGCGGGAGGGGAGTAGGACGGCACAACCTTACTGTCCCTCCCGCCTGCGGGAGGGATACGAGGCTTGGCCGCACCAGCGGGCTAGCCGCAGTTGGGTGGGCGGATCAGCGCTGCGAGGAAAGAATGCCCTCGCCTGCTTCGTCGACGGCGACACGATTTGGTATCGGCGCGAGAAAATCAGGCTGATGCGGAGGCGTTCGGCACGATGCCGCCCATCTCAACCTACTCCGCAGCCTGCACAGCACTATCCCCGAACAGCCCCGGACCGTCGCCCTCGTCGCCGTCCTCGTTGACCGCCTTGGCCTTCTGGCGCTTGTCGAAACTGGACCACACGTCGTTCCACGAGCCCTTGGTCGCGCCCTTGGAATATTCGGTCGCGCGGGTTTCGAAGAAGTTGGCGTGCTCCACCCCGTTCAGCAGCGGGGCGAGCCAGGGGAGCGGGTGCTCCTCCACCATGTAGATCGGCTGCAGGCCGAGCTGGCCGAGCCGCCAGTCGGCGATGTAGCGGATGTAGCGCTTGATTTCCTTCGCCGTCATGCCGGGCACCGGGCCCTGTTCGAAGGCGAGGTCGATGAAGGCATCCTCCAGCCGCACCGTCTTCTGGCACATGTCCATGATGTCTTCCTTCACCGCCTTGGTCAGGCAGTCGCGCTCGGCACAGAAAGCGTGGAACAGCTTGGTAATGCCCTCGCAGTGGAGGCTTTCGTCGCGCACCGACCAGCTGACGATCTGGCCCATGCCCTTCATCTTGTTGAAGCGCGGGAAGTTCATCAGCATGGCGAAGCTGGCGAACAGTTGCAGCCCTTCGGTAAAGCCGCCGAACATGGCCAGCGTGCGGGCGATGTCCTCGTCGTTGTCGACGCCGAATTCCTGAAGGTAATCGTGCTTGTCCTTCATCTCCTCGTATTCGAGGAACATGCCGTATTCGCTTTCGGGCATGCCGATCGTGTCGAGCAGGTGGGAATAGGCGGCGATGTGTACCGTCTCCATGTTGGAGAAGGCGGCGAGCATCATCTTGACCTCGGTCGGCTTGAACACGCGGCCGTATTTCTCGTGGTAGCAATCCTGCACCTCGACATCGGCCTGGGTGAAGAAGCGGAAGATCTGGGTGAGCAGGTTGCGCTCATGCTCGGTGAGGTTCTGCGCCCAGTCGCGGCAATCCTCGCCCAAGGGCACTTCCTCCGGCATCCAGTGGATCTGCTGCTGGCGCTTCCAGAAATCGTACGCCCAGGGATATTCGAACGGCTTGTAGGTCTTGCGAGCTTCGAGCAACGACATCTTGTAGATCCCCTGGTGTGACTGAACGACTCATATAGGGAATCAAACTTCAGAATCGAAGGCAAGCGGGGATTGTTTGCCGGGGACAGAACGTGCTTGACGCGAGTCGGATCGTTAGGCCCGCGTCGGTCCGCCCGACGGCATGGTCGGAACGTGTGGCGCGCACGCGGCGTTGATCGGGAGAATGCCCCATTCTCACAGGAGAGACCGATGGCCGACCGCAAGAGCAATGACGACCGCTATGTCGACAACAACAAGGGTCCCTATCCCGATGGCGACCCGCGCAACATCACCCTGACCAAGTCCGACAATCCGATCGAGCCGCAGCGCTCCGGCCCCGCAGAGGACAATTACCGCGACGGCGGCGAAGCGGCGGCTTCTGCCAATGCGGCGAAGAAAGCGGGGACGGATGACGCTGGAGCGAATGGCGCTGTCGATCCGGTCGATCCGGACAAGAAGCCGGTCGGGGAGACGAGCGAGGATCCCGCCACACGGGCCCGCGCCGATGCGAACCGCCCACTCGGCGCCTGAACGGCCGTCGACCTTTCAAGGAAAGAGCCGCCTGCTTCCGGGCGGCTTTTTCTTGCGCGGGCGTCAGTCGCGCTTTCGCGAGCGTGAGCCGAAGAAGCTTCCACCGCCCAGGACGGTGATGCCGAGGAAGAAGCCGAAATCGTACCAGCCGCCCGAATTGGGCACGGCGTAGACCGCGATGTTCGGGCTGAACAGGGAGCCGATCCATGCCCACGGGAAGATGAAGCCGTGCCACAGGCCCCACCAGAAACCCGGCACGCCCGCCGCGTCGCTGGTGGTCGCCTCGATCTGGTTCGCGCAGGCCGACAGCAGCGCCAGCAGCGCAATCGCCGCCGCGATGCGCACCGGTTTCATCGGGCGGTCTTCACAGGAAGGAGAAAAGCACGATCACCCACAGGACGGGTATGAATATGCCCGCCATCGCGACGTGCAGGCGCCCGGCATTGGCGGCGTGCCCTTCCGGTCCGTAGGCGAGCCGCAAGCCGTTGCCGAGGAAGGCGAGGCCGAAGACGGTGCCGAGAATGGCGACCCACAGGAATGGTGACATGGTTTTGCTCCTTGAACGCCGCCCGAATAGGGCACCGATCGACATGCCGTGTCAAGACGATGGCACATTCCAGGCTGTCACGCCAGATTACCGTTCGACCGGAAGGAGCCGGTTCAGAGCAGGCGGCGCACCGGCATTCGGCCACCCAGCGCCTCGAACGCGGTGCGCGCGGCGGCCCATTCTTCGCGGCTGAGCAGGTGGTAGACGCGCTCGGGCAGGGGACGGCGG
>JBARZK010000006.1:0-4520 GCA_049649965.1 Erythrobacter sp.
CCGGGCGAACCGCCGACCAAGGAAACCGCCGAAGCCCTGTTCGAAGGCCTGTTCTTCGACGGCGAGCGCTACGACCTTTCCGCCGTCGGCCGCGTCAAGCTGAACATGCGTCTCGGCCTCGATGCCGAAGACACCGTGACGACGCTGCGCAAGGAAGACATCCTTGCCGTGGTGAAGGAGCTTGTCGGCCTGAAGGACGGCAAGGGCGAGGTCGACGACATCGACAATCTCGGCAACCGGCGCGTGCGTTCGGTCGGCGAGTTACTGGAGAACCAGTACCGCGTTGGCCTGCTTCGCATGGAGCGCGCGGTGAAGGAGCGCATGTCGAGCGTGGACGTGTCCACCGTCATGCCCAACGACCTCATCAACGCGAAGCCTGCCGTGGCCGCGGTGCGCGAGTTCTTCGGCTCCAGCCAGCTCTCGCAGTTCATGGACCAGACCAATCCGCTGTCGGAAGTGACCCACAAGCGCCGCGTCTCCGCGCTCGGCCCGGGCGGTCTCACGCGTGAGCGTGCGGGCTTCGAAGTGCGCGACGTCCACCCGACGCACTACGGTCGCATCTGCCCGATCGAAACGCCCGAAGGTCCGAATATCGGCCTTATCAACTCGCTCGCGAGCTTCAGCCGGGTGAACAAGTACGGCTTCATCGAGACGCCGTACCGCAAGGTCGCGGACAACAAGGTCTCCAACGAGGTGATCTACCTTTCCGCGATGGAAGAGCAGAAGCACACCGTCGCGCAGGCTTCCGCCGATCTCACCGATGACGGCACGTTCGTCGAGGAACTGATCAGCGCGCGCCAGTCCGGCGACAACCTGATGGCCCCGCGAGAGCAGGTCACGCTGATGGACGTCTCGCCCAAGCAGCTCGTCTCGGTCGCGGCCTCCTTGATCCCGTTCCTCGAGAACGATGACGCCAACCGCGCGCTGATGGGCTCGAACATGCAGCGCCAGGCGGTGCCGCTGGTGAAGGCGGAGGCACCGTGGGTCGGTACCGGCATGGAAGAGACCGTGGCGCGCGATTCGGGCGCCGCGATCGCTGCCAAGCGTGGCGGCATCGTCGACCAGGTCGATGCGACCCGTATCGTCATCCGCGCGCAGGGCGACGTCGAGGCCGGTCAGTCGGGCGTCGACATCTACACGCTGCAGAAGTTCCAGCGCTCCAACCAGAACACCTGCGTCAACCAGCGTCCGCTGGTGAAGGTGGGCGAAGTGGTCGAACCGGGCGACATCATCGCCGACGGTCCCTCCACCGACCTCGGCGAACTGGCGCTCGGCAAGAACAGCCTCGTCGCGTTCATGCCGTGGAACGGGTACAATTACGAAGACTCGATCCTGATCTCCGAGCGCATCGTGAAGGACGACGTGTTCACCTCGATCCATATCGAGGAATTCGAGGTCATGGCCCGCGATACCAAGCTCGGCCCGGAAGACATCACCCGCGACATTCCCAATGTCGGCGAGGAAGCGCTGCGCAACCTCGACGAGGCGGGCATCGTCTATATCGGTGCCGAAGTGCATCCGGGCGATATCCTTGTCGGCAAGATCACGCCCAAGGGCGAATCGCCGATGACGCCGGAGGAAAAGCTCCTGCGGGCGATCTTCGGTGAAAAGGCGAGCGACGTGCGCGACACCTCGCTGCGTCTGCCGCCGGGCGTTGCGGGCACGATCGTCGAGGTGCGGGTGTTCAACCGCCACGGCATCGAGATCGACGACCGTACGCGTGCGATCCAGAACGAGGAAATCGAGCGCCTGCGCAAGGACGCCGCCGACGAGCGCGCGATCCTCAACCGTGCGACCTACAACCGCCTGAAGGACATGCTGGCCGGCCAGACCGCGTCGGCTACGCCCAAGGGGGTCAAGAAGGGCACGGAGATCACCGAAGAGGTGCTGGAAGGGATCGACCGCCACGAATGGTTCAAGTTCGCGGTCGCCGACGACAATCGCCAGGCCCAGATCGAGGCGATCAAGGCGCAATACGACGAAAGCGTCGGAAACATCGATGCCAAGTTCGAGGACCGCAAGGAGAAGCTCGAACGCGGTGACGAACTAGCGCCGGGCGTGCTCAAGATGGTCAAGGTCTTCGTCGCGGTGAAGCGCAAGCTGCAGCCGGGCGACAAGATGGCCGGCCGTCACGGGAACAAGGGCGTCATCAGCCGCATCCTGCCGGTCGAGGACATGCCGTTCCTCGAAGACGGGACCGCGGTCGACATCGTGCTCAACCCGCTCGGCGTGCCTTCGCGCATGAACGTCGGCCAGATCTTCGAAACCCATCTCGGCTTCGCTGCGCGCGGGCTGGGCATGGACATCGCCAACAAGCTCGAGGAGTGGAAGGCGGCCAACCCGAATGCGGCCGAGGACTATTCCAAGGCCAAGCCGCCCGAAGCGGTCGTCGAGCGTCTGAAGGACGTCTATGGCGAGCAATATTTCGAGGACCTGGAAAGCCGTTCGACCGACCAGATCGTCGAGCTCGCCACCAATCTGGGCGCAGGCGTCCCGATGGGCACCCCCGTGTTCGACGGCGCGCGCGAACCGGACGTGGCGGACATGCTGGTCAAGGCGGGGATCCATTCGTCCGGCCAGTCGGTCCTTTACGACGGCCGCACGGGCGAGGCGTTCGACCGCAAGGTGACGGTGGGCATCATCTACATGCTCAAGCTGCACCACCTCGTCGACGACAAGATCCACGCTCGCTCGATCGGCCCGTACTCGCTCGTCACCCAGCAGCCGCTGGGCGGCAAGGCGCAGTTCGGCGGACAGCGTTTCGGCGAGATGGAGGTCTGGGCGCTCCAGGCCTACGGCGCGGCCTACACCTTGCAGGAAATGCTGACGGTGAAGTCCGACGACGTGGTCGGCCGCACCAAGGTCTACGAGGCGATCGTCAAGGGCGACGACACCTTCGAGGCCGGCATTCCGGAGAGCTTCAACGTGCTCGTCAAGGAAATGCGGTCGCTGGGCATGAACGTCGAACTCACGTCGATCGCCGACGAGAGCGACGAGGACGAATGGCCGGAGGCGGCGGAATAGGCGAGGCGGGCATCGTCCCGCCTCTCACCGCTCTTAAGATTTCACCCCCCGAGGGAACCAAGTCATGAACGAACTGACCAAATTCACCAACCAGCTCGCAAAGCCGGAAA
Organism: Erythrobacter sp.; assembly: GCA_049649965.1. GTDB lineage: Bacteria > Pseudomonadota > Alphaproteobacteria > Sphingomonadales > Sphingomonadaceae > Erythrobacter. The sequence continues at coordinate 3,135 of JBARZK010000006.1, forward strand.
CCTTCGACGAGATCCAGATCGGCATCGCTTCCCCCGAGCGTATCCGGTCCTGGTCCTTCGGCGAGATCAAGAAGCCGGAAACCATCAACTACCGCACGTTCAAACCCGAGCGTGACGGCCTGTTCTGCGCGCGCATCTTCGGTCCGGTGAAGGACTACGAATGCCTGTGCGGCAAGTACAAGCGCATGAAGTACAAGGGCGTCGTGTGCGAGAAATGCGGCGTCGAGGTCACCGTGACCAAGGTGCGCCGCGAGCGCATGGGCCACATCGAACTGGCCGCGCCGGTCGCGCATATCTGGTACCTGAAGTCGCTGCCTTCGCGCATCGGCCTGCTGCTCGACATTCAGCTCAAGCAGCTCGAGCGCATCCTGTACTTCGAAAGCTACGTCGTGACCGAGCCGGGCCTTACCCCGCTCGAGAAGTTCCAGCTGCTGACCGAAGACGAACTGCTCGAAGCGCAGGACGAGCATGGCGAAGACGCCTTCTCCGCCAGCATCGGCGCCGAAGCGGTCAAGCACATGCTGATGGAGCTCGACCTTGAACAGGAACGCGACGACCTGATGGAAGAGCTCGCGACCACCAAGTCGACGCTCAAGCCCAAGAAGATCATCAAGCGCCTCAAGGTCGTGGAAAGCTTCATCGATTCCGGCAACCGCCCGGAATGGATGATCCTCGAAGTGATCCCCGTGATCCCACCCGAGCTGCGCCCGCTGGTACCGCTCGATGGCGGCCGGTTCGCGACGTCCGATCTCAACGATCTCTATCGCCGCGTCATCAACCGCAACAATCGCCTGAAGCGCCTGATCGAGCTGCGCGCGCCCGACATCATCGTGCGTAATGAAAAGCGCATGTTGCAGGAATCGGTCGACGCCCTGTTCGACAATGGCCGTCGTGGCCGCGTGATCACCGGTGCCAACAAGCGTCCGCTCAAATCGCTCAGCGACATGCTCAAGGGCAAGCAGGGCCGGTTCCGCCAGAACCTTCTGGGCAAGCGTGTCGATTATTCCGGCCGTTCGGTCATCGTGACCGGTCCCGAGCTCAAGCTGCACCAGTGCGGCCTGCCCAAGAAGATGGCGCTCGAACTGTTCAAGCCGTTCATCTACGCGCGCCTTGATGCCAAGGGTCTGTCCATGACCCTCAAGCAGGCGAAAAAGTGGGTCGAGAAGGAGCGCAAGGAGGTCTGGGACATACTCGACGAGGTGATCCGCGAACACCCGGTGCTGCTCAACCGCGCGCCGACGCTTCACCGCCTCGGCATCCAGGCGTTCGAACCCGTGTTGATCGAGGGCAAGGCGATCCAGCTTCACCCGCTGGTCTGCTCCGCCTTCAACGCGGATTTCGACGGCGACCAGATGGCCGTGCACGTTCCGCTGAGCCTCGAGGCCC
>JBARZK010000007.1:0-53357 GCA_049649965.1 Erythrobacter sp.
TGCAAGGCCTGCCATGGTAAGGACGATGCGGTCATTCCCATCGGCCCCAAGGCGCGCAACCTCTCTCCCGCTTTGATCGAGACGTTGGTCGCGACCGATCGCCTGGGTACGGCGCCCGCCGTCGCGCAGCGGCTGCCGCTCTGGCAGGACGATAGCGCCGCGACGGACGCGCTCGCGCGCGCGTATCTCGACGTCAATTGCGCCCATTGCCATCAGCCGGGCGGCGGCGCATCGAATTCTGGGCTGGACCTGCGCTGGGAGCAGGACGATCCCCACGCGCTCGGGATCGACAAGCCACCGGTCGCCGCCGGACGCGGAGCGGGCGGGCACGCCGTTTCCGTCGCGCCAGGCAATCCGGATGTCTCGATCCTCGTCTATCGCATGGGATCGAACGAGGCGGGTGTCGCCATGCCCGAACTTGGCCGCGCCAGCGTCGATGAACGCGCGGTGGCGGTGATGCGCGAATGGATCGAAGACATGCGCCGATGAAGTGGGTGTTGCGCATTGCGGGTGGGCTGCTCGCCATCCTTGTCGTCGCGTTCCTGGTCTTTCGCACCCCCGACACCGACCCGGCCGAAATGCGCGCCAAGTATGGCGGGTCGCCCTCGCAATTCGTCGAGATCGGGGGCGGCACCGAGGTCCACCTGCGCGACGAAGGACCCGGAAATGGTCAGGCCGACGCACCGGTCGTCATACTGCTGCACGGATCGAATGCCGATCTGCACACGTGGGAACCTTGGGTCGAAGCATTGGCGGACGAATACCGCGTCATCCGCTTCGACCAGGTCGGCCACGGCCTCACCGGACCCGATCCGCGCGGCGATTACAGCCGCGCCAACTATGTCGAGGATATTCGCGAGGTCGCCGATACGCTGGGTCTAGGCAGCTTCGTCATCGGTGGCAGCTCGATGGGTGGAAAGCATGCGTTGGCCTTCGCCGCGCAATATCCCGAGCGCGTCGAGGGTCTGATCCTGGTCGGGTCCAGCGGGGCGCCCATGCCGACGACACCGGGCGATGAAGACGATGACGGCGGCAATATCGGTTTCGCCATCGCGCAGATGCCCGGGATCAACCTGATCGCCGAACAGATCACGCCCCGCTTCCTGATAGCGCAGAGCCTTGAAGATACGGTCGCGGTCGAAGGCGTGGTGAACGACGCGATGATCGACCGGTACTGGGAAATGCTGCGCTATCCCGGCAATCGGGCGGCAACGATGGCGCGGTTCTCGAGCGCGTACGATCCGCTCACGCAGGAGGAAATCGCGGCCATCGACGTGCCCGTCCTCGTCCTGCATGGGGCGAAGGACGGTTTGATCCCCGCATCTGCGGGCCGCTGGCTGGCAGACACGCTCCCCGACGCATCGTTGCGGATCTATCCCGAAGTCGGGCACCTTCCGCACGAGGAAGCACCCGGTCGCTCGCTGGAAGATGTGCGCCAGTGGCTCGACCAACGGGTCCGCAGATCCTCCGCTGAGGACACACCGGCCACCTAATGCGCTGAAAACCGTCCCTTGCTATGGACGACCCCCGCCATTGCTGGCTAAGCGACGGCAAAGCGCGATGCGCCGACCATAGGATTCGAAGGACGATCTCTTTTGCGTAAACTGGGCCTTATCGGCGGAATGAGCTGGGTTTCCACCGGTATCTATTACGACCGGATCAATCGCATCGTCCAAAAGCGGGCCGCCCCCATGGCGAGCGCGCCGCTCATCATCGAAAGCCTGGATTTCGGCCAGCTTTTCGCCTTGCGCGAGGAAGAGGACTGGAAACGCGCGACCAGCGTGCTGGTGGACAGCGCCAAGCGGCTCGAGGGTGCGGGGGTCGACGGGCTGTTGATCGGCGCCAACTCGATGCACAAGCTGTACGATGAAATCGCCGAGGCGATCGACATTCCGATCCTGCATATCGCCGATCATGTCGGTCGTGCGCTCAAAAGGTCCGACCGCAAGAAAGCCGCGCTGATCGGCACGCGCAACGTCATGACCGAAAGCTTCTACCGCAAGCGGCTGGTCGCCCACGGGATCGACCTGCTGCCGCCCGACCTCAAGAACGTTGAGACGCTGGAGCGCATCATCTACGACGAACTGATGGTCGGCCGCGTCACGCGCGATGCACAGCGGGCGCTGAAGACCATCATCACCAATCGCGCGCAGGAAGGGGCGGATTCCATCGTGCTCGCCTGCACCGAACTGAACCTTGTCGTCGATGTCGATGCCAACGTCCTGCCGGTGTTCGACTCCACCCGGATCCATTGCAGCGCGGCGGCGGACTGGATTCTTGAGCAGGAACAGGACGACTAGACGCCTCCTGACGCATTTTCGGCCCGCTTGATCGTAAGAACGGCGCTGCCCGGTGTCCCTGGAACCGCACAAGCCGTAAGGACACATGTGAAGGACTGTCATAAATAATAGCATCAACAGCTTCTTCCGGATCTTCGGGTCGCACCTGGATCCGCCAGGCCGATACAGGCTTAGACTGGACCGCCCGCGCATATCGCGCCGGGCGGTCCTTTCGTTTGGCGCGTCATCTTCCGCGCCGCCGGCCAACCGACACGCTGCAAATCCGCACGCGCGGACCCGCGCACCTGCCTGTCCACCTTTATTCATCGAAGTTGCCGTTCTGTTCCCGTTGAGCCGCCCGAACGGCTGACCTAGTTCCGTTCGGGTGACCGACCGTGCTCCCTATGCCGCCGATCCCGCCAATCATGGCGGGCGCGAATTCCCTGCGCGGCGCGGCGGACATGACACTGCCGAGCCTGGCGAACGACGTGGTCCGCGCACGGATTTTCAGCGCGATCGCGACCGTATCATCCATTCGATGAGCTTTCGGCGGCTCAAGGCGAAGACGCAGGTCTTCATCGCGCCCGACGGCGATCATTATCGCACCCGCCTGACTCACAGCCTGGAAGTCGCGCAGATCGGCCGTGTGCTCGCCCGCGCGCTGGGGCTGGACGACGACCTTACCGAGGCGCTGTGCCTTGCCCACGATCTCGGCCACCCGCCCTTCGGTCACGCGGGGGAGGCGGCCTTGCACGAGGCGATGGGGCGCCATGGCGGGTTTTGCCACAACGCGCAGGCGCTGCGCACGGTTATGCGGCTGGAAAGCCCCTATCCCGGTTTCGACGGGCTCAACCTGACCTGGGACGTGCTGGAGGGGCTTGCCAAGCATAACGGTCCGGTCACCGCGCCGAACTGGGCTCTTGCGGAGCGTGATGCCGAATTCCCGCTCGATCTGAAAACCTGGCCCTCGCTGGAGGCGCAGGTCGCGGCGGTTTCGGACGACATCGCCTATGACAACCACGATATCGACGACGGCCTGCGCGCCGGTTTCCTGTCCCTCGACGACCTGCTGGAGGTCGATTTTCTCGCCGATCAATGGCGCGCGGTGGAGCGGCGCTTCCCCGGTGCGCCGCGCGATCGCCAATTGCGCGAACTCGTGCGCGAGCAGATCGGCCTGATGGTGAACGACGTGCTGACCCATACGCGCGCGCAGGTCGAGGGATTGGGCTCGGTCGAGGAAGTGCGCGGGGCAGGGCGGCAACTCGCGGGCTTCTCCCCCGAAATGGCAGAGCACGAACGCACGCTGAAGGCCTTCATGTACCAAAAGCTCTATTACCACCCGGAACAGGTCGCCGCGGCGGAGCGCGCCCGCGATACCGTGGCGCGCCTGTTCGTCGCCTATTCGCAGGATGCCTCCCTGATGCCCGACGAGTGGCAGGAGCGCCTGCCGCAAACCGATCCGGGGCGGGCACGCACGATCACGGATTTCATCGCCGGAATGACCGACAGTTTCGCCATGCGGTGCTGCGCGCAGATCTACGGCGAGCGACCACGGGGACTGACCAATGTGTAGCGAGGCCATATGACGGACCGCGACCACGCATCGCACGCGCCGGTGCGCCTCGCGCTCGTCGGGGCGACCGGCCTGATCGGGCGGCGCTGCATCGCCATATCGAGCGAGAGCGACGCGGCCCGCATCGTTGGCATCGCCCGACGCGAGATGGAGTTGCCGGCCGGTTCGCGCTGCGAGATGTTCGTCGCCCAGACCGACAAGTGGGGCGAGGTTCTCGAAGCGGTGCAGCCGCCCACGCTGATCTGCACACTCGGCACGACATGGAAAAAGGCGGGGCGCGACGAAGAGGCGTTCCGCGCAGTCGATCAGAGGCTCGTCGTCGAAGTGGCACAGGCGGCGCACGATGCGAACGTGCCGAACCTCGTCCTCATCAGCGCGGCGGGTGCCAATGCCGCCTCCAAGACCTTCTACGCCCGGGTGAAGGGCGAGGTCGAGCGCGAGGTGTCGAACATCGGCTTCAAGCGGCTCGACATATTGCGGCCGGGCCTGCTCAAGGGTCCGCGCAACAACGACCGGCGGATCGCCGAACGGCTCGGCATCGTGTTCGCCCCGCTGATCGAGCCGCTCTTGCCCGCGAAATATGCGGGCCTGCACTCGATCGACGCCGATCTCGTGGCACAGGCCGCGCTGGGTCTCGCGCTGCGACGCGCAGCGGGCAAGTTCGTTCACGACAACGACGCGATGAAGCGTGCCGCGCGCGAATGGCGCAACCGCGTCGAACCGGCACAGGGGGACTAGGCGGATGGACTGGCAACTGGCTTTCGGCGCGGTCAACCTCATCGCCCTTGTCGCATGGATCGCCCTGATCGCGCTGCCGCGCTGGCCCGCTCTGCTTTCCGGGGTGCTGTACCTCGGCGTCGGGCTGCTGTGCCTCGCCTATGTGCTGGGGCTGGCGGGGGTGCTGAGCGGCATCGTGCCCAGCGATGGCGGAGGCGGCGCCGATTTCTCGACCATAGAGGGGGTGCGCGCCATCTTCGCCAGCGATCCGGGCGTGGTCATCGGCTGGACGCATTACCTCGCCTTCGACCTGTTCGTCGGCCTGTGGATCGCGCGCGATGCCGATGCGAAACACGCCTCGCGCTGGTTGCAGGCGCCGATCCTGCTGGCGACCTTCCTCGCCGGGCCACTCGGCCTGCTGGTCTGGCTCGTCATACGAGAGCCTGCCGCGCGCCGTTCGGGTCGCTTCCGGTAAGGCGAAACCGTTGGACGCTGGCCGCGCGCGATGCTTTATTCGCGTATGAGAGCATTCGGGAGAGACAGCGCCATGAGCGATGCGCAGCACGATTACGAAACCTTCGATGAGATCCTGCACCACTGGGCGAAGCATCGCGGCGACAGCACCGCGTTCGAGCAGGACGGCCGCACCACGACCTATGCCGAGTTCGACGACCTTTCGCGCCGGGTAATCGCACTGTTTGCGCAGCATGGCGTAGGGAAGGGCGACCGGATCGCGTGGCTCGGCAAGAATTCCGACGCGTACGGAATCCTGACCTTTGCTGCGGCGCGGGTCGGTGTCGTCATGGTGCCGGTGGGCTGGCGGCTCGCGCAGCCTGAAATCGCCTACATAATCGGCGATACCGGCGCGAAACTGGTCTTCGTCGAGGACGCCTTCCTCGACGCAGCGCGCACAGCTTCGCAGAGCGTTGCGGGCAAGCCCGAAGTGATCGAAGCGCACGCGGCACTGGAACAGGCGCGCGCGCTGAAACCGGTATCCTACGATCCCGCTGGCCCGGAGGACGCGGTCCTCCAGCTCTACACCAGTGGCACGACCGGCAATCCGAAGGGCGCGGTGCTGTCCAACGCCAACCTCCTGCGCCTGCGGATCGAGGGGAACCGCGCCGGGCTGCCGTGGAACGAATACCGCGAAGGCGACGCCATGCTCGTCGCCATGCCGTGCGCGCATATCGGCGGCACCGGTCTTTACAGCATCGGCGTCGCCAACGGCATTCGCTGCATCGTGCAGGCAGAATTCACCCCCGACGGCGTGCTCGACGCGATCGAAAGCGGCGCAACGCACATGTTCATAGTGCCCGCTGCCCTGCAGATGGTGGTCCAGCACCCGCGTGCGGCGAACACCGACTTTTCCAGCCTGCGCTACCTCATGTACGGCGCCGCGCCGATGCCGCTCGAACTGCTGAAGGAAGCGGTGCGCACCATGCCGACGACCGGCTTCCTGCAGGCCTACGGCATGACCGAGACGACCGGCACGATTTCGCTGCTGCCGCCGGACGATCACTCGACGGAGGGCAACACGCGGATGCGTTCGGCGGGCAAGGCGGTGCCGGGGTCCGAGATCGAGGTGCGCGGTTCCGACAACCAGGAACTGCCCTACGGCGAGATCGGTGAGGTGTGCGTGCGATCGCCCTCGAACACGGCGGGCTACTGGAACCTGCCCGACGCGACGCGCGACACGATCGACGAGGATGGCTGGCTGCACACCGGCGATGCCGGGATCATGGACGAGGACGGCTACGTCTACATCCAGGACCGGATCAAGGACATGATCATCACCGGCGGCGAAAACGTCTATCCCGCCGAGGTCGAAAGCGCGATCTACGGCCATCCCGCCATCCTCGAAGTCGCGGTGATCGGCGTGCCGAGCGAAAAATGGGGCGAGGAGGTCAAAGCCTGCTGCGTGCCAAAGCCCGGCGCGACCATCGATGAGGCCGACGTCATCGCCTATGCCCGCGAACGCATCGCCGCGTTCAAGGCGCCCAAGACCATCGACGTGATCGACGAGATGCCGCGCAACGCGACCGGCAAGGTCCTGCGCCGCGAATTGCGCGCACCCTATTGGGAGGGCCGGGAGCGGCTGGTCTGATAGGCGTGGACGCAGCCAAGCAGCACGCCCCGGCGACGCAGCGCAATCGCGACGCCATTGCCGAGGTACTCGAACGCGAATTGCCGGACAGCGGGCTGGTCCTCGAAATCGCAAGCGGCACGGGGGAACACGCGTTGTTCTTCGCCGAACGGTTCGATGGCATCGAATGGCAGCCCAGCGATCCTTCGACGCAGGCGCTTGCCTCAATCCGCGCGTATCGGGACGACTTCCCCGGAAGCAATTTGCGCAGGCCGGTGGCACTGGACGCAAGCGCGCCCGACGCATGGCCTGTTGCGACAGCGGACGCGATGCTCTGCATCAACATGGTGCACATAAGCCCGTGGGAAGCCAGCGAGGGGCTGTTCGCGGGCGCGGCGAATCTGCTTGCGGACGGCGGCGGGCCATTGATCCTCTACGGCCCGTATCTGGAGGATGACGTCGAGACCGCGCCGTCGAACCGCGATTTCGACCGGACCCTGCGCGCGCGCGATCCGCGCTGGGGTTTGCGAAAGCTTGGCGAGGTCGATGCGCTGGCTGCGCATCATGGTTTCGCCCGCACGGCGCGATACGAAATGCCTGCGAACAATCTGACCGTAGTTTATCGCGCGAAGTGATCCGGGCGGGCGAATGCCGCTCAGTCGATTGCGTCTTCGCCTGCGCGGCCGACCGACTGGATATCCTCGCCGATGCCCTTCACGGTATTGCAACCCGCCGCGGCCAGAAGCAGGGCCGTCGCGGCGATGGCGCGAGTGATGATCGTGGACATTTGCAAACCTTCTCCGTGTGTTCCGGCGCGCAATAGGCGCCTAAAAACCATCATGCGCAACACAAAAAAGGCGCGGCAACAACGCCGCGCCCTTTTCGGGTTTTCTTGGAAAGCCGAGGCTTAGATTTCCTCGTCGACCTCGTCGGCAACCGAATCGATGTCTTCGCCAGCACCGTCGATGGTGTTGCAGGCGCCTGCGCCGAGGGTCAGGACACCAAGGGCTAGGGCGGCGGTCATGCTGCGGATCATAAGAAACTCCTGTTACAACGCGTGTCCCTACCCAACAAAGCTACGGCGCGTGAGGTTCCCGGATTGCGGCGGCCCGCGCTTTTGTCCGGGCGAGTTGCCGTTCGCGCCAGGCGATCAGCAGCCCCGCCGCGATGATCAATGGCGCGCCTAGCCACAGGCTGGCGGGCGGCGTTCGGTCGAACACGCTCGCGCCGTACCACGTTGCCCACAGCAGCGAGGTGTAATCCATCAGCAGGATCACGCCCGCGCTGCCGAACCGCAGCGAGGCCGTGAGCAAGATTTGCGCCAACGCTCCGCAAAACGCCATCGCGACGATAATCGCCCAGGTTTCAGCCGGATGCGGCTGGAGGACGAAGGGCAGGGCAAGCGCGGTCACCGGCGTCGTGAGCGCGACGAACCAGAACACGATGCTCCAGGGTGCTTCGGTGGTGTTTAGGTCCTGAATCTGGAAGCTGATGAGCGCGACGAGAAACGCGGCAATCAGCGCAACGCCCGCGCCGAACGGATCGACCAACCCCTCGCCGCCCGCGAGGCCAAAGCCGGGTTGGGTCAGCACCAGCACCCCGGCAAAGCCCAGCACCACTGCGCCCCAGCGATACCGGCCGACCCGCTCCTTGAACAGGACGACCGACAGCAGCACGGCGAAAAACGGCGCGGTAAAGCTGATCGCGGTGGCCTCGGCCAATGGCAGCAGGATGACTGCGCCATAGACGAAGAACATGCCGGTCAGACCGTAGGCCGCACGCCGCCCGTGCGCGCCGATCCGGTTGGTGCGCACCGTCGCCAGCTTTCCCAGCATCGCGAGCAGCGCCGTGATCGTGACCAGCGTGATCGCCTGCCGCCAGAACACCAGTTCCGCCAGGTGGACGCCGCGCGTGCCCGCCAGCTTCACCAGCATCGCCATCGTCGCGAGCGTCGCCGCGGTCGCGAGACGCAGCCCGAGCGCGAGCATCGGGCGGGGGCGGGCGATCGAACCATCCATAGGCGGCGGGCTTTAGGCCATGCGCCACGTTGCGCAAGCGAAGCGCCTGCCTACCTTGGCGCGATGGAACCGATCGGCTCCCTGATGGCGCGGCTGCAATTCGCCAGCGACGCGGAATGGCTGGCGCTGACCGGACTCGCCTGCTGGCTGGGCGCGGCCGTGTGCCTCGTCATGGACCGGCGGCGCGGGGGCGAGAGATCGATCGAGCGGCTGGAAAAGGTCGGCTTCATGCCGTGGACCAGCCTGTTCGTCGCGCTCGCCATCATCGGCGGGGGATGCCTCGCGATCAGCCTGCCGGTGGTGCTGGGGCGGCTGTAAGACAAGCAAGCGGGCCGGGCTTTCCTACTTAACCGGGCGCGCCCTATGGCTTGCAGGCGCTCTTTGATAATCGACCGACCCCGCCGATACGCCAAAACCGTGTTGGACAGGTGTCAGGCTGACGATTTCCCGCCAAGTTCCTGAAACAGAACGGATATGTGGGCGCAGAAGAGCCTGACACTGGTGTCAGGTGTGTCAGGCTGACGGGTCTAGAGACACGCCTCCAGATAAGCTTGATCGAACCCGAACTGGCGCGCTTTTTCAAGCGTGTAGGGACGAAGGCCGGACGAACGAAATTCGCCCATGATCTTGCCGTCTTCGCTTTCGTCCAGATACTCGAACTTGAACAGGTTCTGCGTCACGATGACATCGCCTTCCATCCCGATCACCTCGGTGATGTCAGTGGTGCGGCGCGAACCGTCGCGAAGGCGCTTCACCTGCACGATGAGATCGACCGATTCGGCGATCTGGCGCGAGATGGCTTCCTTCGGGATCTTGATGTCGCCCATCAGGATCATGTTCTCCATACGGCCAAGGCACTCGCGCGGGGAGTTGGCGTGGAGCGTACACATCGAGCCATCGTGGCCGGTGTTCATGGCGGCGAGAAGGTCGAAACATTCCGAACCGCGAATCTCACCCAGGATGATGCGGTCTGGGCGCATACGCAGGGCGTTCTTCACCAGGTCGCCGATGGTGATCGCGCCTTGCCCCTCGAGGTTCGGCGGACGCGTTTCGAGCGGCAGCCAGTGCGGCTGCTGCAGGCGAAGTTCGGCCGCGTCCTCGATAGTCAGGACGCGCTCGCCCGGGTCGATCATCTTCGACAGGGCATTGAGCATCGTCGTCTTACCCGAACCGGTACCGCCAGAGATCACGATGTTCATGCGGCAGGCGCCCGCGATTTTCAGCGCAGTGCACATCTTCTCCGACATCGAACCGAATTCCTTGAGCATGTCGAGGGTGATCGGCTTTTCGGAGAACTTACGAATGGAGATCGCGGTGCCGCGCAGGGAGAGCGGGGGCACAATGACGTTGACACGGCTGCCGTCCTTGAGACGGGCGTCCGCCAGCGGCGTGGTCTGGTCGACGCGGCGGCCGACCTGGTTGACGATGCGCTGGGCGATCTGGAACAGGTGCTGCTCGTCGCGGAACCGGATCGGCGCGATGGTCAGCTTGCCCTTCTTTTCGATGTAGGTCTGGTCCGGGCCGTTGACCATGATGTCGGACACGTCCGGATCGTTCAGCAATTCCTCGAGCGGACCGAAGCCGAGCAGCTCGTCGATCAGCACCTTTTCCAGCGCGAACTGCTCGCGCCGGTTCAGCGTGACCTTGAGCTCGGCCAGCACTTCCATGATGATCGGCCGGAATTCTTCCGACAGCTCTTCCTTGGTCAGCGATGCCGCGGCCTCGGGATCGACGCGTTCGAGCAGGCGGGGAAGCACCTGCTCCTTGATCTTGTGAACGCTCGCCTCGAATCCGCCGGCCTCTTCGGGCTCGGCGTTGACCGCGTTCATGCGCTCGGTAAGGCGATCCATCGCATCGCCGGGCGAGTTGCCGGCGGACCGCGGCGCCCGCTGGGATTTCGCTGGCTCGGACTTCTGATCTTCGGATATCGGCGGGAACTGTTCGCCGCCTTCGTCGGCAGCGCGCTTGCCGCTGCCACCCTTCATTGGCCGGGCGACGCCGAATGCGGGTTTCGAACCCGGCTTCATTCCGCCTGCGCCGCCCTTTTTGCCGAATGCGCTCATCTAACAGCCCCCGAGGCGTTCAAGTCCAAAATTCCGTGCCGCCTTCGCGCAAACATCGCGAACGCCGCCTCTCGAAAAAGGGTGAATAGGTTGGAAAGGTTGTTATTTTGCTAAGGGCCCAAACGGGTGAACCAATTGCAGTGGCCCCGGCGAAAGTTCGGCGGCACCACGGGAACCATGGCTAAATCGGCGTTAACGCTTCCCTTCTAGGACGGCTGACGAATCGTGTGGAGCGCGCGCCCAGAACCGGAAGGCGCCGCGCGCGTCCGGGAGCTTCCGACTTGCCACTATCCCTCACCATCAAGTTGTCGCTGGTCGCGCTTGCCATTGTGCTGTTCCTTGCGGTCCAGAGCGGCGATTTGATTTCCTATTACTTCTTTCGCAGTTTCGACGGGTTTGCCGTGCTTGGACTGGTGAGCCTCTGGGCCCTGGTGGGCTGGGTAAGGCCAGCCGCGACCATGCCCGGAAAACCTCCTTTGCGTGCGGCTATAGTTCTGGTCGCCGTGTTGCTGGTGGTGCTGCTGTGGGCCGGGACCCATGCGATCATGCTGAATTACCCGCTATCACGCGATGAACACATGGTGGTGTTCGACGCCGCGATCTATCGCGAGGGCCGGTTGTTCGAAAGGCTCCCACAGGAATGGTACGGATTTGCGGAAGCACTTGCCCCGGCCTTCCTTCTCGAAACGCCGGACATGTCGCTTTTGGTATCGGGCTACCTTCCGCTGAACGCGGTCCTTCGCGGACTTGTCGGCTCGCTCCTCGCACCGGAACTGACGGGACCGTTGCTCGTGGCATCGGGATTCCTGGCACTCGCCTGGATCGCCCGGCATTTGTTCGAGGATACACCGCGCGCCCAATGGGTGGCGCTGGCCGCCTATTGCCTGTCGGCGCAGGTACTTGCCATGGGCATGACGTCCTATGCGATGAGCGCCCATCTCACCGCCAACCTGATCTGGCTTGCGCTTTTCCTGAAGGACCGCTGGTGGAGCCATGCGCTTGCGATGATCGTCGGCGTGGCGGCGATGGGTCTGCACCAGTTCCTGTTTCACCCGCTGTTCGCGGTGCCGCTGGTGCTGTTGCTCGCATGGCAACGGCGATGGCTTGCGTTCGGCGCCTATGCCGGAGTGTACGGTCTCGGCGTCCTGTTCTGGATGAGCTATGGCGGGATCGTCGTTGCGGCAGCCGGACTGGAGACCGGAGCGGGCGGGGCCGCAGGCGTGCTGGGCTTCGTCGAGGATCGTGTCCTTCCCTTGCTGCTCGCCCTCGATCCGCTTGCATTGCAATTGATGCTTCTCAACCTCGTGCGGGCGCTGGCATGGAATGCCGCATTCCTGCTCCCCTTCCTGATCGGCGCCTGGTCGCTCGCGCGCGGGGGGAAGCGGCAGGATCCGTTCGTCCTTGCCCTGTTCGCCGGCATCGTCCTCACGCTAGCGGCGATGTTCGTGCTCCTGCCTATGCAGGGCCATGGCTGGGGATACCGCTACCTTCACGGCCTTCTCGGAAGCTGCGCCCTGCTGGCCGGCTTCGGTTATCGCGAATGGAGCCGCGCCGCTGACGAGCAGGGACGACGCCGGATCGACGGCGCGCTGGTCGGGCTCGGCGCGGTCGGCGCGCTGGTCATGGTTCCGGCCGCTCTCTGGTCGGCCCATACGTTCATCGCGCCGCACGCTGCCCTACACGACATCATTTTGCAGCAGGAGGCCGATTTCGTGATCGTCGATGACGACAGGTGGCAAAATGCCGTGGACGAGACACGCAACCGTCCGGACCTTTCCAACAGTCCTCTGGTCTTCGCGCGCCGTAAGCTGACCGCAGGCCAGATCGCGGAGCTTTGTCGGCGGGGAACCGTCGCCGTGATCGGCGAACGGCATATGGTCGAAGCGGACATGATCGGAGTGCCTCAAGACGGAGTGCGGCCGCTCGATAATCCATGCGGTTAGAGTCCGCACGGATCGGCCCGCGCTTAAATTTTTCTTAAGCATAAACCCGCAAGAACCCAACGTATCGAAGGGGCGCACACATGAACCGCACACAGATCGCCGATCGTATCGTTGCACGGTTGGAAGAAGAGTCCGGCGCGCTGGCGGGAACGTTCCGCCGGCTCGGACGGATATCGACGTGCGTTATCGACGATCTTCTGCCTCCCGACCTCGTCGCCCGGATCAATGATCGTTTTCCCACGAGCGATCGCATGGTGCTCAAGCGATCGATCAAGGAAAACAAGCACGTAGCCGCGCAAATGGACGAGCATGACCCGATACTGGAAGAAGCGGTCTACGCCTTCCAGGACCCCCGCGTCGTGAAGCTTGTCGGCGAAATTACAGGGATAACCGATCTCGAACCCGACGTCGATCTGTACGCAGGCGGGATAAGCGCCATGCAGAAAGGCGCGTATCTGCGTCCCCACCTCGACAATTCGCACGACAAGGACCGGCGACGTTACCGCGTGCTCAACCTGCTTTTCTACGTCACGCCGGACTGGAGCGAAGAAGATGGCGGGAACCTGCAATTGTGGGACGATGGTCCGACGGGCGAGCCCCGCACCATTCCGAGCGCGTTCAACAGCCTGGTGATCATGCTCACGAACAAGGGATCGTGGCATTCGGTCAGCGAAGTGCTGCGCGACAGTCGACGGTGCTGCGTATCGAATTACTACTTTTCGCACCGTTCGCCCGATGACCAGGATTATTTCCATGCGACGTCGTTCCGGACCGAACGCGGTCAGGGTGTCGCAGATAAGGTGATGCAGGCCGACAACGCCGTTCGCTCTGCGATCCTGAAATCCGCGGGCGGACGCCTGTGGCGCAATCCGCATGTCTACGAGCGCGAACGAGGCGTTTCGAACCAGGAGCTGTCCGAATGAACGCGACCAATATCGATCAGACCGAGCTCGCCCGCCAGAAGGAACTGTTCGAGGCCATTCATGAGAAATACTCGCAAGCCACAACAGACCGGTACGCCGAAGCGTACAAGGAGGAATTCATCTACCGTCCCATCCTTTCGGAACTGGACGGTGCGCACTCGTTGATGGAACTCGCCTCAGGTGTCGGAAGCGCTTCGGGCTGGATGCGAGACCATCATCCCGATCTGGAGATCTCCGGCTGCGACATCTCCGAAAGCGCCTGCGAGGACTTCACCGCACGCCACGGGCGCCCCTGCTATGTCTGGGACCTCACTAAGCCAATCGACATCTCGCAAACCTATGACGCGGTGCTGGTGATGGGGGGTATCCACCACCTTGTCGCCGACCTGGCTATGGCATTCGAAAACATCTCGAGGATGCTGAACCCGGGCGGCAAGCTGATCATGGCCGAACCAAATGCGGACTTCATGCTCGAGCCGGTTCGTCGCGCGTGGTACCGGATCGACAAGGGCAATTTCGACGCCGAGAACGAACATGCTCTCTCGCACCCCGAGCTTGCACGGGATCATGCGTGCGGCCTGACGCCGGTGACCGTTCGCTATATCGGCGGTCCGGCTTACTTCGTGCTTTTGCAAAACTGGGTCTTGCGCATGCCGGGCGGCGTCAAGAAATGGCTTGCGCCGGCGATCATGGCAACAGAGCGCGTCTGGCACAGGCTGCCGGGCAGGCTACCCTTCGCAACCTTCATCGCCGTCTGGCAGAAGGACTAGTATCGCCTTCCATTACGACCTCTGGCAGCGCACGCTATTGCCAGTGGAGAGAGTAGCCCAACGCGCCGAGACGAAATTGTAGGCGAACATGAGGATGGTCGCGATGGGCGTGGCGATCCAGACCGCGAGGCCGAAGCCTTCGATCAGCGTTGCGAGCACGATCGCCGAGATCGGGAAGCCTAGCAATTGCGTTCCCACGAAGCGTCCGAACCCGCGCGTGGTGAATTGCGTCTCGAACGTGAATAGCGCGTGCGCGCAGTAGGCGGCCATCACCACAACGCAAAATGCCGCGGCCAAAGCCGCCAGGTAGTGCACTCCAGCGGCATGCACGCCGATGAGGATGACGTTGAACAGCAGCGCACTGCCCGCTGCGATTACTGTATAACGCCCGAGCTGACGCCTTGTGGTCTGGTCGCGTAATCGCTGACTGGTCGCCATGGATCAATCCACGCTGGCGAAAAAGGTGTAGTTGTTGCGCCACGGCCGGATCGGAGCGCTTCGCTCGACGTTCGCGCTCCCGAAAATCCGATCCAGCTGAGCGCGTGCTTCGCCCGGCTTCTTGTAGCGAATGCGATCGCCGGTGAGGTAGCGGTCGGCGAGGTAGCACGTCCAGTAGACCGGCGTATAGTCGCGGTGCCAGTCCTTCATGGCGAACACGCCGCCCGGCCTCAGGAGCGTCCGGATCGCTACGAGCAGCGAATCCTGCGCCTCCTGGGGTACGTGGTGGATGACATCGCACAGCACCACGAGGTCGTAGGCCCCGGGTTCGGCAGCGGCGCGATCTTCGACGAATTGTTTGCGAAACACCACCCGATCGGTGTCGCCGCGATACAGCCGACCGAGATTGTCGGCGATGTCGATCGCATCGATCCGCGCGTTCGGGAAGTATTCGGCCAGCTTTTCCGTACCGGCACCTTCGCCGCAGCCGACCTCCAAGATGCGGCCCGGATCGGGTTTCGCAGCCTTGATGGCGCGCGTCCATGCGTCGAGATCGACGAACATCGCGCGCCAGGCATCGGATATCTCGCGTTCATACGGGCCGAACGCCCGGCGTACGACGGCCCCCACAGCCATTACAATGCCCCCCGAAGTCGCAGTCGCATCCGTGGCAGCACCCGCTCAATCAGGCGCGAGTATCGCAGGTAGCGCACGGCATCCACGGGACCAAGGCGGACGATATCAGCAACCGCCGAGAGCGCTGCGCGAACACCTCCACCGGCTGCGTCGGCAAGCGCCGTGTTGACCCGCACCGAGGCGCGACTGAGCTTCCGGAACCGACTATCCTCGCTATCGTGGCGCGACAGTATTGTTTCGAGTTCGTGCGCCATCTCGTTTCGGTCCCCGGTCATGGTCAGCGAATTGGCATGTATGCGAAAGGCGGCGCTCGGCTCGGGATCGAAGACGACGGGGCCGGCAGCGCCCAGCTTTAGCCAGAGATCCCAGTCGGGCGTGTACCATAGCGTTTCGTCCATTCCGCCAACGTCGAGATAGGCATCGCGCTTCCAGATCGGGGAGGGCATGGCGATCGAATTCTGGACGAGCAACAATTCCCTGTAGTCGGCACCGCGAACGACTCCGAAAGGGAAAGGCGGCCGCCAGTGTCCCAACTTCGCGCCGCGTTCATCGATGATCCTCGCGGCGGTCAGGTAAAGGGCTGCATCGGGGTGCCGCTCGATCATGCGGCTCGCGGTTTCGAGGCGGGAAGGGGACCACAGATCGTCCTGATGCAGGGTGCAGACGTGCATCGAAGACGCGATCGCGACGCCCATGTTGGTCTTTTTCGTCCAGCTCGGGACATCAGGCTGGTACTCGTAGTGGATCGCCAGTCGATCCCGATGGCGTTCCAAGATGCTTTCGCAAGGGCCTTCGGGGGTCGAATCCAGGGCGATCACCGCGATCGGTCGCTCAGGATCGGACGTAATGCTGTCCAGCGCCTCGTCCAGCCAGTGGCGAGCACGGTGGATCGGTATGACGACGCTGAGCCAGGGTTGCTGTTCTCCGGGTGAAGACATGATGGCGTGTCAGCGCGGCTTTGGAACGAAGCGGCTGTCATTGCCAGCGATGATCGCGAGCAGGAAACCGCCCAGTACGTTCTGGAGGCCAATGGCGCCGAAAGTGGAGGAAAGGATCAACGGGAGCGGATTGTCGAGCGCCACGAAGCCCCCCTGGCCCCAACCGACCGTCACCGCGGCGAGCCCCGCGATCCCGGCCCCTATCAGGGCAAGACCGCTCAAAAGCATCGTCTCCAGCGTCAGGAGGTGGCCGGATCTTCGAAGGACGGGTCGCAGGATGCGATAGCCTCGATTGACGCCGTAGAAATGCGTGGCGACCGCCATGATAAGTCCGAGATGTCCGCAGGATGCAAGGAACCCGGCGAGGATGCTCCAGCTCACACCAAAGAATGCTTCACCGCTCAGAATGCCAAACAGGTGGAGCAATCCGTATGAAAAGATGATCGCGGAAAGCGCCAGTGCCGCGACCGCCGGAACACCGAACACCCAGGTCGGGCTCAGCATGAAAAGGTAGCGCAGGTGTCGCCAGCCGTCCCGCCAGGGTCGCAGATGTGGGGCCCGGTCGCGCAGATCGGTGGACAAGGTGGCGGGAACTTCGGCAATGCGGACCTTCAGCAATGCCGCCTTGATCACCATTTCGCTGGCGAACTCCATCCCCGAACCGCTTAGCTGCAAACGGTCGAAACAGTCCTTTCGGATTGCGCGCAGTCCGCAATGCGCATCGCCGATGCCGCTGCGAAAGAAAATGTTGAGCATGCCGGTAAGGCCGGGGTTCCCGATCACCCGGTTTTTCCACGGCATCGCGCCCGGCTCGATCCCACCCGTGAAGCGATTGCCCATGCATAGATCGAACCCAGAATGAAGCTTGGCGATCATGGCCACGCCCTCGGTGAAGTTATAGCTGCCGTCGCAGTCGCCCATCAGGACGTAGCGACCCTGCGCACCGCGGCATCCTCCGATAAGCGCGGCGCCGTATCCCTTGTCGGCGACGGGAACCACGCGCGCGCCAAGTTCGGTCGCGAGAGCCTGGCTGCCATCGGTCGAACCGTTGTCGGCGATGACGATTTCGCCACTGAGATCGAGTTCGCCGCGTATCATGGCTAGGGCATCGAGGGCATTGGCGATGCAGTGCGGCAGGCTCTGGATTTCATTGAGGCACGGCATGACTATGGTCACGTCCGGCGAACTCGCGGCGTGCTCCCGCAAACCCTCGGCAAAAGCGGTCGTATTCGACTTTCCAAGATCCATTCGGGCCCCCGGGGATACTTCAGAGGCGGGGATGACCGAAATTGGTTAGCGATCGGTAAAGCCGGCGGTCTCGCGCTCCTGAGGAATGGCTCGATGTGACGAGTGAAACGAAGGGGAACCAAGCTGGGCGGTCATGCGGTCGCTGCTCGCCGCTTCGTTCTGAAATGGCTGGGGGTCACACCCGCTCGATTGCCAATCGCGACACCATTGGTAAGGGCTTCGGTGATTGAACGCGGGCGGCCGCGTGCTCGCGAGCTTCGAACGCGAACCGACGAAGGACAGACACAATGTGCGGAATAATCGGTATCGTCAGCACGCGGCCCGTGGCGGGTCGACTGCTCGATGGGCTCAAGCGGATGGAATATCGCGGCTATGACAGCGCAGGTATCTGCACGCTGCACGATGGCGAACTGATACGGCGGCGGGCGCAGGGCAAGCTGGAGAACCTTGCCGCCGTCCTCAGCGACGATCCCGCGCCCGGCACGCTCGGCATCGCGCACACCCGCTGGGCGACCCATGGCGCGCCGACCGCGGCCAATGCGCACCCCCATGCGACCGGCGAAGTGGCGATCGTCCACAACGGGATTATCGAGAATTTCAAGGAATTGCGCGCCTAGCTTCGCGAAGACGGGCGGACATTCGAGAGCGAGACCGACAGCGAGGTGATCGCGCACCTGATCTCCCAAGGCGTCGAACGGGGCGAGGGGCCGGAAGAGGCGGTGCGCAACGTCCTTCCCAGGCTTCGCGGCGCGTTCGCACTGGCCGTCGTCTTTCGCGCGCATGACGATCTGCTGATTGGCGCGCGGCTCGGCTCTCCGCTGGTGGTGGGCTATGGCGATGGGGACGGCGAGGCCGAGATGTACCTCGGCTCCGACGCGTTGGCATTGGCGCCGCTCACGCAGCGTATCTCCTATCTCGAAGAGGGCGACTGGGTCGTCGTTCGGCGCGAGGGCGCGCAGATCTACGATGCCGAGAACAACGCGGTGGAGCGGGAAATCCGGTCCTCGGGCGCCTCCGCTGCGGCGACCGAGAAGGGCAATTACCGCCACTTCATGCAAAAGGAGATTTTCGAGCAGCCGACCGTGGTGGCGCAGACGCTCGGCTCCTATTTGCGCCAGGATAACAATTCGGTCGCCTTGCCGCAGTTCGATTTCGACATTTCCGGCGTCCGGCGCCTGACCATCGTCGCGTGCGGGACGTCCTATTATGCCGGACTGGTGGCGAAATACTGGTTCGAGCAGTTCGCGCGGGTGCCCGTCGACATCGATGTCGCATCGGAGTTCCGCTATCGCGAGCCGGTGCTGGAGGAGGGCGGCCTCGCGCTGTTCATCTCGCAAAGCGGGGAGACCGCCGACACGCTTGCCGCGCTGCGCCATTGCCGGGCGGAGGGCCAGACAATCGGCGCTGTCGTCAACGTGCCGACCAGCACAATGGCGCGCGAGGCCGACTTGCTGCTGCCGACCCATGCGGGGCCGGAAATCGGCGTCGCTTCGACCAAGGCGTTTACGTGTCAGCTTGCAGTGCTGGCCGCGCTCGCCGCGCACATGGCGGTGAAGAAGGGGCTGATGAGCCGCGACCAGGAGATCGAGGTCGTGGGCCATCTGCTAGAAGCGCCGGCGTGCCTCAATGCAGCGCTCGATCACGACGACGATATCGCGGCCATGGCCCCGCTGATCGCGCCAGCGCGCGACGTCCTTTATCTCGGGCGCGGACAGGATTACCCGCTGGCTTTGGAAGGGGCGTTGAAGCTGAAGGAAATCAGCTATATCCATGCCGAAGGCTATGCCAGCGGCGAGATGAAGCACGGGCCCATTGCGTTGATCGACGACGATGTTCCGGTGGTCGTCATCGCGCCATCGGGTCCGCTGTTCGAAAAAACGGTCTCGAACATGGAGGAGGTCCGCGCGCGCGGCGGTCAGGTCGTGCTGATCTCCGATGCGAAGGGGATCGAAGAGGCGGGCGAGGGCTGTCTCGCGACAATAGAGATGCCTCGGGTCCACCCGCTGATCGCCCCGCTCGTCTACGCGATACCGGTGCAGTTGCTGGCCTACCACGTCGCGGTGGTGAAAGGCACGGATGTCGACCAACCGCGCAACCTCGCCAAGTCCGTGACGGTCGAATAGGCTAGCCAGCGGCCAGCATGCGTGGGGCTTTACCGCGCAGAAACCTTTCCACGGTAGACGCTTGCGGGTGAGCGAGACATCATCACCCGGGTCGCAGGCGCTTGCCAACAATCTTCCGACAGCCGCCGTCCTTGGCCTGTCGGACGAAGGCGAGGTCGATTGGTCGCGCCTGCGCGGGCTTCAATATGCCGCGATGGCGAAGCTGACGTTCTACCGCGTCTACTCGCATGCGATCATGAGCCTGTTCGTCGCGCAGATTTATCTCGCCACTGTCGGTCCTGCCTGGGTCGCGACCTGGATGGGCGCGCTGATCCTCGTCCAGATGCACGGCGCGCGCGGCGATCGCCAGTTCGCCGACGCCGGCAACCGGCAGGTCAGCACCAGCCAGTTCCTCGAACAATCGAAGACGTCGATCCTTGCAGGCATCCTGTGGGCGGTGCCGTTCCTGCTGTTTGCACCGATCGGATCGCTCGCGCAGTTCGCGGCGCTGCTGGTCGTGGCGCTGCTGTTGCTGGCGGGCTCGGTCTATTTCTACACCACCTCGCCGCTCAGCATCATCGGTTTCGCCGGGATCGTCTCCGCGGCCGCTTTCGTCCACGCTCTCACAATCGGGCAGTTCCATGTCGCCGCCGGCATTGCCCTGTTCGCGGTGCTGACCATGCTCGGGGCGCTGGAGATCGGCCGGGTCTACCTGTCGGCGCGTATCTCCGAGACGAAACTCGCGGAACAGGAGCAGGTCGTGTCGATGCTGCAGCGCGAATTCGAGGAGCACGAGGCGGACTGGCTTTGGGAGACCGACAAGCGGCGGCGCCTGTGCTCGGTCAGCCCGCGCCTGGCCTACGCGCTGCAGGCATCACAGGGCGAGGTCGAGGGCAGCCCGATGATCGACCTTCTGACCAATCGGAACTGGGAAGAGAGCAAGGTTCCGCAGAGCCTGCGCGACCTGACCGACAAGCTGCAATCGGGAGAAGGCTTCTCGAACCTGACCGTCGAGGTCTCGATCAAGGGGCAGCGGCGCTTCTGGGAACTGTCGGGCACGCCGCTGCACGACGAGCGGGGCCGCTTCCTCGGGATGCGGGGGGTCGGTTCCGACGTGACCGAGCAGCACCACTCGAACGAGAAGATATCCTACCTCGCGCGCTACGACATGCTGACCTCGCTCCCCAACCGGCTGCAACTGACCGAAGCGCTCGGCAAGGCGCTGGAAGATGCAAAACAATGGCGGTCGCGCTGTGCGCTGATGATGATCGACCTCGACCGGTTCAAGGCCGTGAACGATTCGCTCGGCCACATGACCGGCGACAAGCTGCTGGCGCAGGTATCGGCGCGGTTGCAGGCGCTCACCAACGACAACGCCATCGTCGGCCGGCTGGGCGGCGACGAGTTCGCCATCGTCGTGCGCGATGCAAGCCAGCCGGGCTACCTTGCGAAGCTGGCGGCCAGCATCATCGCCTCGCTCTCCGAACCCTACATGGTCGAGCATCACACCCTGCATGTCGGGGCGAGCATCGGGTCCGCCGTCGGACCGCGCGATGGCAAGACGGTCGAGGAGCTGATGCGCAACGCCGACCTCGCTTTGTACGAGGCGAAAGATGCCGGCGGGGGCGAACATCGCCGCTTCGAACCCAAGTTCCACGCTTCGGCCGAGGAACGCCGGCAGCTCGAGGCCAGCCTTCGCGAAGCGCTGGGGCTCGACCAGTTCGTCCTGCACTACCAGCCCGTCGTCGATGCGCGCAGCGAGAATATCGTGAGTTTCGAAGCACTGGTGCGCTGGAACAGCCCGGAACATGGCTTTGTTAGCCCAGGTAAGTTCATTCCGCTCGCCGAAGACACCCGCCTCATCGTGCCGATCGGTAGCTGGGTGCTGAGGCAGGCGTGCCAGGAGGCGCGCAGTTGGCCCGATCACGTGAAGGTGAACGTGAACGTCTCGCCCGAACAATTGCTCGAACCCAATTTCCACCGCGAAGTCGTCGGTGCCCTGGCGGCGAGCGGATTGCGGCCAGAGCGGCTGGAGGTCGAGGTGACCGAAAGCATCTTCGTGCGCGATGCCGACATCGCGAGCAAGGCGCTCGAACAGATCATGGCGCTCGGTTGCTCGATCGCGCTCGACGATTTCGGCACCGGCTATTCTTCGCTCGGATACTTGAGGCGCCTTCGCTTCTCGACGATCAAGGTCGATCGCACCTTCGTGCAGGGTGCGGCGCAGGGCAGCAATGAAAGCCTTGCCATCATCAACGCCGTCGTCGCCATGGCGAAGAGCATGAAGATGACGACCGTCGCCGAGGGTGTGGAGGAAGCCGAGGAAGCGGAGCTGATCCGCAACCTGGGATGCGACAAGATCCAGGGCTTCTACTTCGGCCGTCCGATGTCGAACGACGAGGCGCGCCAGCTGTTCTCCGCTCCCAGGGAACAGCGCCACATCGAAGCGGCGAAGCGCGGCGAACTGCGCGCCTGGGTATAAGGGGGCCCCGGCTCTCGCTCAGGCATCGGCGAGGGCGCGCACCACGTTTTCGAACAGCCGCCTGCCATCCGCGCTGCCCAGCGAAGGGTGTGCGACCGGCTCTATCGCGCGTTCGGGGTGGGGCATCATACCCAGGATACGCCCGTCATCGCTCAGCACGCCTGCGATGTCGCGGCGCGAACCATTGCGATTGTCCCCGTACCGGAACGCCACCCGGCCTTCGCCCTCGAGCCGATCGAGCGTCGCGTCATCGGCAAAGTAATTGCCGTCATGGTGGGCGATCGGGACGCGCAATTCCTCGCCGTCCCTGAAACCGTGGGTGAAGATCGAATCGGTGTTGGCGACCTTCAGATCGGCCACGCGGCAGATGAAGCGCTGGCCTGCATTGCGCATCAGCGCTCCGGGCAGCAACCCGCTTTCGGTGAGGATCTGGAAGCCGTTGCACACGCCCAGCAGCGGAACACCCCGCTTCGCTTCGGCCATGACGGCGCGCATGATCGGGCTGTTCGCCGCCATCGCGCCTGCGCGCAAATAGTCGCCATAGGAGAAGCCGCCCGGCAGCGCGATGAAGTCCAGCCGGTCGGGCAGTTCGGTATCGCCGTGCCAAACTTTGAGCGGTTCCGCGCTCGAAACGGACTGGATCGCGCGCACCATGTCGCGGTCGCAATTCGATCCGGGAAAGGTGACGACGGCGGCGCGAAAGCTCATCGGGCGTCGACCTTGGCGGAGGTTTCGATCTGGTAATCCTCGATGACCGTGTTGGCGAGAAGGCGTTCGCACATCGACCGCAAGGTCTCGTCATCGGTGCCGTCCGCGACCTCCATTTCGATCACCCGGCCGATCCGCACGTCTTCAACGCCTTCGAACCCGAGGCCGCCGAGCGCGTGATGCACTGCGCGTCCTTGCGGATCGAGAACGCCGGGCTTGAGACGGACGGTGATGCGGACGTTCATGGCTTCGGCCCCTGCATGGAAAATAACGGCGTTGGTAGATGGATCGCGCAGGCGTCTAGCCATTTCGCCCGCCAGTCGCAATCGCTTCGCCTCTCGCCGATAATATCCCGTCGCGAAGGCCGATTGGCGGCCGACGCTCGTTCAGTCGATCGCCGCCACCTCGTCGGCCGAAGTTTCCGGCAGGACAAGAAACTCGACGGCCTTTTCGCGGGCGAGGTATTCGTCCGCAGCGCGGCGCAGGTCCTCGGGAGTCAGCGCGCGCAGGATGTCCGGTCCGGCGAACCAGCGGTCGAGACGGTCCGGCTGGCTTTGCGCGCGCACCGCGAGCGCCATCCAGCCGCCGAGCGATTTGAGCGCGTTGTCGTAAGCTTCCAGCTGCGGCTTGCGCGCCCGTTCGATCACGTCGGGGTCGAGCGGCGCGGTCCGCACGTCGCGCAGCAATTCGGCGATCGCCTCACGCACGACCGGCACTTCGTTCGCATCGACGGGTGCTGAAATCGTGAAGGTGCCATACTCGGGATAGACGCGGCTCAGGCTACTCCGGGCGGACGTCGAATACGTTTGGCCGAGTTGTTCGCGCAGCCGATCGGTCAGTTCGAGCTGGACGACGCGGGCGAGCAGCGACAATTCGATTGCTTCGCGCAGGTCCTCGTCGTCGCGCGTCGGCCAGACCATGCGGATCAGGGCCTGGTCCTGTTCGCCGGTATGAGTCAGCACGACTTCGCCGCGTTCCTGTGTGAAATTGCGAAGGCGGGCCGCCTCGCGCGGGTGGAAATCGGCATCGCGCGGGGGAAGGGCGCCGAGCGTGCTGGCGACCGCTTCGATTGCCGCGTCCTCTTCGAAGTGGCCGACCAGCGCTATCTCGATTGCGCCATTTTGCAGCCGATCTCCGATGACGTTCTGCAATTTTGCATAATCGAGGTCGTAGAACGCTTTACGCGACTGGAGCGAATAGCGCGGATCTCCGCCCGACAGGACGCGCCCCTGCGCCGCGCCATAGGCGCTGGCGGGCGTGGCGTTCAGCGATTCGAAGAAATTGTCGATCCCGCGTCGGAACCTCTCCAGCCCCTCGCGCCGGTATCCCGGATCGGTAAGCCCGGCGGCGATCACCCGCATCTGCAGGTCGAGGTCGCGCGGCGTCGTTCCGCCGGAAAAGCTGAACGCGTCCGCTGCGTTGGCGACGCGCAGGCTGGCATTGCGGCCCGCGAGCACCGTCTGCAATTCATCCTGGCTGTGTTGGCCGAGGCCCCCGGCAGGCAGCGAGGACACGAGATAGGTCGCGAGCGGATCGTCTTGCGTGTTGAGCAGGTTTCCACCGTCCAGCGACATGCGAAACGCAATGCGGTCCTCGCGGATGTCGGTCTGTTTGAGCGTCAGGCGCACGCCGTTGTCGAAGGTGATGAAGCGGAAACCCAGCCGATCGTCGCGCGTGTCGGATACGACGACGCCCGGCGCGCCGAAGTCGGTATAGGCGAATTCGCTTGCCCCGGTATCGAGGGGCGCCGCGACCGGCAGGGCCATGCCGTCGCGGAAAGCGGACCGTAGCGCGGTCTCTCCCCCTTCGGGCTCCATCCGGCCCTGGAACCGGATCAGCGGATCGTCGAACGCCGCTGCATCTTCGCGCAGCGCCGACAAGACCCGTTCGGGGGTGAATTCGTCCTCCATCGCCTCGAACAAGTCGAGCCGATAACTGGCATCGGTCGGAATGCGGTCATTGGCGACAAGCGAGAGAGCCGCCCCTGCAAGCGCTGCATTACTGCGTGTGCCGTCTCCTTCGACGGCGTTGATCAGCGCGGTGCGCAGGTTCGCGAGTTGTTCGTCGATCTCGGCTTGGGTGAAACCGTGGGTCAGCGCCTGGTTCACCTCGCGAATGGCTGCGAGCATCCCGTCCCGCCATTCGCCGTCCTGGCTCGATATCGAGAGCGAGGTGTTGCGCGCCTCTTCGAACAGGTCGCCCGAGGAGAACCGGGCGGTGCGATAAGGGGCGTCGGCGTTCCGGGCGAGGCGCGCAAGGCGGCGATTGACGATGCCGTATGCGACCGATCGCAGCGCACCCTCGCGCCGGTTGGCGGCGATGTCGGGACGATCGCGCCACGCGCCGGGCTGGGTGATGGCGACGCTTTCGGACAATGCGGGGTCGATATAGATGTCCGTCAGCCCGGAACGGGTGATGTCCACCGGACCCACCTCGGGATCGACGGGCGCCGGGCCGCCCTGCCAATCGGCAAACCTGTCGCGGATTGCCGCTTCCATAGCCGCGACCGGGAAATCCCCAACGATTACCAGCACGGTGTTGGCGGGCGTGTAGGTGCGTTCGTAAAGCGCGCGCAATTGTTCGGCGCTCGCGGTTTCGAGCACGTCGAGCGTGCCGATCGGCAGGCGATCCACGAACCGGGCCCCGGGCGCCGCGAATGCGAGCGCGTCCTCGCGGGCGGCCTGCGCATAATTGCGGCGGTCGCGCCGCTCGGCGAGGATCACGCCGCGCTCGCGCTCCACCGCGTCGGGATCGATAGTCAGCTCGCTCGCGGTCTCGCGCATCAGCATCAACGCGGTGTCGAGCAGGTCGGCATCGTTGCGCGGCAGGTTGAGCATGTAGGTGATCGCCTCGTACCCGGTGGAGGCGTTGGTGTCGGCGCCGAAGGCCAGCCCCTCGCGTTCGAGCAGCTTGATCATCTCGCCTTCGGGTATGCCGGTCGAACCGTTGAAGGCCATGTGTTCGAGGAAGTGCGACAGCCCGCGCTCCGCATCGGTTTCGTCGAGCGATCCGGACCCGATCCGCATTCGCACTATGGCGGTGCCTTCGGGCGTCGCGTTCTCGCGCAGGATGTAGCGCATCCCGTTGTCGAGCGTGCCGAAGAAGAAGCCGGGATCGACCGGCACATCGCTGTCCTCGAACGCCCAGCTTGCGTCGGACGCTTCGCTGGCGGCGCTCTCGCGATCCTGCGCGGCGAGTGGGGCGAAAGGAATGGCCGTCGCGAGCAGCGCGGCGGCGAGGATACGGTCGGTCGATTTCATGCGGGGGGTGTAGCGGCCTATTTGAGAGGTTTGCGTTGCCGGACGGCCTTATACGGCGCGATCCGAACCGCCCCTTAACACCGATCGGCCAGCAAAGCCCGCGGGCGATCGCGCTACTTCTTCGACGGCGGCGTCCCGCGCATGCGCGAGCGATGGCTCGACAGGTCGAGAACCTCGCCCGGACCATTGTCCTCGCCCTGCAGCAGGCCCAGCCGCCGCGCGACTTCGCGATAGGCTTCTTCCTCGTCGCCCAAGTCGCGGCGGAAGCGGTCCTTGTCGAGCTTTTCGCCCGACTTGACGTCCCACAGGCGGCAGCCGTCCGGGCTGATCTCGTCCGCGAGGATCACGCGGCTGTAATCCCCGTCGAACAGGCGCCCGAACTCCAGCTTGAAGTCTACCAGGCGAATGTCGATCGCGGCGAACATGCCGCACAGGAAATCGTTGATGCGGATCGCCATGGAAGAAATGTCCTGCATTTCCTCGTGGCTTGCCCAGTTGAAGCAGGCGATGTGCTCTTCGGCCACCAGCGGATCGCCGAGCGAATCGTCCTTGTAGTAATATTCGATCAGGGAATGAGGCAGCGGTTCGCCTTCCTCGATGCCGAGCCGCTTGCTGATCGAGCCGGCCGCGACGTTGCGCACCACCACTTCGATCGGAATGATCTCGACCTGCCGGACCAGCTGCTCGCGCATGTTGAGGCGGCGGATGAAGTGCGTCGGAATGCCGATATGCGCCAGCCGGGTGAAGACATGTTCGCTGATGCGGTTGTTGATCACGCCCTTGCCGTTGATCGTGCCCTTCTTCTCGGCGTTGAAGGCGGTCGCGTCATCCTTGAAATACTGGATGATCGTGCCGGGCTCGGGCCCTTCGTAGAGGATCTTGGCCTTGCCTTCGTAGATCTTTGAACGGCGGGACATGGCGGAGGCTTTCGCTGGCGTTGCAAACATTTCGCCCCGACCTTGCCATGGTGGGCAGGGGCCGGGGCGCGCGGGCGAGTGCATACGCGGTTGCGGCGCGATGTGCAATCGGCGTGCTGCGCGGCGGCGAGCGGTGGCGCCTTGCGTGCGGCAGCTACCGATGATCTGAAAAGTGGTGCCCGGGGGCGGAATCGAACCACCGACACGCGGATTTTCAATCCGCTGCTCTACCCCTGAGCTACCCGGGCATTCGCTGCGGCGTCGGGGCGGGCGTCGAACGCAAGTCCCGGCGAGCAAATGAGAGCGGCGCTATGACGTTTGCTCTCGCGATTGGCAAGGGGGGAATTTCGCGCTGCGTCCCGGTCGATCCCCGGTAGCTCCGGTTCAGTCAGTCCTGCCCGTCCCAATCCTGCGAAGCGACCTCTTCGGGGCTGGCGGGACGGCCCGGCACCGAATAGCCATCGCCGAACCAGCGGGCGAGGTCGCGGTCCTTGCATCTTTGCGAGCAGAACGGGGTGAAGTCCTCGCTGCGAGGCTTCTTGCAGATCGGGCAGGCACGGGAGGCTTTCGTCATCGCCCGATTATCTGGACATGCGGCGCATCGAGCGCAAGGGCCGGATCCGGCTCGATCTTCAAGACGCGCCCGGTGCGACGACGCATTTCGTCCAGCCACTCGTCCCGAAGGGCCGAAACCACGCGGGGATGCGCCCGCATGAGCAGGACGCCGCCACCCCCGCCATGATGTTCGGCCAGCCGCAGCAGCCAGCGCGCGGCGGCTCCCTCGCGGTCGAAATGCTGGCGGTGGAGGAGGGAGGGACGCCCGACCTGCGCGACGATCTGCACGAAGCCGAACCCGTTCATCGCCGTGCGTTCGTGCCGCCAGTCGCCCAATGCCGCTGCGAGCGCATCGTCGACCCTCCTGCGGTCTGCCTTTTGTGGCAAGGTGGGAAAATCGATCCCGATGGAGCCCGACAGGTCCATGAAGCGGATCGCCTTCGCAACCCAATCCGCCGCTTCGAAAGCAAGCTGGCGCGGCGGAAGGTCGCCATCGACATCGATCAGGGTCATGGCAGGCGTGGGGCTGAGACGCAGCGAACCACCGGGAAACCGCATCTCGCCTTCCCACGCATCGCCGCGCAATTCCTCCCATACGTCTCGTCCAAGAAGCAGGGGGCGTGCGCCCAGCGTCTCCCGCAACCGGGGTGCGGGGCGGGGCTGTTCATCAGTCGGCACGACCTGGGCGAGCTTATTGCGCCCGGTTTCCTTCATGGCGGCGCGAACCACGCGAAACCGCATCACAGTCCCCTCGCTGAGAGAGGGGGCGAGTTTGTTGACGAACGCTTCGGAGCCATCGGGGAGCCGCGCGATGCCGCTGCCGACAACCATCCCCTTGCGCGCGAAGATGCCTTCCACCACCGCGCCCGCGGCCAGCTCACCCGGCCAATCGATCGCCGCCGCCAGCGGTCGACCATTGTCCGACAGGACGGCGCGGTCTTCGCCGATCCCCTCTTCGACCAGCCACTCAGCCAATGGCGAATCCTGCGGCCTTCAGCAGCGCGCGGGTTTCGAACAACGGCAGGCCCATCACGCCCGAATGGCTGCCCCTGATCCATTGCACCAGCCCTTCGGCCGTGCCTTGGATCGCATAACCGCCCGCCTTCCCACGCCATTCGCCGCCGGCGATGTAGGCGTCGATCTCCTCGCGAGAGAGCGATTTGAACCGCACGACGTTGTCGTTCAGCCGCTCGCGCACGCTGCCGTCCGGTGCGCGCAGGACCACGCTGGTCAGGACGTCGTGCCGTCGTCCCGAAAGCAGTTCGAGACAGCGGCGCGCCTCGTCCTCGCTCTGGGTCTTGGGTAGGATGCGCCGGCCTGCCGCGACGACGGTGTCTCCTGCAAGGACGAAGCCCGGCGCCTCCACCGCAAACGCCTTTTCGCGGCCCATGCGAAGCGCGTAGTCGCGCGGAAGCTCCCGCTCGCGCGGGGTTTCGTCGATGTCGGCAGGGGTGACGGCAGCCGGTTCGACACCGAGCCGCGCCAGCAGGTCGCGTCGCCTCGGCGATGCCGAAGCCAGCGTCAGATGCCGTTCGCTTTCGGGCACGAAGGCCCCTTGCGATCCTATTGCGGACCCGGACCGCCGCGCCCGGGCATGAAGCGGTAGGTGATGCGCGCCTTGGTCAGGTCGTACGGGGTGAGTTCGCACAGCACCTCGTCACCGACGAGCACGCGGATGCGGTTCTTGCGCATCTTGCCCGCCGTGTGTCCCAGCACCTCGTGGCCGTTTTCAAGTTCCACCCGAAACATTGCATTGGGCAGCAACTCGACGACGCGCCCGCGCATTTCGAGAAGTTCTTCCTTGGCCATGTATTTCCTTTTGCTGTTGCGCGGGAGGGGCATGACCTTCCACGCTTCGGGCGCGCCATTTAGCGGTGGCGAAGGCAAAAGGGAAGCCTCCGCCTCGCGCAATCGCGCGTTCATCGCGCCGCCCGCAAGGCAAATCGTCGCCGGCGCGCACGGGATCCGTAACAAGCCGTTACAATTGTCCCACTTGTCGCCCACCTGCAATTTGTCGAAAGCGCCGCGCATGACGCTCCTCCCCCTGCCGCGAACACCATCGCGGGTCACCGTGCCTTTCCTCCTGCAAATCTCGCGCCGTGCCGGTCTGCTGGCCGGGGCGACCGCGCTCGCCGTGCCCGCTGCGTCCAGCGCTCAGGAGCCGCCGGTTGTAGACCCGCCCGCGATCGAGGAGCCGCAACCCCAGGGTGAAGCCGCAGACGTCCAGTCGCAGAACGAGATCGTCATCTCCGCACCCCGGCGACGCGGTCAGCTCGATGTCGAACAGGCCCCGCTGCTGGAACTGAACGAGGAAGACATCGCCGCGCAAGGCGTGACCTCGATCGAGGATCTCATCACCCAAATCACCAACCAGACCGGCTCCGCACGCGGGCGGGGCGGGGGCAGGCCGGTGATCCTCATCAACGGCATCCGGGTCGGCTCGTTTCGCGAGTTCCGCAATTACCCGCCCGAAGCCGTGGAGCGCGTCGAGGTGTTTCCCGAGGAGGTGGCCCAGCGCTTCGGCTTCGCGCCCGACCGGCGGGTCATCAACCTGATCCTCAAGGAAAACTTTCGCAACGCCGAGGTCGAGCTGGAATTCGAGGGACCGTCTCGCGGCGGATACCACCAGCGCGAACAGGAGCTGGGCTTCCTCCAGATCGCCGATGGCGCGCGCATCAACGTCAATCTGGAAGCATCGGACGCCTCCCTGCTCACCGAGGATGAGCGCGACATCATCCAGACCCCCGGCTCCATATCGGATGTACCGGGCGATCCCGACCAGGCGCCGTTCCGCAGCCTCGTACCCGACAGCCGATCGCTGGAGGCCGACGTCAGTTGGGCGAAGGCGCTGATCGACAGCGGCATCTCGCTCAGCGCCAGCGCCAGCTACGACCGCGAGGACCGGCGTTCGCTGCAGGGCCTCAACACGGTGCTGCTGAGCGATGGCGAAAGCAGCGTACTGCGAACGTTCGGAGCTGACACGCCGCTGGAGCAACGCACGGCGAGCGACAGCTTCGCCACCTCGGGATCGCTGACCACGGCGGTCAACGAATTCCAGCTGACCAGCACCTTCGATGCCAGCCTAACCGAGACGGAACAGGAGGTCGATCGCCGCTTCGACACCGACGATTTCATCGAGGAGGCTTTGGGGGGAGCGCTGTCGCTCGATGCGGCCCTGCCGGGTGCGGTCGATGCCGGTTTCGACACAGCCAATACCCGCTCTGTCGCTTTCAGTACCCTTTCAACCATGCGCGGACCGCTCGTTTACCTGCCCGGCGGCGAAGTGACGGCGACGTTCGATATCGGCTACGACTGGACCAACCTCCAGTCCGAGGACACGCGCGGCGGGCTGCCGGTCGACCTGACCCGGGGCGAGCTTTCGACCGGGGTGAACCTCGTCGTACCGATCACCAGCCGCCGCGAAGGGTTCGCCGATGCGCTGGGAAGCGTATCGCTGAACGCGCAGCTGGGGCTTCAGCACCTCTCCGATTTCGGCACGCTGGGCGACTACACGCTCGGCCTGAACTGGGAGCCGTTCGACAATCTCGACCTGTCGGCAACCTATATCCAGCGCGAGGTCGCGCCCGGTCTCTCGGCGCTTGGCGATCCGACGATCGAGTTGCCCAACGTGCCCGTATTCGATTTCGTGAATGGCGAAACCGTGCTCGCCACGGTCGTCACCGGCGGCAATCCGGACCTGCTGGCCGAGACCCAGCGCGACTGGAAATTCGCCGCCAACTGGGAATTGCCGTTCTGGGAGAACACCCGCTTCACGCTGGAATATAACACCAATCGTTCGGACGATGTGACCAGCGGGTTTCCGCAGGTGACGCCGGAGATCGAGGCGGCATTTCCCGGCCGCACCACGCGCGGTCCTGACGGCCGGCTGGAGCGGATCGACAGGCGCGCCGTGACCTTCGCGGAGACCCGCTCAAGCCGCCTCCAGTTCGGCCTGTCCACGCGCGGCAGCTTCGGCGAAGACGAAGAAGAAGCCGGTAGTGAGCGAGGCGATCGAGGCGAACGCGGAAACCGGGGCGGCGGTAGAGGCCGCGATGGCGCCCGCGAGGACCGGGCTGCGCCGAGTGAGCGCGGCGGCGCACCCACCGCAGAACAGCGTGCGGCCTTTCGCGAATTTCGCACCCGCATCTGCGCCGACGATGGGCTCGCCGTACTTACCCGCCTGATCGAAGCGGCCGAAAGCGGAGAAGACCTCTCCGCCACCATTCCCGGTTTCGATGCGCAGCGGTTCGAACGTCTGCTCGCGCAGGTTCGCGGCGAGGACGGAGAGATCGATCCTGCACGTATCGCGTCCTTGCGCGAAGGGATCTGCGCTTTCGACCCGGGTGCACTTGGCGCCGATAGCGGGGAGCCCGGGACCGCCGATCGTCCTGGCTTTGCCGCGATCCGCGAGATTGCCTGCGGTGAGGACGGCATGGCGCGCCTGCGCGACCTGATCGCGAGGATCGATGCGGGCGAGGACGTTTCGGACGCGCTTCCCGGCCTCGACCCACGTATGGCCCAAATGATGCTGGGCCGGCTGCGCGATGCCGACGGGAATATATCCGCCGAGCGGCTGGAGCAGCTGCGTTCGCGCCTGTGTTCGGACACGGGCGAAAGGGGTGACGCGCGTGTCGGATCGCCGGGCGGTGGCGGTTTCAACCCGCTCGAGCGGCGATCTTTCAGCGGCTTTCGCTATTTCGTGTCGCTCAATCACACCATCGAACTGGAGAACGAGATACTGATCGCCCCCGGCCTCGATCCGCTCGACCAGCTAGATGGCGATGCGACCTCGTCGTTCGGCTTCCCGCGCAACACTTCGCGGCTGGAGGCGGGTGTCTTCGGGCAAGGGATCGGCACACGTTTTTCGGCAAGCTATACCGGCAAAACCCGGCTCGACGGGTCGGGCCTTCCGGGGTCGAGCGACCTGTTCTTCGGCGATATCGCGCGGTTCGACCTCCGCGTGTTCTCCGAAATCGGCGAACTGATCGGCAGCGATGCGGAATGGCTAGAGGACCTGCGCCTGTCGTTCCGCGTCGACAACGTCTTCGATGCGCGGCGGCGGGTGGTGAATGACAGCGGAGAGACGCCGCTCAATTACCAGCCGTTTCTGATCGATCCGGTCGGGCGGTTCGTCGGCGTCGACATTCGCAAGCTGTTCTAGAAGGCGATGCCGAGCGCCTCGCCGCAAGCATATCCGCTTGCCCACGCCCACTGGAAATTGTAGCCGCCAAGCCAGCCCGTCACGTCGACCGCTTCGCCGATCGCGTACAGACCGGGCACGCGCCGCACTTCCATCGTCCGGCTCGACAATTCGCGCGTATCGATCCCGCCTATGGTCACTTCGGCCTTGGCAAACCCCTCGGTGCCGCTCGGGGTGAAGCGCCAGTCCGCCAGTCGCGATGCCGCTGCGCGCAGGTCCTTGTCGGAGACATTGCCCAATTCGCGATCGATCCCCAACCGCTCGGCCAGGGCTTCGGCAAGACGGGTGGGCAGGAAATCGCTCAGGACCGTTTTCAGGCTGGCGCGCGGTCGGTCGCGCTTGGCTTCCATCAGCCATTCGCCGTCCGCCCGCGGCACGAAATCAATCCCGACCGTCTCGCCCGGCGTCCAGTAGGACGAGACTTGCAGCACCGCCGGCCCGGATAGGCCGCGATGGGTGAAAAGCGCCGCTTCGTCGAAAGTGGTCCTTCCGGCGCGGGCCCGCACCGGGGCCGACACGCCCGACAATTCGCGAAAGAGGGTCTCCTCTCCGCCAAGGGTCAACGGGACCAGCGCGGGGCGGGGCTGGACGACCTTGAGGCCGAATTGCCGGGCCAGGTCGTAGGCGAAACCGGTCGCGCCCATCTTCGGGATCGAGGGGCCGCCGGTCGCGATCACCAGCGCGGGGGCCGTCCAGGATTTCCTGCTAGAAGAGACTTCGAACAGGTCGCCGTTCTTGGCGACGTGATCGACCGAAACATCGCATCGCAGTTCGGTGCGGTCCGGTCGACACTCGGCCAGCAGCATGTCCACGATCTGTTTCGCCGATCCATCGCAGAACAATTGCCCGAGGGTCTTCTCGTGCCAGGCTATGCCGTACCTGCCGACCAGTTCGAGGAAGTCCGAAGGCGAGTAGCGGGCCAGCGCGGACTTGGCGAAATGCGGGTTGGTGGAGATGTAGTTCTCCGGACCGGCGCCGAGATTGGTGAAATTGCACCGGCCGCCGCCCGAGATTAGGATCTTCTTCCCCGGCTTGTCCGCGCGCTCAAGCACGAGGACATTCAGGCCGCGCTGGCTTGCGCGGGCAGCACACATGAGGCCGGCCGCGCCTGCTCCCAGAATTATGACGTCATAGCGCTCCACGCCGGTGCGTTAGGCGCGCAGCGAGCGCAAGCCAATCGCCGCCGCAAGGAAAAATGGGCGAAGCGAGATGCGGGGGCAGTGCAGCGCCCGCTTCGCCCGTGTGCCGCCGGCCGGTGAACCGGCGGACCTCTGTACGGCGGCTCAGATCGGCGGCAGGGCCGGCTGGGCCACCGTGATAAGCTTGCCCAGCGTGTTCCACTCTTCGCGCGGCCCCCAGTTGCGATTGGCGCCGAGATAGGAACGATCGTCGAGCTCGAGCAGGCCGATGAGAACCTCCGCGACGATCGTAGCGCCGACTGGGCCCAGCGCTTCGCCCTCCTTGTCGCTGCCATCGGGTTCCGCTCGGCCGATGACCTCCGCTTCCGCCAGCAGGTAGAGCCACAGCGGGATGCCATCCGCGCCGAGATCGCCGTTGACCTTGGCGATCCTTTTGACGACCTTATCGATTTGCTTGTGATCGCAGCCGATCGCTTCGGCGACCTTCTCCCCACCGGGCAGGAGGAAGGTGTTGCCGCGCATGAGGTTGCGGGTCGCGAGCGATTTCTCGGCCGGCGGTCCGTTGACGAAGGGCAGGTTGAGGAGGTCGCCTGCGAGCTTCGTGTCGAGTTTCTGCGCCCGTTCGATCTGGCGGTTCTCCGGCGTATCCAGCAACTCGTGCCAGTCCACGATCGCCTTCGCATCGTTCACCGCGTCAAACCCGCCGCCGAGCGTTGAGCCGAACAGTTCGAGCCTAGGGCCGCCCTGTCGGGTTTGCACCTTCATCGGGATCATCGAGTGACCGAAACGGTACGCCGCAACGGAAAACTCGATCGGGATGAAGGGCACGTTACCGCAATAATGCTGGCGTCCGCAGCCGAGGATCTTCTCGACCACCGGCACGCCGCACAGCGCGGTGAGGAAGTCGTTCACCAAGCCGTACTGGTAGTGCCACGTGGTCTCGCGGCGGGCCTCTTCGTACAATTCGTGTCCGACGAGATCCTCGCGCTTCGGATCGGCCACGCTTTCGTCGTGCAGTGTTTGTGCGACGTGATTGTGGAAGCGGATGATCGCAAGCTGGATCTGGCTGATGACCCGGTTCTCGTCATTGCGCGGATCGCCGATGATCGCGCGACCATTGGGAGCGCGAAGCAGGTCGTGCTCGGCCATTCCGCCCTGTCCGGGATTGTCTGCCCCTGTCAGCAGCTTCACCCCGGCGAAGGGACCGGGTTTCGAGGGATCGCCTGGATCGCTTTCCTGATTGAAAAGGTAAGGCTGCGCCTCCGGTCCGAGGCCGTAGATGCAATCGAGGTCGAGCGTAGGGGAGCGCAGATTGGCAATGCCGCCCGGATCGTCGACTACGCTGTCGAACGTGGTCGAGGCGTCGAGCGTGATGTCGTGATCTACGAACTGGCCGAAGAAGATCAGCCCGACCGGGACGCTGTCCGTTCGATCGTTCTCGGATTTCCCGTCCAGTGGGCCGCCGATGGCGCCGATTGCCTGCAAGATGTCGGGGCGAGTGTAAGCTGGCCGGAGTTGCGGGAACAGTCGGCCGAAGCGGTCTTCGCGCAAACCGCCCAGATCCTCGTCACCGTACAGGCTCATGTTGCAATACGGATTGAGCCCGTCGAAATCCTTCATCCCGTGATGTTCGTGTTGGGACATTTTATTGCCTCCTGTTAGTTAAACCAAGGCAACCCACCGTTTTATTTATTGGCTCACCCATGAAGAATTCTTCCATGGACAATATAGCGAAGCGCTTCGCAGTGCCAAAACTAGGACGAACGGAATATCGGCTTGTAGAATTACGCCACAGTTCCCGCAGGCGGCTATTTGAGCCCGAAACTTTCATCGCGGCGATGGCGCTCCTATCTAGCGCGCATGGCGAAGACAGAGGCAGGCAGTCCCAACGATCCGCGTGGTGCGGGACGCTTCAACGAGGACAAGGCGACCTATACGGTGGCCAGCGCCCAGCCGAACCTCGATGTCGGGGTCGAGGCGATCCGCGAGACGGTGCGGACGTTGAAGCCGGTGCCGGGCGTTTACCGCATGCTCGATGCGCGCGGCGATGTCCTATACGTCGGCAAGGCGCGCAGCCTGAAGGCGCGGGTGGCGAACTACACCCAGGTCGCCCAGCTATCGAGCCGGTTGCAGCGCATGGTCAGCCAGTGCCGGGCGATGGAAATCGTCACCACCAACTCCGAGGCGGAGGCGCTGCTGCTAGAAGCGCAGTTGATCAAGCGTTTCCGACCGCCCTTCAACGTGCTGTTGCGGGACGACAAGAGCTTCCCGTTCATCCTGCTGCGCGCCGATCACGCCTTCCCCCGCATTCACAAGCATCGCGGCGCACGGCGGGCGAAGGGCAATTACTACGGCCCTTTCGCCAGCGCCGGGAGCGTCAATACGACGCTCAACGCGCTGCAGAAGCTGTTCCTGCTCAGAAGCTGCACCGACAGCTTCTTCAACAATCGCGACCGCCCCTGCCTGCTCTACCAGATCAAGCGCTGTTCGGCCCCGTGCGTCGGTCGCATCGACGAGGAAGGGTATGACGCGCTGGTCGCTCAGGCGAAGGACTTCCTCGTCGGCAAGTCGGGCCAGGTGCAGGCCGATCTCGAACGCCAGATGGCGAAGGCTGCGGAGGGCCTCGATTTCGAGACGGCAGCGATCCTGCGCGATCGCCTGCGCGCCGCGACATTCATTCAGGGAAGCCAGGCCATCAACGCGAAAGGCGTGGGGGACGCCGACGTCTTCGCGCTGGCGACGAAGGGCGGACATATCGCGGTGCAGGCATTCTTCGTTCGCGGCGGGCAGAACTGGGGGCATCGGGCCTTCTTCCCGAGCCATACGAAGGACGTGGAAGAGGACCAGGTGCTCGCCGACGTCATCCTGCAGTTCTACGAGGAAGTACCGCCGCCGCCGATGGTGCTGGTCGATCGCGAACTGCCCGAAACCGAACTGATCGAGGCGGCCCTGTCCGAACTTGCCGAGCGCAAGGTCCAGTTGAGCGTGCCCCAGCGTGGCGACCGGCGAAAGCTGATGGCGCAGGCCAGCCGCAATGCGGTGGATGCGCTCGACCGGCGGCTGGCGGAAACGGGGACCAAGGCTAAGGTCAATCGCGAGCTGGCCGAATTTTTGGAACTCGAAGAGGCACCGCAGCGGATCGAAGTTTACGACAACAGCCATATCCAGGGCGCGAAGGCCGTCGGCGCGATGATCGTTGCCAGCCCCGAAGGCTTCGAGAAGTCGCAATATCGCAAGTTCAACATCAAGTCCGCTCAGACGAACGACGATTTCGGGATGATGCGGGAGGTCATGCAACGGCGGTTTCGCAACTTCGCCGAGAATGGATCGGGGGACGAGGTTTCGTCCAGACGGGGCAAGGGGCATGAAAGCATTCTCCCCGATCTGGTCCTGATCGACGGCGGGAAGGGGCAGGTCTCCTCGGTCATGAACGTGCTCGAGGAATATGGGCTCGCCGACGATGTCCCGGTGATCGGAATCGCCAAGGGGCCACATCACGGGCGGGAGGGACGCGAGGTGTTCCATTTTCCCGATGGGCGCGAGAAGACGCTGCCGACCAATTCGCCAGTGCTGTTCCATGCCCAGCGCCTGCGCGACGAAGTGCACCGCTACGTGATCGGAGCGCACCGGGCGAAGCGAAGCCGTGCGATCAGCGCCTCGCCACTTGACGAGATCCCGGGTATAGGCCCGGCGCGAAAGCGGGCGCTGCTGCTGCATTTCGGCACCGCGAGCAAGGTGCGCGCTGCCGCGCTTGAAGACCTGCAACGCGCGCCGGGCGTCAGCGACGCGGTCGCGCGGCGAATTTACGATTTCTATCATGCGGGGAGTTAAGGCATTCGCACGGCGCTGCTTTTTCGCGCCGTGTCGTGACAATGCTGTATTTACTCTCTAGGGCTGTGGCGAAACGATATTCCGGACAAAATGTTGAAAAATCAAAATCTTGATACAGGCACTGCGGTGCCATCCGCGCAATCCCCCGCGCTCGACGCGAAGGGTCTGATGCGCGAACTCGCCGCCTTCCGCACGCCCAACTCCGCGCGCAGCTGGTGGGAGCTGGCGATCACGCTGGTGCCGTTCATCGCGCTATTCACGGGCCTCCTGTTCGCAGTCGAGGCCGGCTATTGCGTCGTCCTGCTGCTGACGCCGCTGGCGGGGTTGTTTTTGCTGCGGCTCTTCATCATTCAGCACGATTGCGGGCACGGTGCCTATTTCGCCAGCCGCGCCACGAACGACTGGCTCGGACGCGCGCTGGGTGTGCTGACGCTGACGCCTTACGATTGCTGGCGCCGCAGCCACTCGCTGCACCATGCCGGGACCGGAAACCTGGATGCACGGGGCTTCGGCGATGTCGATACGCTGACTGTTCGCGAATATCAGGAGCGCTCTCCACTCAAGCGGTTCGGATACCGCCTCTATCGCCACCCGCTGGTGCTTCTGGGCATCGGCCCGGCCTACCTGTTCCTCATCCGCCATCGCCTTCCCGTTGGCCACATGCGCGATGGTTCGACCTACTGGATCAGCGCGATGGGCACCAATGCGGCGAGCCTCGGACTGCTGGCCCTGATCGTGTGGCAGTTCGGCTGGCTGGCGAGCGCCCTGGTGTTCTTCCCGGTCCTGCTGACGGCGGCGTCGGTGGGGGTCTGGCTGTTCTATATTCAGCACCAGTTCGAGGATGCGCACTGGGAGACGGGTAAGGCCTGGAACTTTCATGATGCCGCGCTGCTCGGCAGTTCCTATTTGCACCTCCCGCCCGGTCTGCGCTGGTTCACAGCGAATATCGGCATCCACCACGTCCACCATCTCGCCAGCCGTATCCCGTTTTATCGCCTGCCCGAGGTGCTGGAGGCCCATCCCGACCTTGCCGAGGTAAACCGTTTTACTACGCGCCAGACGTTCACCCCGCTGGCGCTAACGCTGTGGGACGAGGATCGTCGCAAGCTGGTGCGTTTCCGCGATGCGGTCGTCCCGGTCTCCGCGCCGCCGGTTCCCGCCAACGCCTGAACCCCGGACAACAAAAAGCCCCGGACCGCGACGCCGCGATCCGGGGCTTTTCACGTGCGTCTGAAAGCGCTTATGAAGGGTAGGACCACGTCGATCCGCGTGCGAGGTTGTCGCTTGCGAAGGAGAAGTTCAGCTTCGATTCCGTAACTTCGTCGAGGTACTCCGGCCGCGCGTTCTGGTGGTCGAGGTAGTAGGCGTGCTCCCAAACGTCGATCGTGAGGAGCGGGTTCACCCCGTCACGATCGGCGAGCGTATCGCCATCATGCGTTTCCTTGATGGTCAGCTTGCCACCTTCTTCGGCGAGCCAGACCCAGCCGCTGGCGAAGTGCCCGGCACCGTGCTCTTTCAGCTTTTCCTTCAGCCCATCGACCGAGCCGAAAGCGTCCTTGATCATGCTCGAGAGCTCATCGGACGGATTAGTTTCCTGCGGCGCCAGCGAATGCCAGTAGAAGCCGTGGTTCCAGCTCTGCGCAGAGTTGTTGAACAGCCCGTCGTCGCTGTCACGTGCGGCGGAGATCACTTCGATGAGTGACTTGTCCGCATGGGCGGTGCCGTCGATCGCCTTGTTCGTCTTCTCGATATAGGCGTTGTGGTGCTTGCCGTGGTGGTAGAACAGGGTCTCCGATGAAATCGCCGGGTCCAGCGCGTCCTTCGCATAGGGCAGGTCCATGAGTTTGAAAGCCATGTTCGGTTCCTCTCGTTTTGGGGGTGAAACAGGTTGCAATGGCAACGCACCGCGCTTTCAAAAGTGCCATGAAATCTTATCAACCCCCATGCCATATGGAGTAAGCGCGACCATCCTGTTCGCAGTGATCGGAGCGAAGGGGGCGATCGAGAAATGCGTCGGCATCATTTGATGGGTGATAGCGATAAACGCGTACTTGTTCGCGCAGGATCGCCTCACTAGGCATTTCGACCCAATGTTCGGACTGAAACTGGCGCGGTTGCGGGATCGCAGTATGGAACCACGATTGCCCCGTGGCAGCATCGCCCTGTTCCGTCGCGCTCCGCGCACCATGAGGGGCGATGTCGTTCTGCTCGATCATCCCGAGTTCGGCCGAATGGTGAAGCAGGTTTCCACCGTCGGCAAATTCGGCAACATCTATCTGCGCGGCACGTCCCGCTATTCGCGCAGCGAGCGCGAACTGGGGAAAGTGCCGCCGACGGCCATTCTCGGCGTTCTGGTGCGCCGCCTGCTCTGACGCGATCGTCAGGCGGCCGCCAGCGCCTCCAGCCGGAACGCCCGGTCCTTCTCCAGTTGCTCATGCTCGACCCACGTTGCGTGTACACCGCTCGAAATCTTGTGCGGCAGCGCGAGGCGGCAGACCGGCCCGGCAGCGATGTCCCCGGCATCGAGGACCGCGCATTGCGACGTGCCCTTGTTCTCGTCGATCAGGAAGGTGACGATCCAAGCGTCGTCTTCCTTCGCGCCGTCCTTCTTCGGGATGACAGGGCTTTCGCTCGCATACACGCCCTCGGGTAGCCGGAAGACCTGTTCGTCCCCCGTTTCGCTGTCGTGGCGGACGTAACCGTTGAACAGGAACCAGCCCGGTTTCGACGTGGTCGACCAGGTGTAGCGGTGCCGCTTCATCGCGAAGGCCGGGTTGATCATGCCGAATTCGACGATCCGGTCCGACAGTCGTTCTTCGATGCATTCGCCGGTCGAAAGATCGAAACGCCAGCGATGCAGGCGGCTCTGGAAGCTGTGTTCGTCGACATAGGCCATCATGTGGCTGTACTCGCCCGCCTCCTCGATCGGGTCGGGCATCGGCTTGTCCTGGAAATAGCCTTCGAGCACCACCTGATCGCCATCTTCATACGCGTTGGTCCAGTGCAGCACATAGGTGGGAGCCGCTTCGAACCAGCGAATGTCTTCCGGCTGCCCATGGCGCGGAATCAGCGCAAAACGGGTGGGGATGCCATCATGAATCCGAGCGGCATGGACGTCGCGCTCAAGAAGGTCGGCATCCCAGAACAGCGGCATGTCGTTGAGGATCGACCATTTCGGCGTGATCGCCATGTCGTGCGGCAGGCGGGGGCCGGGCAGGGGGATCGGCACGTAGTGGGCAAGGCGACCCGAGCGGTCGACGACCCCGTAATGCATGTAGGGCGCGTGCTTCGAATAGTTGAAGAACATGAGTTCGCCCGTCGCCTCGTCCACCTTTGGGTGCGCCGAAACGCCATCGAGCGGACCCCACGGCGCCTTGCCGAGATTGTCGAGGGTGGCGGGGTCGAGCTGCCATGCCTCGCCGCATTGATAGAGCGTCGCGAGCGCGACGCCGGCATGCACCACGATATCCGTGCTGGCCGTGTCCTTCAGCGATCCGTGTGCGCCGAAACCGGGCCGTTCCGACATGCCGGGCGGGTCCATCAGGCCGCCCCATAGAGCGCGTCCGGCGTTCTGTTCCGCCGTGAAGCAGTGCGTGCGCACGAAGCGATTGCGATAGCTGACTTTTCCGTCGCGGAAACTGACCTGGTGGATCATCGCGTCGCCATCGAACGGATGGTGCCGGCCGAGCGGCTGGTGCACAGGATTTTCGGTGTTGCGCAGGTAGATCCCGTCGAGATCGCGCGGAACCTCTCCCTCGATCACTTGGAGTTCGTCGACGTCGACTTCTTCGTGCAGCGGCGTCCACGGCCCGGACAGGTAGGGGTGGTTCGAAGGCTTCAGGCTGGTGCGAACCGGCTCTTGGCGGGTGACTTGCATCGTTCTCTCCACGTTTCGAAACGATGATAGCGGTTCGCAGGCAAACCGCCAGCTTGATGCAGGTCAAGGCAGGCGCGAACCGTTGGGGCTATCGAGTTCGTTGCAATCAATGGGAGACTTTTGATGAAAACCATCCTGCTCCATATCGACGGCGACACCTGCATGGACGCGCGGCTCGAAGTGGCGATGGATATCGCCCGCCGATGCGACGGTCACATAACGTGTCTGCAGGCGGTCAGTTACGAGGTGTTCGCGCCGGGCGACTTCTATGGATCGGCGATGGCTGCGGCCATGCCCCGCATTAAGGAAGCGGCAGAGGAACTGCGCCGGACGATCGAGACCGACCTGTCGAACGAAGGCGTGTCGTGGGAATGGCGCTTCCTCTACGGCATGGCCGAAAGCCGCCTGCTTGAACAATCGGCGCTCCACGACATCGTCGTCGTCGGTCCGCACGACGTCGGTGAGGAAGGGAGCCGCGGCCCCTCGGCATTGGCCGGGGCGTTGGCGCTGAAGGCGCCCGTGCCGGTGCTTGTGGTGCCCGGCGACAGCAAGGGCTTCGACCTCGACAAGCCGGTGCTGGTGGCGTGGAACGGTTCTTCGGAAAGCGCCGTGGCGTTGCGCCGTGCGGTTCCACTGCTCGAGCGCACCGGGACGGTCTACATCGCCAGCGTCGTCGAAGATGACGGGCGTGAGCGGCTCGATTTCCCGGCGAGCGAAGCGGCGAAGTATTGCGACCGCCATGGCCTGAGGGCCGAGATCGTCGAGATCCCGCGAGGCGAAGCCAAGATTTCCGACACGATTTTTTCCGCGGCGACAGCGCGCGATTGCAGCATGGTGGTGATGGGCGCCTACGGACATTCGCGCCTTGCCGAAATGCTGCTGGGCGGCGTGACGCGGCGCGCGCTTACCGATCCGCAGATGCCGATCTTCCTCGCTCATTGAGCGAGGCGGCACAGGTCAGGAATTGCTGCGCCGCTTTCGCATCATGCCTTCCTGCGCGACGCTGGCGACAAGGTTGCCGCCGGTATCGAAGATCCGGCCCCGGTTGAAGCCACGTCCGCCGCCCGACCAGGGTGCATCGGTGGCGTAAAGCAGCCATTCGTCGGCGCGCGCATCCCGGTGGAACCAGATCGCATGATCGAGGCTGGCACCGACCAATTCGCCGCGCATCCACGACAGTCCATGGGGCAGCGCGCTGGTGCCGAGAAGGGTGAAATCGCTCGCATAGGTGATTATCGCCCGGTGCAGTGCCGGGTCATCGGGCAGCGAAGCAGCGGCACGAAACCACGTGTGAGCGCGCGGAGGACGTGGTGCGGCATTCATCCAGTGCAGCTTGTCGAGCGTGCGCATCTCGATGGGCCGCGGGCGCAGCATCAGCGT
The DNA here is from genome assembly GCA_049649965.1 of Erythrobacter sp. GTDB lineage: Bacteria > Pseudomonadota > Alphaproteobacteria > Sphingomonadales > Sphingomonadaceae > Erythrobacter. The sequence goes on from JBARZK010000007.1 coordinate 43,081, forward strand.
ACGTTGCGCGCCGGATAACCGATCCCCCATGGCATCCGCCATTTCCCGGCGTATCTCCATGTCGGGGCGGAGTTGGTCCGGACCCTCCACCTCGGGCATGGGCGAGTCTTCGTGTTCGAGGCCGTCCTCCGGCACCTGGAAGCTGGCGGTGAGGTTCAGGATCGGGACCGGCGTTCCGTCCTCCCCTTCCTGGCTGGCGACAACCCGACGATTGGCGAAGCTGCGCCCGTCGAAGTCGCGTTCGATGCGGTATTCGATCGGCGCGCCTTCGCGGCCCCCACGCAGGAAATAGGCGTGGAGCGAGTGAGCGGTCTTGCCAGCCTCGACACTCGCCTGCGCTCCCTGAAGCGCCTGGGCGAGCACCTGCCCGCCGAATACGCGCCCGACGCCGCCTTCCTGCGGCGAACCGACATAGATATCGGCCGCGCGTTTCTCGATTGTCAGCAGTTCGACCAGTTCATCGACGAGAGCGCGGGTTTCGGTGTGTTCGTTCATGCGGCAAGGCCATGCGAGGCGCCCGGCGTCAGGTCAAGATGGGCCAGTCAGCCATGCTGATATCCGAGCCCCTGCTGCTCTGTCATCGGCCGACCGTCGAGCACGAGGGGAGCCGGTCCGCGCGCTTCGACCGTGCCGATCCGGGTCGCGGCAACCGGCGGCTCGCGGTTCGGGGGGAGGGTGAAGAGCAGTTCGTAATCGTCCCCCCAGCGCAACAACTCGGCCCGCCGGGATGGGTCTGCGACCGGCACTTTCTCGCTGTCGAGGGCGATGGTTGCCTCGCTCGCCCGCGCCAGGCGGTAGACGTCGAGCAGCAACCCGTCCGACACATCCATCATGGCGCCGACGTGCGGAGCGAGCGCGCGCCCTTCGGCGAGGCGCGGAAATGGTCGGTCGAAAGCGGCAAGGTGCCCGGACTGACCCTCGAAACCCAGCATGGCCCGACCGATCGTACCGGTGACGAATACGCTTTCGCCCGCGCGTGCGCCCATGCGCGAAGGCACCGGCTTGTGCGTGGCACGTCCGATGGCGGTGATGGCATAGGTGCTCGCGCCCGTCGCCGCGATGGTATCGCCGCCCATCAGCTTGACGTTGTAGGCCAGCATGACTTCGCGAAGGCCTTTCACGAATTGCAGGTCGTTGCCGCCCAGCGAATGTCCGAGGATGATGCCGACCGGCTCGGCCCCCTTCGAGGCGAGGTCGGACAGGTTCACCGCCACCAGTTTCCAGGCGACGTCGGCAAGATCGGCCTCGGGCCGGAAGTGCACGTCCTCGGCCATCGTGTCGTGATTTATGACCAGCGTTTCGGTTCCGATCTCGATCAACGCGCAATCGTCGCGCAGGTCGCGCGCGCCTTCGTGCAGGGGCAGGGTGCGCAGCGCGGCGAGAAACTCGGCCTCGGTCATGACGTCAGGGGCGTTCCCCCGCCGGGCCCGAAGACCCGCGGGACGTCAGCCGCGAACCTCGCGAGCGACCGCATCGAGCACTCCGTTGACGAATTTCGCCTCGCGATCATCGAAGAAGGCCTTGGCGACATCGACATATTCGCTGATCGCCGCGGCCTTCGGCACGTCCATGCGCGCGATCAGTTCGTAGGTTCCCGCGCGCAGGATCTGCAACATCGTCTTGTCCAGGCGCGCAAGCGTCCAGCCCTCCGCCAGCTTTGCGACCAGCAGAGCGTCGATCTCCTCGCGCCGGGCATCGACCCCGCGCACGATATCGTCGAAAAAGGCGATCTCGGCATCGGCCATGACTTCGCCGGCATGATCCTCGTCGTCGACCTCGCGCCCAAGGCGATGCTGGTGGAACTCGTCGAGCAGGCGGGCGAGCGCGGTGCCTTCCATGTGCTGCTGGTACAGGGCCTGGACCGCGCCCAGACGGGCGGCGCTACGGGCCTTGGATCGTGCGGGGGCGTTCATTTGAGGCGCATCTCCACCGAACGTGCGTGCGCGGGCAGCCCTTCGGCATGAGCAAGCTTCGCCGCAGCCGGACCAATGGCGGCGAGCGCCCTTTCGTCGAGCCCGATGAAACTGGTGCGCTTCATGAAGTCGAGAACCGAAAGCCCGCTGGAGAACCGCGCGCGGCGGCCCGTGGGCAATACGTGGTTCGGCCCGGCGACGTAATCGCCGACCGCTTCGGGTGTCATCCGACCAAGGAAGACGCTCCCGGCATGGCGGATTTGCGAAAGCATCGCCTCGGGTTCCTCGATTGCTAGTTCAACGTGTTCGGCGGCGAGGCGGTTGATGAGGGCGGGGGCGTCGCGGCGCAGGTCCTCGACGATGATCGAGACGCCGTTATTCTCCCAAGCCTGCTTCGCCACCGCGCCGGTGTGAAGCTCGACCAGTTGTAGGTCTATCGCATCGTTCACCATCGCGACGAAGCCCTCGTCGTCGGTGATGAGGATCGATTGCGAACTGGGATCGTGCTCGGCCTGGCTCAGCAGGTCGGCGGCAATATGGTCGGGGTCGTTGGCGACATCGGAGACGACGAGGATTTCGCTCGGTCCCGCAACCATGTCGATCCCGACAACGCCGAACAATTGCCGTTTCGCCTCAGCGACATAGGCATTGCCAGGGCCAACGATGACATCGACGGGCGCGATCCGGTCGGTGCCGTAGGCCAGCGCGCCCACCGCCTGTGCACCGCCGACGCGCCAGATTTCATCGATCCCTGCGAGGTGGGCCGCGGCAAGGACCAGGTCGCTCGACTGACCCTTGGGCGTGGGCGTGACCACCACCAACCGCTCGACCCCCGCGACGCGCGCCGGAATTGCGTTCATCAGCAGGGAGGAGGGATAGGCGGCGCGCCCGCCGGGGACGTAGAGCCCTGCTGCCTCGACCGGGCGCCATATCGCGCCGAGCCGCACGCCTGCTTCGTCGGTATAGTCGCGATTGCGCGGCAACTGCTCTTCGTGAAACGCGCGGATCCGATGCGCCGCAAGGTCCAGCGCCTCGCGAAGATCGTCGGGGATCGTATCATAGGCAGCGGCGCATCGATCGGCGGTTACCACCCAGTCGCTGTCCTCGACCAGCGAGTAACCGTCGAAGCGCTGTGTGTAATTGACGAGCGCCTTGTCCCCGTTGCCCTTCACCGCGCGCAGGATGTCGCGAACGGTGATCGCGACATCGCTGTCCGTTTCGCGGCGCGCGTTGACGATCCGCGAGAACCGCCGCTCGAAATCCTCGTCGGAAGAGCGCAGGGTCAGCATCAGGCGGCCTTATCGCTTGCCAGCCGGGCGCCCGCATCCGCGCGGAAGGCGGCGACCAGTTCGGCGACCCGCGGCTCTGTCTTGAATGCGGCGCGATTGACGATGAGACGCGCGGAAATGTCGAGGATGCGCTGCGTTTCGACCAGCCCGTTCTGCTTGAGCGTGCGCCCCGTCGACACGAGATCGACGATCTGGCGCGCCAGGCCAAGCGAGGGGGCGAGCTCCATCGCGCCATTCAACTTCACGCATTCCGCCTGGATGCCCTGCGCCTCGAAATGGCGGGCGGTCAGGTTGGGATACTTCGTCGCGACGCGCAGGTGGCTGGCCCCGGCGGGCTCAACCGGATCGCTGGCGAGCCGCGCAACCGAAAGGCGGCAATGGCCAATATCGAGGTCGACCGGAGCGTAGAGGTCGGCGTAGTCGAATTCCTCGATCACGTCTGATCCGACGATACCGACCTCTGCCGCGCCATGGGCGACGAAGGTCGCGACATCGAAGGCGCGCACGCGGATCAGGCGCATGTCCTCGCGCGTCGTCGCGAAGGAGAGCGAGCGGTTCGCCTTGTCGTGAAAGCCGTCTTCGGGCACCACGCCGGCACGCGCCATGACCGGCAGCGCATCGTCGAGGATGCGACCCTTGGGTACGGCGAAGGTAAGCTGGCGCTGTGGGGTCGGCATGGTGCCTCGGGACTTAGGCACACGGACGCGAAAGGGCAATGGCGATGGATCGCGATGCGGGAACCGAACGCGGCGGGGGCGAACACCAGGACCATGAACACGCGCGCTACAGTACGGTCGATCCCATGGCCACGGGGCCGACGGCCGTGGCGCAGGCGTTCGAGAACCAAGTCGCCTATTGCCGCGACAACGATGCCCCGATCACCGCCCGCGTCTGCCAAGGGCTGCGCGAACTGATCGACGGTGACCGGGGCGGCGCGGTGATGGAGCGGGTGCGTCGCTGGGCCGGTCCGCCGCTAGCCGACGCGCTACCGCTGCGGCTGGCCGGCGGCCTGCACGCGCTGCATCTGGAAGGCGAAACACCGGAACTCGCGCCCCTGTACGATGGCCAGCGGGTGTCGGACGTGTCGGCGCTGCTTGCGAACGTGATCGAGGGGCATGAGGCCGTTCTGTTGCCATGGCTCGATGGGCCGCCGCAGACCAACGAGGCGGGTCGGTCGAGCAACTACGCCGCCGGTCTGCTGTGGCTCGCGGATCGTGGATTGCCGAGCCAGTTCGCGCTCCACGAAATCGGATCGAGCGCCGGGATCAACCTGATGATGCGGCGCTATCGCTACGATCTGGGCAGAACCATCGTGGGGCCGGAGAACGCGCGCATGCGGATTGAGCCGGAATGGCGCGGTGATCCACCCCCGGCCTGCGAAATTGGCATCGTCGCCGCGCGCGGTTGCGATGTCGCGCCGGTCGACCTTACCAACCCGCGCGAGGCAATGCGGCTCAGGGCCTATATCTGGCCGGAATTCACTACCCGCTTCGCCCGACTCGACGCTGCGATCGAGGCGGCCCGGACCATGCCGCCCGATATCGCCCGCGAGGACGCCGAAACCTTCCTTGCGCGCATCCTGGAGGAACCGGCGCAGGCCGGGACCACCCGCGTCCTCATGCATTCGGTCGTCTGGCAGTATATTCCGGCGGCTCAGCGCGAGAAAATCACCGCGATGATGGAGGAGGCGGGTGCCGAGGCCAGCGACCAGGCTCCGCTCTCCTGGATCAGCGTGGAGGCCAATCGCGACACGCATCGCCACGAACTGAGCGTGCGATACTGGCCGGGCGGCGAGGACTGGACGCGGCTCGCTGTCGGCCACCCCCACGGCGCGTGGATCGAATGGTCGGGGGGATGAGGCGCAGCAAACCGGCCCCGCCGTCTTTCAACGCACGGGGCGGGTTGTTCGCTTCAGGATGAAAAAAACGCGTCCATCGCGGCGTTGACTGCGTCCGGCGCTTCCCATGGTACGAAATGGCCGCAATCGGGCACGCGCTCTATGGTCAGCGGATCGATGATCTCGTCCAGCCCCTCGATATTCTCGGGCGGGAGGGCAAGATCGTCGAGACCCCATATCACGAGGGTCGGGATCGTCAGTTTCGGCAGGTCTGGGGGCGTGTAACCTTCCGGGACTTCGTAAGGCGCGTCCATCTCCGGCACGTCGATCGGGCTGGCCCGGTAATAGTTGAGCATCCCGAAAGCAGCGTCGCGGTTCTGCCAGTCGCGCAGCAGAGCCTCGCGCTCCTCGGGCTCCATCGCGTCGGGGCGGTCCCATTTGACCTCCTTCATAAGCAGGCCGGTCAATCCGCGGTCCTTCACCAGCGCGTCGTTGGCCGGATCGCGAAAGCCGCGAATGTACTGGCTGGACTGGCGCTGCTGCCGGTTGGTGTAGAGCAGCCGTTGGAAAATCGCCGGATGCGGGGCGTTGGCGATCACCGCACGCTCCACTCGCATGTGCTGGCCGCCCAGCGCAACGCCCCATGCGATCGCGCCGCCCCAGTCGTGGCCGACGATGGTGAACTTCGCGATGTTCAGCGCATCGGCAAGGAGGAAAACGTCCCCGATCAGCCTGTCGGGCGTATAGGCCTCGACCTCCTGCGGTTTCGACGATCCGCGATAGCCGCGCTGATCGGGCGCGATGCAGCGGAAGCGGCCCTTGAAATGCGCGACCTGGTGGCGCCAGGTGCGGTGGCTTTCGGGAAAGCCGTGCAGGAAGATGAGCGCCGGCGCATCGACCGGCCCTTCGTCCACGACATCGAGATGCATGCCGTTGGCGAGTTCGACGCGTTTCTGTTCCATATCGCTCATTCCTCGCCTTCCAGCCGATCCATGTAGCCGCTGGCGACCATCGCGGCCATCTGGTCGAACAGCTGTTCCGGGGTGCGGCGCAGTTCGCCCATCTGTTTTTCGGGCCCGCGTGCAACGATGATCTCGCGCTCCCCCGCAGCGATTCCTTTGAGCATCTCCTTCGCCGCTTCGTCAGCTGGAATGCCCTCGTCGATCGCCTTGTCCGAACGACCGCGCGCGCTTCCGTCGCCCAGCATCGCGTTCTTGGCGACAGCGGTCGCGACCGAGCCGGGATAGATGACATGCACGCCAACACCGGTCTGCGACAGCTCCGCCCGCAGTGCATCGGCATAACCGGCAAGTCCGAACTTCACCGCCGAATAGCCGGTGCGCAGCGGCACGCCGACCTTGCCGGCGATGCTGGAGATGAAGGCGAGCGCGCCCGATCCACGCTCCGTCATGTGCCCGATCAACCCCTGACTGAAGGCGATTTGCGCGGTGAGATCGATGGCAATGAGATCGCGATAGACGGACATGTCGGTGCGAACCGCGCGGCTGCGCTGCGATACGCCGGCATTAGCGAAGGCGAGATCGACGCCGTCCTTCCATCCGATTGCCCGCGTCGTCGCCTTGGCCAGCGCATCGTCGTCGCGAACGTCGAAGGGCAGGACCAGCGTTTCGCCGCAATCGCCCGCGACCTCTTCCAACCGACGCTCATCGCGGCCTGAAAGGATGATCTGCACGCCGCGTTCGGCAAGTTCGCGGGCGAGCGCCGCACCGATCCCCGAAGACGCGCCCGTTATCCATGCGGTCTTTCCTGAAAACTCCATCTACGCCTCTCTCATCTTCCCGTTTCAGGGATAGCTGACGGTCTTGGGCGTTTCGGGCAAGGGAATATATTCGTCGTCGTCCGGGACGGCATCGAAACGGCCTTCGCTCCAGTCGGCCTTCGCCTGTTCGATCCGCTCGCGATCCGAGCTGACGAAGTTCCACCATACGTGCCGACGGCTGGCGAATGCTTCGCCGCCCAGCAGCATCACGCGTCCGCCGGTCCTGCTCGACAGCGTCATCGCCTCGCCCGGGGCCAGCACCGCCATGTCGAACAAGGTCAGCGGCACTCCACCGATCTGCGCCTCGCCGCCAACCAGGATCACCGCCCGTTCGTCCGCATCAGCCGCGATCGGGATCGAGCCGTCCGGGGCGAGCAGGACTTCGGCGTAGATCGTGTCGGCATAGGTCGCGGTCTGCGCGCGCTCTCCCCACAGATCGCCCATGATCACGGTCGCTTTCGCGCCATGATCCTCGATCACGGGCAGGTCGGCCACCGCTTCGAATGCCGGGTCGATCTCCTCGCGCCCGTCGGGCAGCGCCAGCCAAGTCTGCATACCGTAAAGTTGCGGACCTTTCGCGCGCTCTTCCTGTGGCGAGCGTTCCGAATGCACGATCCCGCGTCCCGCCGTCATCAGGTTGACCGTGCCCGGACGGATGGTCGAAAACGTGCCGAGGCTGTCGCGATGGTCGATCGCGCCCTCGAACAGCCAGGTTACGGTGGCGAGGTTGATGTGCGGATGCGGGCGCACGTCCATCCCCTTGCCGATATCGAGCTGCGCCGGGCCGAACGCGTCGACGAAGATGAACGGACCGACCATCTGGCGCGCCTTGGAGGGAATCACCCGCCGGACCTGGAAGTCGCCGAGGTCGTGCGTGGTCGGGGTCACGGTCTGGATGACGGGATCGGTCATGCGCGCAGTTCCTGTTCGATCATTTGGGCGAGGTTTTCGGGATAGACGGCTTCGGGCCAGCCGCCGAGCTCTTCGCGCGTGAACCAGCGGTGCTGTGTCATCACCTTTTGCTCCAGCTGGGTATGGCGGGAGGTGTCGATGCCCGGCTGTTCGGCATGGACAAGGAAATAGCGCTCGTCCGCCTGCACCGGCTCGCCTTCGGGTGTCACGAATTGGGGCGTGGTGCGCGCGATCTGCCGTCCGCAATCGCGCCAAAGACCGGTTTCCTCGTACAATTCGCGCCGCGCCGCAGCCTCGAAAGTCTCACCCGCATCGCACTCCCCACCGGCCGTCACCCAGAACGGATCGCGCCCCGGAATGTCGAAGCGGAACATCAGGACGCGGCCGGCCGGATCGAGTACGATGATCCGCGCCGAGCGGCGTATGCGCAAGCCGGAGCCGGCTTCGTTCATACCGTTGGCGCGCTCGCCTTGATCGCGACGGCGTGAACCCGCTCGCCAACGATGTCGCCCAGTGCGTCGATCACCGCGCGCTGGCGGGCGAGGCGGTTCATCTCGCCGAATTGCGGGGCCTCGATGACGATGGTGAAATGCGATTCACCCGATCCGTCGTCCCCGGAATGGCCCGAATGTTGCGCGCTGTCGTTGATGACTTCGAGCCGCGTGGGATCGAACGCTTCGCGCAAACGCGCTTCCATTTCGTGCGCCATGCCGGTCGTCGGGGTTCCGCTCATCGTCGTGGTTTCCTTTTTTGCAATATGTGCCGTCTTGGAATCTGGCGGTGTCGACGCCATTCTCAACCCTTTATGAGATCTACCCGATTCCACGGACGCCACGAAAGCAAAACGCGCGAGTGCCAGGCACCCGGTTGCAACGAACCGGGCGAGTTCCGCGCACCTGGCCATCGGCCCAGCGGGTTCGACGGTCCGGGCCAGTGGCGCTGGTTTTGCCTCGAACACGTGCGCGAATTCAATGCCGGCTACGACTGGTTCGAGGGGATGAGCGCCGAGGAAATCCTCGCAGCGCAGGCTCCCGCAGCCGGGTGGCGCACCGAAAGCGCGGCGTTCTCGCCGAGGGCTGCGGTGGACGGGATGCCGCGCTGGGCCGATTTCGACGATCCGCTCGATGCCATATCCGCGCGCGCCGGCGGCATACGCAGCCGAGCCGAGCGCGAGGCGAAGATGGCAATGGGCGGGCGGTTCTCCCGCGACGAAGCCGAAGCGCTCGAGACGATGGGGCTAGGCAGCGATACCGACCGGCGGCGGCTGCGGCGGCGTTATTCGGAACTGGTCCGCCGCTACCACCCCGACCGCAATGGCGGAGACCGCAGCTATGAGTCGCGGCTGGCGAAAGTCGTCGATGCCTACCAGCTGCTGAGGAAAAGCGCGGCGATCGGTTAGGCTTCGCCGCCTTCTTCCATCAGTTTGGCATCGATGGCGTTCGCTTCGGCATAGGCCGGGCGCTGGGTGACCCGCTCCACATAGGCCTTGAACGCGGGTTGTTCGGGGATCGAGCCAAAGCGCAGACCCCAGACGAACTGGCTGCCGACATAGGTATCGGCCATCGTGAAGCGCTCGCCCGTGACGTAATCGTGGGTCTTCAGCCAGCCTTCCATGGCCGAAAGCGTTTTTTCGAGGCTGCCGAAACCTGCCATGCCCGCGCGCTCTTCCGGCACCTCCCAGCCCATTGCCTTCGCCACGACTGCCTGCTCCAGCGGCCCTGCACTGAAGAACAGCCAGCGGAAATAGGCCGCGCGTTCGTGCGCGTCGGGCAGCAGGCCTTTGTCGGGATGCGTTTCGGCGAGATAGTGATTGATCGCGGCCGCTTCGGTGACGACGTGATCGTGGCTCCCGCCATCTTTCTGGCGATGGTGATGAACCAGGGCGGGCACCTTGTTCATCGGGTTGATGTCGGCATAGTCGGCGGGGCGGGTGGCCCAGTCGAACACCACGTGCTCGTAATCCGCACCGACCTCGTGCAGCGCCCAGCGCGAGATCTGCCCCCGGCTCATCGCGACTGTGTAGAAGGTGAATTCGGCCATCGTCGTGCTCCTCCTGCTCCGACCCGGCCCAGGCTTATAGTCAATTCTGACGGAAGGCCCAGCGCAGCGTTCGCCCTACGCCCCATGTCGCGGCACGGGCGGGGAGGGCGCTAAGGACGGGACGCTGGAGCCGCAGCATGGTGCGCGCCCATTCGGGCAGCATGGCGACCGCATCCGCCGCAATGACCGCCTGCAATGCGGGCGGTGTGCCCTCCGGCTTTTGCGACAGCACCATCTGCGCCACCTCGCGCGCTTCGGACGAGGTGCGAAGATCGGTGCGCAGCTCACGGAAGATCGCATCAGCCTCGGCTCGCGTTTCCGGTACCGGATCGGCGCCAAGCCTGCGGGCGACCAACGCGAACTGGCGATAATATTCGTCCTGCTCCGCCCGCGGCATTCCGGGGCGAACATGGCGCATGTAGCCGGCGAGGAAGCTCTGCGCCTCGACCACGTGGACCCAGGCGAGCGTACGCGGATTGGTCGCTTCGTAGCGGGTGCCGTCGGGC
>JBARZK010000008.1:0-22484 GCA_049649965.1 Erythrobacter sp.
GCGCCGTGCTGTTGGTGCCAGCCTCGACTGTATGATCGTACCGGCGATCGCGGCGGGTACCGGAACCCTCATTCAACGGGTCACCGGGCTCGACAGCATCGATGTCGCCATGCTGTTCGGCTCCGGCCCGCAGATACCGACCGGCAGCAAAACCGGCTGCGGCCGACGCGGCAAGGAACATTCCCGGCTGACGACGTCCGAATTGCTGCACCGACCGCATCATTTCGCGCGGTTCCTTGCCGTCGAGTTCGCTCGCAACCTGCTGGAGCTGGCGTGAGGCACTGGAAAGCATCGACGCGAGCCAGTCGGGAGCTTGATCGTCGCCCCGCAACTCTTCGGCCGCTCGGTCGAGCGCCGATCCCGTTGCCTTCGCAGTTCCGACCGCCTCGTCACGTCCTCGGCGCGCCTGTTCTTCCGCCTGCTTGCCGGCGCTGTGCTTCAGCGACTGGGCATCCTGCCTGAGTTCTTCCTTCGCTTCGTTCCCGCCCGGTCCGGAATGGGAATGCGAGGTGCCTGAGTAAGAATTGGTCATGTGCGCTCTCCACTTGAATTCATGTTGTATGAAATCGAATGGATCGCCCTCGAAAGTGGCTCCGCACATTCGGCCAGCCGTGTTCCCTCTTGGACGAAGCGAATGCCCGAACGGTCCATCACCTTGTTATTATTGATTTATGTTTGATCCGGACCCGCTCATATCGCCACATGCCGAAGACGCTACGGCGGTCCGTTCGAGCATCGTTTGATCGAGCGCACGACGTCCGATCATTCCAGCGAAACAAAACTGCTACCGAAACGCTGTTCCGAAGGAGAACGCAGGAGGACGATAATGGCGCGCGCATACTGGCAGGGGCAGATCCGGCTCGCACTCGTGTCGATTCCGGTCGAGGTCTACACCGCGACCAAGACCGGCTCGAAGATACGCTTCAACCAGATTCACGAACCGAGCGGCAAGCGCATCTCCTATGAAAAGGTCGTGCCCGGCATTGGCCCGGTCGATCGCGACGACATCATCAAGGGCTACGAAATCTCGAAGGGCGAATACGTCCTGCTCGACGAGGAAGAGATCGACGCCGTCAAACTGGAAAGCAAACGCACGCTCGAACTGGTCCAGTTCGTGGGTGCGGACGAGATCGACCCACTCTATTACGAAAAGCCCTATTACGTCGCGCCCAAGGACGAACTGGCCGAGGAGGCGTTCATCGTATTGCGCGAGGCGCTGCGCAAGGCGAAGAAGGTCGCCCTCGGGCAGCTAGCCATGCGTGGCAGCGAGAAACTCGTCGCAATCAAGCCCTGCGGCAAGGGCTTGCTGATGGAAACGCTGCGCTACGCCGAGGAAGTTCGCGCAGGCCAGTCCTTCTTCAACGATATCGAGGATGCAAAGCCGAAGAAGGAATTGCTCGACCTCGCCACCACGTTGATCGAGCAGAAGACCGCGCCTTTCGATGCCGGGGAATTCGAGGATCGCTACGTCGATGCTCTGCGCAAGCTGATCGACAAGAAGGCGAAGTCGAAGAGCGGAAAGGCGGTAATCGAGGACACCGATACCGGTTCGGGCACGGGCGGCTCCAATGTCGTCGACCTGATGGCCGCGCTCAAGAAATCGGTCGGCAGCGATGGCGGCGGGCGAAAGACGGCATCCGGCTCGGGTCGCCGCAAGAAATCGGCCTGATCAATGGCGAACCGTGCCAAAACAGGCTTGCTGGATACCTATAACGCAAAACGCGACTTCGCCGCGACGCCCGAACCGGCGGGCGAGATCGGCAAGGGGTCGGGCGACCTTTTCATCGTCCAGAAGCACGACGCGACCCGCCTGCACTGGGACCTGCGCCTCGAAGTGGACGGGGTGCTGAAAAGCTGGGCGGTGACCAAGGGGCCCAGCCCCGATCCCGACATCAAGCGTCTGGCGGTGCGGACCGAGGATCACCCCATGTCCTACGCCGATTTCGAAGGCACCATTCCCAAGGAGGAGTACGGCGGCGGCACGGTGATGCTGTGGGATCGCGGGACGTGGGCTCCGATCGAGGGCAAGAGCGCGCACGATCTCGAGGACGGGCATCTGCACTTCACGCTCGAAGGCGAGCGGATGAAGGGCGAATGGCTGCTCATCCGAATGAAGTCGAAACCCAAGGAAAAGCGCGAAAACTGGCTGCTTCGCAAAATCCAGGACGATCACGCCGAGGACGGCGACGTGCTGGTCCAACGCGCTTTGACGAGCGTGAAGACCGGGCGCTCGATGGCCGAGATCGAAGCGCAGTCCGAGGCGAAGACCGAATTCCTCGAACAGATGGAAACCCCCAAGGCTCGGAAATCAAAGGCGAAAAAACGCAGCGCCGCGATCCCGAAGTTCCGCAAACCACAGCTCGCGACCCTCGCCGACAGCGTTCCGGTCGGCAATGACTGGCTGCACGAGATCAAGTTCGACGGGTATCGCACGCTCATCGCGGTCAAGGGCGAGGACGTGCGTGTCTACACCCGCAGCGGCCAAGACTGGACCGACAAGTTCTCCCCTTTAATCAAACATATAGTCGACCTCGACTTGCCGCCCTGCCTCATCGACGGCGAGATCGTCGCGCCCGGGCCTGACGGCAATCCGTCCTTCAGCGCGCTCCAGCAAATGCTCGGACGCGGGCGCAGCGCGCAAAAGCCGGGCGATCGCCTGCAATTCCACGCTTTCGACCTTCTCGAACTGAGCGGAGAGGACCTGACGGACCTGCCGCTGATCGAACGAAAGGAGCGCCTTGAAGGGGTACTGAAAGGGACACAAGCACCTCTCATGGTGGCCGATCACGTCATAGGCGCGGGCGAAAAGCTGTTCACGACGATGTGCGATGCGGGCCAGGAAGGCATCATCTCCAAACGCATTGATGCGCCCTATCGCCATGCCCGGTCGAAGGGCTGGCTGAAGGTCAAATGCACCCGTCGACAGGAATTCGTGATCGTCGGAGCGAAGTCGTCCTCGGCCAAGGGTCGCCCATTCGCCTCGCTCCTGCTCGCCCAGCACGACGGGGACGACCTCGTCTACAGGGGCAATGTCGGGACCGGGTTCGACGGAGACGATTTCGACGAGCTGGCTGGCAAGCTTCGCCGCCTGTCGCGCAAGACGCCGCCGCTCGACGTTCCGGCCGCGAAATCTCGCGGCGTCGAATGGGTCACGCCAAAACTGGTGGCGGAAATCGCCTTTGCCGAGTTCACCGCCGACGGGATAGTCCGCCACGGCAGCTATCTCGGCCTCAGGGGCGACAAGCCGGCGAGCGAGGTAACCGGCGAGAAACGCATCGCCGCACCCGCCAAATCGGACGAGGTCGCGATCTCCAGCGCCGATCGCGTCGTCTTTCCCGATAGCGGCCAGACCAAGGGCGAACTGGCCGAGTACTATCGCAAGATCGCTGCCATCATGCTTCCCTTCGCCGCCAACCGGCCGATCAGCCTCGTGCGCTGTCCGCAGGGGCGCTCGAAGAAATGCTTTTTCCAGAAGCACGACAGCGGCGGGTTCGGCGATGCGGTGGGCGCGGTCGCGATCCGGGAGAAGGACGGCGGGAGCGAGGACTACCTCACCATCGGCGATCCGCGCGGCCTGCTCCAGTGCGTGCAGATGGGGACGATCGAGTTCCACGGATGGGGCGCGCGCAGCGACGATGTCGAGGCGCCGGAACGCATGGTGTTCGACCTCGACCCCGACGAGGGTCTCGATTTTGCGGCGATCAAGTCCGCGGCCCGCGACATCCGCGACCGGCTCGCCGATATCGGGCTCGTCAGCTTTGCCATGGTTTCGGGCGGTAAGGGCATCCACGTCGTCGTCCCGCTCGAACGCGGTCACGATTGGGAAGCGCACAAGGATTTCTCCCGCCGCTTCGCCGAAGCTCTCTCGATAGCGGAGCCAGACCGCTTCACCGCCTCCATGAGCAAGGCAAAGCGCAAGGGCCGCATTTTCATCGACTGGCTGCGCAACCAGCGCGGCAGCACAGCCGTATTGCCCTATTCGGCAAGAGCGCGGACAGGCGCCCCGGTCGCCGCGCCGATCACATGGAACGAACTCAAAACGCTCGAGGATGCGAAGCCCTACTCCATCGACGATACCAAGCGCCTGATCGACCGCGCGGGATCGAAATCGCTGGAAGGCTGGGGCTTCGCCGCGCAGGCCCTGCCCGACCTGTAACCGGCGACGGTGCTCGCCAGGGCTCGTACCGAAAAGTGCGCAGCCAAGTAATAAATGTAAACTTTTCCCCTCCGCTCACTCTCTTGACCGTTCGCGTTGCAATGACCTCCATTCTCGAACCGACCGACCATCGATCCGTTATCCAGATCGAATGCGCAGCCATGCGCAAGGCGATCCGCGATCATGTCGCCGATGGCGACTTTCCGTGCGTCGGCGCGAAGTCGGCGCTTGCCCGCGACGCGCTCCACATCGAATGCGCATGGTCGATCGAAAGCGCCTGGGACGACGTGCGCCTCCACGATCGCCTGCTCGACTGGAGCCGCGCTTATCGCGACGATCCCGAGGACCTGCGCAGCTTCGCCGTCGTGTTCGACAATCCGCGCGAGATGACCGAGAAAGCTTTCGAAAAGGCAATGTGGGAACGCATCCAGTCCCTGGCCGAAAAGGATGCATGGCGCGGGCAGGACTATGACACACGGGTCAGCGCCGATCCGGCCGATCCGCATTTCTCGCTCAGCTTCGGGAACGAGGCGTATTTCGTCGTCGGCCTGCATCCGGGTGCATCGCGCGAGGCGCGGCGCACGCCCTACCCCTGCCTCGTCTTCAACCTCCACGACCAGTTCGAGCGGCTGCGCGAGGATGGGCGGTACGAACGCATGCGCGATGCGATCCTCGCGCGCGACGCCGCACTCGACGGCGAAGCCAACCCGATGCTTGCCCGTCACGGCGAAACCAGCGAAGCGCGTCAGTACAGCGGGCGCCTTGTCGACGAGGAATGGGTCTGCCCGTTTTCCGACCCGCGAGGTGCCGAATCGCAAAAGGACGCCCCATGATCCGCATCGAACCGCGTACCGGCACCGCCTTTCGTATGGCGGCGGGCGAGGCGCTGACCATCGCCGATCCGCTGGGCGGGCAGGTCAGCGATCTCGTGGCCTATGGCGGTGGCGACGTGCGCGAGATGATCTCGAACGGGCGCACCTTCGATTACGAGGAAACCATCCAGCTCACCACCGGGCACCGCCTGTGGTCAAACCGTTCGAACCCGATGCTTACGATCGTCGAGGATACGGTCGGCCGGCACGATTTCCTGCTGACGCCGTGCAGCCGCGCGACGTTCGAGCACTTCTATCCCGACAAGCCGGTGCATCGCGGATGCTTCGGTAATCTCGCGCAGGCGCTGCGCCCCTTCGGCGTGTCGGAGGACGCGATCCCCACCGCTTTCAACGTGTTCATGAACGTACCGGTCGAACCCGGCAGCGGCAAGTTGCGGGTCGATTCGCCCACCAGCACAGCGGGCGACCAGATCGTATTGCGAGCCGAAATGGACCTCGTCATCGGGATTACGGCGTGTTCGGCCTATGCCTCCAACGGGGGCAGCTTCAAGCCGATCGATTACGCGGTGTCGAACAAGCGGCCCGCCAGCCAGCCTTGAGCCGTCAGGCCCAGTTCTCGTCGGGCTTCAGCGGTCCGTCGCCGTAGAGGTAGCTGGGGTCGAATTGTGCGAATTCGCGCAGCGCATCCCAGTCGTTGGTATAAAGCGTTCCGCGACGAATTTCCGCCAGTTCGCATTCGCGCAGCTTGCAGACCGCGCGATTCGCGTGGACCGCACTGATCCCGCACATGTCGGCAAGGTCCTGCTGCGTGAACGGCGTCCGCAGAGCCCGCGCAGGGGGGCGGCCGGAAAGCGAAAGGCGCGCCTGCAACTCGCAATAGATATGCGCGATCCGCCGCGGCGCGTCGAGCTGTTCGAGCATCTGGATCCACTTGCGGTGGATTGCCGCGTCGAGCAGCGTCGCGAACCACAGCGCGCGGGTCAGCGCGGGGCGTTGCTGCATCAGCCGCTCGATCCGGCGGTGCGGGATTTCGCCGGTCATGATGTTGCCGACGGCGACGAGCGAATGGTCGAGCCGCCCGAGCGCGAAGCCGTGAAGGTTGATGATCTCGCCCGGGACGTGGAGCCCGACGATATAGCGATGGTCCTCGGTCCTGATCTCGCGGAAAACCATCCCGCTCGTCAGGATCATTGCGCTGTCGAGGGTCTGGCCGCGTTCGACCAGCAAATCACCATCGGCAAATGCGCGCTCGCCGTTCACCAGTCCTTCAAAGAAGGAAAGGTCCTCGTCGTCGAGCTGCCCGCGCAGCCGTCCGGCGAGAAAATCGCCCGTCATCGGATAATCACGGGGCGCGCCGGGGTCGCCCGATCCGTCTATGACGCGCGGAGCCCTTCGGCCGACAAGCGCCGGCCTTTCGATCGATGTGAGCTTCATATCATTTCCCTAGATCCACCTTACGTAGGTGTACGGGGGCCCGGGATCATTACATTCACAAATGTTGGCGGACAGCGTTGCGCCATTCTCGCAAGGGGTGGCGGATAACTGGATCGAATGCCTCGACTGCGCCGTTCGCCCTGTATCCGAGCCGGGCAACGACGCCCGCGTCATTGCCGGTCGCGCGAGCGGGATCGTAGTCCTCGTTGCCGGCGCGCAATTGCGGGACCTCCATACCGGGGTCGAGGTTCAGGAACGCCTCGAACGCGCGGGCATGGACGCGTCCTGCCCCGACCAGGTCCTCGTAGCGCACAACCATCGCGGCGTGGAGGTGATCGAGGTCCGCCAGCATCGTGCGATAGGCGGCGACCCCGTAGGCGGCGAGCTCGGCGACCGGACGATCGCTCCATTTGCGCAGCGCCTCGGCCATGAAGAGCGGGTGGCGCGTCACGACGATGAACTGCGCGCGCGGGAACAGCGCCTGCAGCAGCCGCATCCGGGTGAGGTTGACCGGCGATTTCTCCAGCCGCCACGGCCTAGCCGGATCGAACCACGCACCCCATTCGCGCTCCAGCCGCTCCTTCACCGCGAGCGTGTTGAACGCGCTTGCCTCGGTCAGGTGCTGCGCGGGATCGGTTGCATAGTGCCCCGGCATGCCATGGCGCGCGATATGGGGGATCGCGCCTTGCAGGTAACAGCCCTCGTTCTCCGGCACGTCGGCGTCTTCGATCGTCGCGATGGCGGGATGCGAACCGACGATGCGCGCGGTCAGGCTGGTCCCGGTGCGGTGCAACCCGGCGACGAAGACGTATCGGTGGGGTTGCCGCTTCAGCGCGGGCTCGGTCGCTTCGCCTTCGTTCACGGCGTCAGGACGTCACCGCCCCCTTCACCGCCCCCGTTTCCGGCAACGCCGGATCGGAAAGGGGCGAAAGCGGCGGCGCCATAAAGGTAATCCGGGTTGAACTCGGCGTATTGCTGGAGCCGCTGGAGATCGGGAATGTCGATGCGCCCGCGCGCGAACCCGACCAGCTCCTCCTGCCGCAGTTCCTTGATCGCGCGGTTGACGTGGATCGTTGTCGCGCCGACCATCTCCGCGAGGTTGGCCTGGGTCAGCGGCGTGTCGAACCCGCGCTCGTCGCCCAGCCCGACGAGCCGCAGGCGATACCAGTTCTCCGCGAACAGGTGAGCGAGGCGCCGCGGCACGGTCAGCTGTTCGAGCTTCATGATCCATTCGCGATGGATCGCGGCATCGACAAGCGTCGCGAACCACAGCAGCCGGGCGAGTTCCGGCTCGTCGGCGATGATCTGCTGCAACCGCTCGTGCCTGACATAGCCCAAGGTGACGGGCCCGACGGTGTCGAGATTGTGATCGAGCCGCTTGAGCGCGAAGCAATGCAGGTCGACGAAGTCCCCCGGAACATGAAAGCTCAGTCCGTGGCGGCGCGTAGGGCCGTCGATGGAACGCATCACGTAGCCTTCGATGAGCATTGTCGAATGATTGTATTCCCGCCCGCGGGCGAGTACGCGGGTGGGGCGCGCGATGGTCTCGACCTCTTCGATGGCGTCCTCGAGGATGCGCTTGTGCCTTTCCGCCATGTCTCGCCGCGCCCGGTTCGCCAGGAACCGCCCGCTGCGCGGATACGTCTCGATCTCGCGTTCGTCCCAATCGTCGGCCCGCATCGAAACTCCTTCGTGTCGCATGACAGAACGAACCGACCGGCGCGGCGCGCGTTCCGGCGATGAACGCATGTTAGCTTTGACCCATCGTGAAAACATTGCGGGTTTACGGTTACGGGGCGCGCGATCGCCGTGCCCGCATAAGGATTCCGTTCGACATGATCGGTCGCCCATGAAAATCGCTGTTATCGCGCATATTCGCCACGCCATCGCGGAACCCTTCATGGGCGGGATGGAAGCGCATTGTCGCCTGCTGTGCGACGGCCTGCGCAGTGCCGGCCACGATGTCACCCTGTTCGCCGCCGATCGTTCGCGCGATGCCAACCTCGCCGCGATCTGCGATGCGCCCTACGAGGACGTGTTGCCGTGGCGCAAATGGCGCGGAACACCGGAACTCGCCGCCTACCAGCAGCGCGCCTTTGCCGGGGCATGGCACCGCATCCTTTCCGAAGGGTTCGACGTCGTCCACAACAACTCGCTGTTCCCGGAAATCATGGAATGGGCGGCCCGCGACGGCATGCCGTGCGTGACTTCGCAGCATGTCCCGCCGTTCCAGTCGATGCGCGATGCTGTCGAGACGGCATCGGATTACCGCAACGTGCAACAGACCGTCACCTCGTCCAGCCAGCTTGCGATGTGGAGCGCGCGCGCGCGCCGCTACATGGCCGTGGTGCACAATGGCGTGCGCACCGATCGCTGGCTGCCCCATGCCGATATCGGCGACCATTTCGTATGGCTGGGGCGCATCACCCCGAACAAGGGAACATCCGAAGCGCTGCGGGCTGCGCGGATCGCGGGAAAGAAGCTGCATATCTACGGCCCGGTCGAGGATGCGGCCTATTTCTCCAGCGAGGTCGAGCCGTTCCTGAAGGACGGCGTCGAATATCGCGGCCACATCTCGCTCCAGACGCTGCGCCCGATCGTTGCGGGCGCGAGCGGGGTGGTGGTCACGCCGCTGTGGGACGAACCGTTCGGCCTCGTGGCCGCCGAAGCACTGTCGTGCGGCACCCCGGTATGCGCCTATGACAGCGGCGCCCTGCCCGAAGTCGTCGGCGAATGCGGCCATGTGGTTGCCACGCGCGATATCGCAGCGCTGGCGGACGCGATGTCGCGCGTCGAAGAGATCGACCGGGCCGCCTGCCGCCGCCGCGCGATCAAGCGGTTCAGCTCACAGGCGATGATCGCGGGGTACGAGCAAGCTTACGAACGCGCGATCGACGCGCTGCTCGATCAGGCGGCTTTCGCGTTTTCCTCAAGCCATTCGAGGACCAGCGCGCTGCTGGCATAAGGCTGGTCGGCTTGCTGGCGGGTCAGCGCCAGGTCGCGCTCGTCCGGCTCGCGCAGTTTGCGCCATCCATCGCCGTTGCGTTCCAGCAGGCCCATCAGCACGAAAGCGCGCAGCCAGTGCTGCATGGTCGGCTCGCCCCACTTGTCACCGAAGATCATCGCGTTGGCGAGTACGCTATCGAGATGGTGGACTGGCGGCATGTGGTGGGGGTGGTATTGGTGATACGCCTTGGCCCCGCTCAGCCAGTGGAGCTTGTGTCCCTGACTGGCCACCATCCGCCCGAAATCGGTATCCTCGCCGCCATAGCCGACGAAACGCTCGTCGAACCCGCCGACCGCAGCGAACGCCATGGCCGTCATGGCGAAGTTGAGCGACCAGAAGCAGCGATAATCCTCGCATTCGCGCCACGGACCGTTTTCCGGCGGCCCGGGTCGTTCGCTGTGGCGCACGCCCTGACGCTCGAACCGGGTATAGTCCAGGCCAGCATCCGTGCCGCCGCGCGGCAGGTAGGCGACTTCGCCCATCATCACGCCGTCGAGCGATCGCGCAGCCGTCACGTAATCTTCGATCAGGCCGGGCGCGGGGATGCAATCGACGTCGAGGAACACCAGCAGCTCGCCATTCGCGGCGCGCGCGGCGGTGTTGCGCGCTTTTGCCAGCGGCATGTCCTTCCCGCCCAGCACGATCTGCCGCACGTTAAAAGGCGCGTCCGGGAGGGTGTAGGCTTGCGGTTGCATGACCGCGATGACGAGTTCGTCCGGCGGCCGAGTGGCGCTGCACAGCCCTTCGACGAGGTTGGCGAGAT
The DNA here is from genome assembly GCA_049649965.1 of Erythrobacter sp. GTDB lineage: Bacteria > Pseudomonadota > Alphaproteobacteria > Sphingomonadales > Sphingomonadaceae > Erythrobacter. The sequence continues at coordinate 10,194 of JBARZK010000008.1, forward strand.
GTCCCGCCCGCCCGTGGGCGAGCGTGCAGACCGAAACCTTCACGCGACGACCTTCAATGACGGCGGGGCGAAGCCCTTCTCGCCAGCACCGCTTTGCTCCCAAAGGGCGGTGCCCAATTCATCGAGCCAGCGCGCTGCGCCCTTCGCCGCATCGGGATCGACGAAACGCGCCTGGTCGGCGGTTTCCAGCCTTCGCGCGGCGTAGTGAAGTTTTTCCCAGCCGCCTGCATAGGACGGCCACTGCTTCGCCACTGCGGCCAGCCCCTCGCGGTCGAGCACCTCGGCCTTGCACACCTGCTCGTCGAAATACCGCCATTCGGGCACCGCGATCCATGGCTTGCCAGCGGCCAGCACCATGTGAACCGTGGTGTTGCCACAGGACGAGACGATCCGGTCGGCGGCCGCCACCCAGTCCATCGGGTTGTCCACCCACCCGCGATGTACGAGATTGCCCGGCGCGGTTTCGTGCCATTCGCTCACGACCTTGCCGATCGTGATCCACAGGCTTTCCGGATTGGCACGCGCGCCGATGGTGAGCGGCGCGGTCGGCGTTCCGGCCCCGCCGCCACCGCCGATGACGCACACGATCTCGCGGTCCGCGGGAAGGTCGAGCCGTTCGCGCGCCTCGGCCTGCGTCGGGAAATCGGGGACCGAGACGCCGACGCCCGGAGCGTAATGGGTCTTACCCTTCATCCATTGCGGCCGGTCCGACTGTTCGAGATCGAGCGAGTATGGCGCCAGCAATCCGACCGCGCTGGTATAGGCCGCGGTGTGGCCCGGATCGTCACGCTCGCCATGCTGTAGAACCGCGACGTGCGGGACCGAACACAGCCGCGCGAACTGGCCGAGCTCGGCCGATACGTCGCTAACGAAAAGCGCGGGATTGCTCGCCTCGAACCATGCGGCGAGATCGGCCATGGCCGCGCGAATGCCCGGCCAGCCGAGCGGCGCGCAATGGACCGTATCGGGCATCGGGAGCGAGGCCATCATCGGCGCTTCGTCCCCCGTAGGCTCGAACAGGGATGGCAGGGTGTGCAGGTCCACGCGCGGGTCCAGATTGCGGAAGATGTCGTCGCGCGCGCAGAACAGGGTCACGGGGCGCAGGTCGACCAGCTCGTTGGCGATGGCGGTCGCACGCTCGGCGTGGCCGCGCCCCTGGTGATGGACGAAATAGCCGATGGGCTGGGTAGTCATGCGCGTTTCCTGATATCTGTTCTTCCGTCGTCGCCATGCGCTATGTCGCCATAGGCGCGCAGCCCCTCGACCACCCCCGCCGCATGGCTGCCGCGCGCGAGATAGACGTTGGGGCGCAGTATGAGCCCGGCGATTTCGGACGAGTGGTTCGACACTATGATGGCATTGTCGCAGGCGGCCAGCATGTCCTCGTCATTGCCGCTGTCGCCCGCTGCGAAGATCCGCGACCGCGCGATGCGCAGCGTCTCGGCGACGTGCATCATCGCGGCGGCCTTGCCCGCGCTGACGGGCAGGACGTCTAGGAAGCGCCCGTGGCTGGGAATGACGCGGACCGGCAGGCCCGCCTGTTCGAGCGCCCGGCGCGCGGCGGCAACCTGGGCGATGTCGGTGTAGAAATAGCTGCGCTTGTATTCACGTTGTTCGTAGGCCGGTTGCGGGACGATGCCCGGGAGCGCATCCATCATCGCCTCGACCCTGTCGGCATCCCAGCGCGCCGATGCGAGCGCGGGAAACGCGGGATCGCGCAGCAGGCCGTCGCTCGTCTCCCAGTAGATCTCGCTGCCCACCGAGGTGATCCACGCCGCCGGGTCCGGCAGGTCCCATTCGCGGTGGACCCGCCGCGCTTCGACAAGGGAGCGCCCGGTGGCAATGGCAAAACCGAAGTCCGGCCGATCGCGAAGGAAGCGATGCAACTGCGCGACGCCATCCGCGCATCCGGTAAGCGTGTTGTCCATGTCGCTGACGAACAGCGACGCGGCGCCCGGTCCGATGCGGGTCCCACGAGTGGTGTAGCCGGTCGCAACGAGCGCGTGTGGCGCGATCACCCGATTGGCTAGGCGCACGAAGTGTTCGGCATAGCCGTTCCAACTGAACGCCCTCGATCCCTCGCGGCCGTTGTCCGAACAGCGTTGCCAGAGCGCCCGGTCGTTCAGCAGCGTCGCGATGGCCTTTCCGATCTCCCCGCTATCACGCGGGTCCACCAAAAGGCCGTGCTCCAGTTCAGACACGGTGTCGAGCGGACCGCCGATGCGCGTCGCCACCACCGGCAGGCCATGGCTCGCCGCTTCGATCACCGTCAGGCCGAACGGCTCTATCAATGCCGGATTCACGAAGACACCGCGCGATTGCGCCGCGAGGCAATAGAGGCCTGACACGTGGTCGCAATCGTGGGTGCGGGGGTAGGCGACCGATCCGTAAAGGTCGTGCCGATCGATCTCGGCGAGCAGTTCTGTAACGACCGCGACCTGCTCTGCCTCGCCGCAATCGGCGGATTCCCGTTGCCCTGCAAGGATGACAAGGTTTGCAGATTCGCGCAGGTCCTTCGACCGGCCGAACGCTTCGACAAGGGTCCTGAGGTTCTTCTTGGCGACGGGGCGCGCGATGGCGAGGATTACCGGCTTGTTCGGTTCGCGCAGGAACGGGGCGATCAGGTCGCGAGCCCGCCCGACCAGATCATCCCCCCCGCGTGCCGGGGCGGTGCCGGGCAGTATGCGATGGATGCGATCGGCGCGCGCCGAAGGGTATCCCAGCAATTGCCGCTCGCACTCGTCACGCGACGATCCGATGACCGCCGAAGCGCCGGCAATCGCGCGATCCTCCTCGGCAATGCGCGCCGACAGCGTCGGGCACTCCGATCCGGTCGCCGTGCGCTTGTCGAGACCGAGCGAGTGGGCGGTGTAGACGTAGGGTATGCCAAGCGCGCGTTCGACCTGCGCGGCGACGTCCGCGGCATCGGCGAAGTGGGCATGGATGAGATCGGGCAGGCGCTCGCGCGAACGCAATTCCGCGATCAACGCTTTCGTAAACGCAGCCCGGTCGCCGAATAGTTCGTCTTTCGCCAGATAGCGGCTGTTCCCGCTGTGGATGCGCGTGATGACGCATTTCGGACCCAGAATTTCGCACGGCGTATTGTGAACGGCGCCAAGCGCGGGATCGTCGAACCTGCGGGTCACGATCTCCGCGCGCGACACCGACGAATGCGCCGCCAGGGCAGCCATTTCCCCGAGAATGTAGGTGATATGGCCGCCCGTATCCTCGGTTATGCCATAGGGCACCGGCTCGGCGCGCAGGCATCCTCCCAAGGCAAGCGAAACAATATGCACAGGTGTTGCGATCCTTGTCCTGTTGGATAGGCAAGAGAAGGACGTCCGGTGCGACCGATATGCTTCGGTCTTAACCATTGTTTACGCTTTATTGCGTCGGCTGCACGTCTCGCGCGCCTAACCAGCGCCGGGAGCACCCGGTGGCGCCGCCAGCCCCCACGCCTGAAGGATCGCTGCCTGGATGAGCATGACCACCAACCAGTGTATTACCGCCGAAATAACCTGCCCCCGGGCCATGCCGTGCACGCCCAGCGTGACCGCCACCGCCGGCAGGACGAACCCGATCCAGATCACGAACGCACTGCCGAGCGCCATCGTCCATTCGCCTGCCTGCGATGGAGCGAGAATCAGGGCCCCCGCCAAAATCGACGCGAGCCAGAATTCAGAAAGGGCCGCCAGGGCGAACCATCCCCAACCCGGCAGCAGGATGTGCGAGGCGCGAAGCCAGACGACTCCGATCAACAGGCCGGCCACCATGGCAACGGCGATCGGCAGGAAATTCAAGACTATATAGATCACGGCGTCGTCGCGCCTCCTTCCTGCCCCTGCGAACGCACGAGGTCTGCGAATGGGCCCGACACGCGGCGCGCGAGGGTGCGTCGGTGCCCGGCTTTGCCTATTGCCTCAGGTTCGCTACGTTACCCAACGAACTAACTGTCGAAGGGTAGAAGAGCATTCTCGACCAACCCCTGACCCTGCCGTGCGGCGTGACGCTGCCCAACCGGATCGCCAAGGCCGCGATGACCGAAGGGCTGGCCACTCCGAGCGGTCGCCCGACAGAGGCGCTCGCCAATCTCTATTCGATCTGGGCGCGGGGCGGCGCAGGTCTGCTCATCACCGGCAACGTCATCGTCGACGCCGATCACCTCGAACGGCCCGGAAACGTCGTGATCGACCGCGAACCCGACACGGACATGGTAAAGCGTCTCGCCGGATGGGCCAAGGCCGGGACGCGCGGGGGCAACCACCTCTGGGCGCAGATCAGCCATGCCGGGCGCCAGACGCAAAAAATCGTCAATCCGCATCCCAAGTCGGCATCCGACGTCGCAATGGCACTGCCGGGCGGCCAGTTCGGGGAGCCGGTCGCACTGACCCGCGAGGAAATCGCCGAGCTTGTCGAAAGATGGGGCCTGGCTGCGCGGGTGTGCCGCGATGCCGGGTTCACCGGCGTGCAGGTCCATGCCGCGCACGGCTATCTGGTCTCGCAGTTCCTATCCCCACGCACGAACCTTCGCGACGACGAATATGGCGGCGAACTCGCCAATCGCGCGCGTTTCCTGCGCGAGATCGTCGCCAGCGTGCGCAACTCCGTCGGCGCGGACTTTCCGATCTCGGTCAAGCTCAACAGCGCCGATTTCCAGCGCGGCGGCTTTGCGTTCGCGGACAGCTTGGCGGTCGTGAAGTGGCTCGAGGAAGACAGCGTCGACCTGATCGAGATTTCGGGCGGCACCTACGAGCAGCCCAAGCTCATGGGTATAGCCGGGCTGGAGGACGAGGAAGTCCAGCAGGTCGCGCCCTCGACCGCCGCGCGCGAAGCCTATTTCGTGGACTTCGCCAAGGCGATGCAGGACCATGTCGACGTGCCGCTGATGGTCACCGGTGGTTTCCGCACCCGTGCGGCGATGGAACAAGCGCTCGAAACCGGCGCCGCCGATGTGATCGGTGTCGGGCGGCCCCTGTGCCTCCTCACAGATGGGCCACGACAATTGATCGAGGGGCGCGAGGCACTGCCGCGGTTCGAGGACGAGGTCGAATTGCTGCCCGGCTGGCTTTCGGGGCTGCGCCGCTGGCCCGCCATCCGGGCCGTGAGCGGCTTTGCCGGGATTTACTGGTTCTACCAGCAATTGTGGCTGCTGGCGCACACGGGCCGCGTGGATCCCGACTTCCCGGTGTTCAAGGCCTTCAGATTGGTCGATGCCCGAAGCAAGGCGATCGCCAAAAGCCGGGGTTGAGTTATCGTGAAAGCGCCAGGGCCGGCGACGCTGACGGGTGTAGCTTCGGCGCATTCACGGACAGAACTCATGCGGACGGTTCATCGATTGCTTCTGCACAAAGCGTAACGCGAAGGCTTTTCCGGTGTCGCGCGAGGCGCCTGCCACCTGTGCGATACGAACCTGTATATCTGGGGTCTGACGGTCCGTCGGAAGTGCGACGCACACAGACAGTCGGTAACATCCTCGCATCCGAGGCTGTTTTAGCAGTCACGAGGATGGGCGAAGATCGCGCCGACCGGCTGTTGATGAGTTCGCTCGGACAAGCCGTCGGCCTTCCATCACCCGAGTGGCAGAAAGAACGGAATTCGGACACGCTTGACGATCGTTGGGCGACGAACCGAAAGCAGCTTGATCAGCCCCACTCGGACGACCGCGCAGTAGTCGTTGGCGCGCGCAAGCGTCACTCGGTTGTTAATCGGCAACGTGCGGACCCGGCGCATAATTCGGCGGAATACGCGACCCGGTCAATGCGCCACCTCGGGCGACGTCAAACCGCCCAATGCCGAGGGGCTTTGAAAAAGCGCGCCTTTTACCCGAATACTCGCGCCAAGAAAAAGGGCCGACCACTTTCGTGGCCGGCCCGTTTTTCGTGCCTTTCGGCACGCCAGTTGCGGTTCGTGTCTTAGAACGTGATCCGCAGGTTGGCGCGTGCGGAGTGAGCGTTGTAGTCGTCGGCGAAGTCGCCGAGATAGCCCAGTTCGAGACCGAAGCCTTCGGACACGCCGATCATCGCACCGGCAGCCACTTCGAAGCGATCCTGTTCACGCAGAGGCAGGTGCGCGGTGAACGGTCCGACTTCAGCCGAGTTCAGCGTGAAGCTGCGCGGGCTGTCCTCGAGGTCGTGGATGTAGGTCGCTTCAGCATAGGCCTGGATGATCGAGGACACGTCCCCGTTGATTTCCAGTCCGCCGCGAAGCTCCGTGAAGTCCACATCACCGCGTTCGATATCGAAGCCGAAGCCACCGGTCTCGACCGAGTCGTCGAAATCGATGCTGGCGTGGTGGACGCCGATCGTCGGGACGATACCGACATTGTCGGCACCGGCGAGATCGATACCCAGTTCAGCCCGTGCGAAGTAGCCATCGAAATCGTAAGCAGACGAGGTGTCTCCAAAGAACCCGGTCCGCGCATCTTCGACTTCACCGGTCAGGTACGACAGTTCTGCGGTGAAGAAGCTCGAACCGAAGAACGATCCCGAGGCGTAACCGCCGACCTTGATGCTCTCCACGTCCGAGGTTCCGGTGACCGCACCGCCACGCTCGGTATCGTCGTTCTCGATATCGGCATAGCTACCGATCACGCCGAGCGAAAAGTTCTCGAGCGGCAGGAAGTCGATACCGGCAGTGAAGATCAGCTGGTCGCTGTCGTAACCGTCGGTCGACAGCGTCCGGGACCCCTGCTCCGCCGTACGGTACATCACCTGGCCCCAGACACTGCCGCCTTCGTTGGCATGCGGGTGTGCGATGGCCTGGCTCGAAGCGCTGGCGGTTTCGAAGATCTCGCGCGCCACGGCGCCGCTCAGCGAAGGCAGGGCATCTGCCAGCGCGTTACGGAACGCATCGGGCGTGCCGAGGTCGTTCAGGTCTTCGAACGTGTCGTCGTCGAGCGTACCGGCATCCACGGCGTCGGCGAGGGCATCGCCGAACACGCGAATGTTGCGGTCCGTATCGTCGAACACGGGGTTGTCGCCCGAAACCGTCACGCTGAGCAGTCCGGTCGGCGTGTAGGCGAGCAGCAGATCGTCATCGATGATGTTGATCGTGCCACCCTGATCGTCCGTGTCGTCTGCCACGAGGACCGCGACGGTCTGACCGATCAGTTCGCGATCGAGCGGCGTATTGACGGTGACGATGCCGGTTTCGGCAAGCGTGATGGTTCCATCATCGATCGTCAGCGAGTCGACGCCGAGACCCAGGATGACCTCACCAACGATCGTCACGTCGTTTTCGAGCGTGCGGTCGCCTTCGATCACCAGATCGTTGAGCGTGGCAAGACCGTTATCCGGAGTGCCGAGCGTCGAGCCGAGCTGGAAGTTCTCGAAGTTTTCGAAGATCGAGTCTTCGAAAATATCGTCGCGGTCGAGGATACCGGCGAGGATAACCGTGTCGTCGCCGTCACCACCGTCGACGACGCCGTCGATCGAGGTCAGACGTCCTTCGAGGATGAAGGTGTCGTCGTCGCCTTCGAGCGCGATATCGCCCGAGACGCTGGCCCCCGTCCACTGCTGGAACTCGTCGTTGCCGTCGCCAAGGCCGACCGCAATGCCGCTGGTGCCTTCGATCGTACCGAAGTTGGCCACGACCTGACGGTTCTGCGACAAATTGTCATCATCGTCGTCATCGTCCGAACCGTCGGCGAAGGCCAGGATCGCGATATCCCCACGGATCGTACCATCGACCTGGTTGGTGACCGTCGATTCCTCGTCGGCATCGCCTGCGAACGAAATCGCCGCGAGGATGCCGTCGCCATCGTCATCGTCGTCCATGTCGTCACTGATCGGCGCTTCGATCAGTCCGGCATTGGTGATGTCGCCCTGGTTGAGCGAGATAGCGTGCGAGCTATCCGACTGGATCATCCCCGTGTTGGCGAGGGTGAACCCGGTGACCGTCGAAGCGTCGATCGCCGATTCGCCTTCGGACGCGATCATGCCGCCGTTCACGACCGTGAACCCGTCGGCGGCGACAAACAGGCCGACGACATCGTCGGTGCTGATCACGCCCGTTTCGGCGACCGTCAGCGTTCCCGGCGCTTCCGCCGTGAGCGTGTTGGTCAGCGTACCCGACAGTGTGATGTTGCCACCGAGCAGCGAGAAGGCTTCGTCCGATTCGCCTACGAGGTCGATGCCGCCGTTCAGATCGCGGAAGCCGACGGTTTCGAAGTTAATGTAGCTCGCATCGATACCATCGACATCGGAGTCGGTGTCATCGCTATCGTCGTCGTCATCGTCCAGGTCGTCGTCGATCCCGGAAAGGTTCACCGTCAGCAGATCGGCGCCATTATTGCCGAAGACCAGACGGTCGGTGCCGTCGCCGCCATCAACCACGCCATCGACGCTGGAACCGTTGAAGGCCTGGAACTCGTCGTCACCGTTGCCGAGGAGGACGGCGTTGCCGTCCGTGCCGACGATAGAACCGAAGTTCGTGACGGAATTGGCATCGTCGGTGAAGTTCGCCGCAACGCCGACCCCACCGGAAATCGTGCCGGAGTTGACCACATCGCCGCCGGCGAAGAGTAGCACACCCGCCGAGTCGTCGCCGTCGGCCGTAATGTCGCCGCTGTTGTCGACCGAGGCGTCGCCACCGACCGAAACCGCTGCCGCGCCATCGCCGCTCGCGGTGATCGTTCCGTCGTTGTCGATCGTTCCGGAGCCCGCGATGAATACCGCGGCGCCACCGTCACCGGTGGAAGAGATCGTCCCGTCGGCGGTGTTTCCGACGACCGCGTTGCCCAGCACGACGACGCCGAAGTCGGCACCGTCCGTAGCGGAAATGGTGCCGGAATTGCTGACGGTCACTGTCGTTTCTTCACTGTCCGGATCGCTTGCGGTGATATCACCGTAGATCGCGATGCCGCCGTCGCCGTTAGCGTTGATGAGGCCGGTATTGTTGACCACGAGACCTTCGACACCGGTCGCGTCGATCGCCGCGAATCCGCCCGAGCTAATCGTGCCGGCATTGGTGATGACGAAGTCGTCGACACTGACGATCACGCCTGTGCCGTCTTCGACATCGATCGAGCCGGTGTCGGTAACCGCCAGGCTGCCCGTACCGTCCGCGAAGACCGTACTGGTGGTCGTACCGGAAAGGACGATGTCGCCGCCGAGCAGGTTGAGCGCCAGGTCGGTGTCGCCCGTCAGGTTGATCGCGCCGCCGGTCGAGAGGAAGGCGAAGGTTTCGAAATTGTCGAAGGTCTCGCCGTCGTCGAGATCGCCGAGGTCGCGAGAAATGTCTTCTTCGCCCGCATTGCCGAAGACCAGAGTGTCGTCGCCGTCACCGCCGTCGACAAGGCCGTCGAGGGAAGCGGTATCCCACTGCTGAAACTCGTCGTCGCCGCCACCAAACAGGACGGCGTTGCCGCCCGTACCGGTGATGCTGCCGAAGTTGCGAATTTCCTGGCTGTCATCGTCTTCCGACGAGCCGTCGATGCCCACTTCGCCGCTGATGCTGCCGCCGGCGAAGTTTGAGATTACGCCAGCGCCGCCGAGGTCGACCCCGTTGGAGCCTTCACCCGTCGCGGTGATCGAACCGAAGTTCTGGAAGAGCTCCACATCGCCGACGATGGCGACGCCAGAAGCGTCGGCGCCCGAGGTGCTGAGAACGCTTCCGCCTTCGAGGCGGATCTGCGATCCTTCGCCAAGCACGATGCCGGTCGCACCGTCGCCCGTGGTGGTGATGGCGTCGTCGGTCTCGACGATCGCGCCGTCGCCCGCGGCGATGCCGAAGGCGTTCGCACCGGCCGTGGTGATGATGCCGGAATTGAAGATGTTGGAAGCGTTGGCGGCGAAAATGCCGACCGCGCCGTCACCTTCGGTGGTGATGCTGTCGTTCGTGACGACAAGGCCGTTGGTGCCGATCTCGACACCGATCGAGTTGGCGCCCGTCGTCGCGATCGCGCCGTCGTTCTGGACGTAGGACGAATCGCCGATCAGGACGACCGCGGAAGCATCGTCGCCGGTGGTCGTCACGAGCGCGCCGATCCGGTTTTCGAAGGTGGATTCGTCGCCGTTGATGAAGACCCCAACCGCGCCCTCGCCAGCGGTCGAGATGAGGCCGCCATTGTTGATCTCGCCGCCGCCGTCAACGACGACGCCGCCGGCGAAATCACCGGTGGTGGTGACGGTATTGTCTTCGTCGAAGTTGATGAGGGCACCATCACTGGCAAGAACGCCGAACGCGTCGTCGCCGCTGGTCTCGATCGTTCCGTTGGAATCGATCAGGGCCTCTTCGCCCGTCACGATGGCAATCGCCCCTGCGCCGGTCGTCGAGATCAGACCGGAATTGGCGATATTGGCGCTGCTGCCGGTGCTGATGCCGAATGCGTTGTCGCCTGCGGTACGAATGCTGAGATTGGTGATGATTTCCGCATCGTCGCCCATGACGACAGCAATGGCTTCTCCACCGAAAGTCTCGATTTCGCCGTCGTTCTGGAGTCGCCCGTTATCGCCAAGAGCAACACCGAGGCTGAAATCGCCGGTCGTCACGATCGAACCGTCAACGGTATTGACCACTTCGATATCGTCGCCGCCGATCACGCCGAACGCGTCTTCACCATCGGTACGGACCAGACCGCTATTCGTGAAGGTCGTGCCGTCGCCGAGGACCACTGCGCCGGAACCGTTGTCGCCGGTGGTGTAGATTGTGCCACCGTTCACGAGGTTGGCGTTGTTGCCGATCTCGACGCCGGCCGAACCGTCGCCCGAAGTCTGGATGTAGCCGGTCGAGGTAATTTCGACATTCGAACCGTCGAACAGGACCAGCGCCGTATCGCTATCGTCGGTGACGATGGCGCCGGCGACCGTGCCGTCCACATCGGCCAGCAGTGTGGCTGGCCCCTGAAGGTAGGCGCCATCCTGGATGTCGAGCACGACGTCGCCGCCGAAGCCGTCTTCGTCGGTGTCGCTGTCGTCGCCGTCGCTGTCGTCATCGTTGCTGTCGGTCGGACCTTCGACGAAAATGCCGTCGGGGTCGACACCCGGGACGCAGGTGACGAGACCGTCTTCGAACGTGCACTCTTCGGTGTTGTCGGGCACTGCGGGCGCGGTCGGCGCGGGAGCCGGTTCGCGATCCTGCGCAAATACGGGCGCGGCGATCCCGGCTGTCAGCGCGAGTACCGAAGCGCCGCCAATGGCGCGAATTTTGGTCGAAGCGGAAATAGTCATCGAAAGCCTCTCTGATGGTGGCAAAAACACGTTTTTAGTTTTGGCGCGGGGTCACCAGTCAAAAGGCTTCACCGCGCATTGATCCAGTTAGTAGCGCGTAGGGATACAGTATGATGATGGAAAGAAAAGGTCGGAGACTGTGTAATGATCCGATCCGGAAGCGTTTAGCTCCAAAAAAGTCCGCAAATGTGACTCTTTTGCATCACTAACAAAGAATTAACCGCGACCGCGATAGCTCTGGACGCCTTGTTCGGGGACCCAAAGATCGGCGGGCGGCGCGCCTGACTGCCAGAACACATCTATCGGAATACCGCCGCGCGGATACCAGTATCCGCCGATGCGCAACCATTTCGCACCCATCTCCGCGAACAGTCGCTGCCCGATGCCGACGGTCACGTCCTCGTGAAAGCCATTGTGATTGCGAAAACTGCCGAGGAACAGCTTCAGGCTCTTCGACTCCACGATGGTGCGTTCCGGAGCGTAATCGATCACCAGATGCGCGAAATCCGGCTGGCCCGTCACAGGGCATAGCGAGGTGAACTCTGGCGCGGCGAACCGTACGAGATACGTTGCCCCGGCGCGAGGATTTGGCACGTAGTCGAGCTGCGCCTCCTCCGGCGAACGCGGCAGCGGGGTATTCTTGCCGAGAAATTCGGGCTGGTGTCGGCCATCGCCTTCGCGTCCGGCGGCGGCCCCTTCGCCCGCCTTCTGGTGTGTGGTATCCATGCCGCGTCACTGCCGCGAATGCTTGCGCCTTGCAACCTGCATACTGGACGGCGGCGCCGGTATATCTATGGAAGGTCGCAGGCGAACTTGTGATAGGAAGCGAGGCCTTTCGCAGCCCGCAAGACCAGGATAGCTACCCTTCGATCGCTGAATGACCCCCGCCATGCCCCTAATCTCGAGATTTCCAAGACTGCGCCGCGTCTTACTGGCAGGACCCGTGACGGCATCGGCCCTGGTCCTTGGGATGTCGGCGCACGGCGCCGCGTTCGCGCAGGATCGCCAAAGCTCGCCCGGCACGTTCACCCTTCCCGAAGGCGATCCTACGCCGACGCCCCGGCCGCAAGGCCCGGTGGACGAGCGTGCGGGGGTGCCGATTGCGCCGCGGGTCATCACGCGG
>JBARZK010000009.1:0-11897 GCA_049649965.1 Erythrobacter sp.
CCCGTGATCTCCGTCGGCAGCATGTCGGGCTCGACCACCGTTAGCCGGTCGCGCGGCGCCATGATGATCGTCCGCTCGACCACGTTTCTCAGCTGTCGCACGTTTCCCGGCCAGTCATAGGCCTGCAGTGCGGCCATCGCCTCTTCGGAGACCTCCGGCGGAGGGATGCCCTGGTCGGTCGAATAGCGAGTGAAGAAATGTTCGGCGAGCGCCGGGATGTCGTCGCGCCGCTCGGACAGCGAAGGGATCGCAACCGGGACGACGTTGAGCCGGTAGAACAGGTCTTCGCGAAAGCGCTTCTCCTCCATCTCGGTCGTCAGGTCGCGGGTGGTCGAAGAGACGACCCGCACGTCGACGCCGATCTGCCGCGAGCCGCCTACGCGCACGAAGCTCTGATCGGTCAGGACGCGCAGGATCCGTGCCTGCGTCGAAAGCGGCATGTCGGCTATCTCGTCGAGATAGAGCGTGCCGCCATCGGCCATTTCGAGGAGGCCGGGACGCACCTGCTTGCCATCGTTCTCCTCGCCGAAAAGCTCCTGTTCGAAGCGTTCCGGCGTGATCCGCGCCGAATTGACGAGGACGAAGGCGCTTTCCGACCGGTTACTCCAGGCATGGAGCATGCGCGCGGCCACTTCCTTGCCCGCACCCGCGGGGCCGGAAATGAGTACCCGGCTGCCCGTGTTCGCCACCCGTTTCAACGTGGCGCGGACGGTGTTGATCGCCGAGGAATTCCCGGTGAAATCGACGCTGCTCCACGTCGAATCGCGCAATTGCGTGTTTTCCCGGCGCAGCCGCTCCGTTTCCGTTGCGCGCTCGACGAGTAAGAGAAGGCGCTCAGCCTCGAACGGTTTCTCGATGAAGTCCATCGCCCCGCGCGACACGGCCGAGACGGCAGTGTCGATATTGCCGTGACCCGAGAAGATGATGACCGGCAGGTCGGGTTCGCGTGCCTTGATCGCATCGAGGGTTTCCAGCCCGTCCATGTCGCTGCCGTGCAACCACACGTCGAGCAGGACGAGGCTGGGTCGTCGCTCGTCGATGGCTTCAAGGGCGCTGGTGGAATCGCCGGCAGTGCGGCATTCGTAGCCCTCGTCGCCAAGGACACCGGCAACCAGTTCGCGAATGTCGCGCTCATCGTCGACTACCAGGATTTCAAGCGCCATTGCGCGCCTCCAGCATAAAGTGTCTGATCAGTGATTTCGATGTGCGGAGCGGGATCGTCACTCGTTGTCCTCCACCGCCGGTTCGGGTGTGCGCGCAAAGCGCAGGGTGACGCGGGTACCTCCGCTGGCATCGGTCGCGAAACTCATGTCGCCGCCATGTTCGTCGACGATCTTGTTCACGATGGCGAGGCCTAGCCCGGTCCCCTTCTCCCGCGTCGTCACATAGGGTTCGACGATACGGTCGCGATCGGTGGGAAGACCGATACCATTGTCCTCGACCATTATGGCTACGAGCGGGCCGTCGTCGCGCAACGTGACCTTGATCGCGCCGCGATAGGACTCCGCGGCGCGCGCCCGCTGCGCCTCGACCGCCTCGACAGCGTTTTTGAGGACGTTGGTCATGGCCTGCCCGAACTGGTGGCGATCGCAGCGGATCGCCCGCTCCGACAATGGCTCCGAAGTGACGGAAAAGGCGATCTGGGGATGCGCGACCTCTTGCAGGAATACCGATTGCCGGACGAGATCGAGCGTATCTTCGCTGCGGAAGGTCGGCTTTGGCAGCCGCGCGAAGGACGAGAACTCGTCCACCATCTTGCGCAGATCGCCCACCTGGCGCACGATCGTGCTGGTCAGCTCGTCGAAGAGTTCGGCATCCTCGCCTTCGCTCACCTGCTTGCGATAGCGGCGCTTCAGCCGTTCGGTCGCAAGCTGGATCGGGGTGAGCGGGTTCTTGATCTCGTGCGCGATGCGCCGCGCAACGTCCGACCACGCGGCCTGCCTCTGGTCGATCAGCTGGCGGGTGATGTCCTCGAAAGTGACGACATGGCCGTTTGTGCCCGGCGCGACCTTCACGGCCAGAGTCAGCAGCTCGGTCCCCTTCGCCTGCGAGACGATCGCACGGTTCTTCCCCTCGCGCAGCATCTTCCAGATTTCCGGCGAGAGGTCTTCGATCGACTGGCCCGAGAGATCCACCCGCGCCGCCTCTCCGCGCTCGCTCTCGTCCGAAAGCAGCGCCTGCGCCGAACCGTTCATTAGCAGGACGCGCCCGTCCTCACCCACGGAAACGACACCCGCGGTGACCGATTCCAGAACCGCTTCGGTGAAGGCGCGGCGATCGTCGATCTGGCGGTTGGCGCTGACAAGGGCATCGGTCTGTTTCTCGATCTGCGCGGTCATCCGGTTGAAGGCGCGGTTGAGCATCCCGATCTCATCCGCCCCGGTCCGGCCCGCGACCCGCAGCGAGAAATTGCCCTGCCCCACCTTGCGCGCCGCACCGACAAGCTCGGTCAGCGGCTCGACCTGTCGATCCGCGAAACGCAGCGCGAACCACACCGCGAGACCAAGAAGGAGCAGGCTGATCGCGACGAGCGCCGCGTTGAACCGAAGCTGCAAGGTCCGCGCCTCGCCGGTCAGCGTGTCGTAGGTCGTGGAGATCGCCTGGGCGCTTTCCCAGGAATTGAACATCAGCGCTTCGGTCGTGCGGGCATTGTATAGAAAAATGCCCGCTCCCCGGTCGATCGGCGCGACCGCCGCGATGCGTTCGGTGCCGCCCTCGACCACGACCAGCTCGCCGGCGTCGAGGCG
Source organism: Erythrobacter sp. (assembly GCA_049649965.1). Lineage (GTDB taxonomy): Bacteria > Pseudomonadota > Alphaproteobacteria > Sphingomonadales > Sphingomonadaceae > Erythrobacter. Next base: position 2,748 of record JBARZK010000009.1, read on the forward strand.
ATCGAGCGCGGCTGCGCTGAAGGCAAGCGGGCGGTTGTCCTCGCGAAGATCCATGATCGCCGCAGTCCGCAGGCTGCCATCTTCGAGACGCTGCAGCACGGCGCTTTCCGATATCTCGCGCCCGCGCGCCTGATAGGCATAGAATTCGGGAAAGTCGGGGTCGGTAATGGGAACGCGTTGCAGGATCTCGCGCATGTCCACGGCCATCGCGACCGTGTTCTGCTCAACGTCGCGCTGGTTCGCATTGTAATAGCTGCGCGCGAGTTCGTTGGCATTGTCCATCAACCCTCGCGCCTCGTCCGAGAACCAGAAGCCGACACCCGTCTGGAACAGGAACGCCGCAAAACCCGAGACCAGTAGCGTGGGAACGGCCGCGACGATGGAGAAAAAGAACACCAGGCGCACGTGCAGCCGCGCCGTGCTGCCTGCCGCGCGGCGCAGCGCGAGCCGTCGGCCGATGAGAACGATCAGCGCCATCGCCGGCACGAGGATCGCGACCAGCAGGAGCGATACCCGGAGAGCGGGCAAGGCACCCGCATCCTCCGGCTGACCGGAATAGGCAAAATAGTTCGCGACGATCGCAACGACGAGCGCCGCCAGCGACAGGACCTCGAGCCAGCGGAAGATGTTGGCACGGCGCGACGCCACCACCGAGCGACGCCACCAGCGCGGAGCATTGCGCGACCGTTCCCCCGTACCGCCAGCCTGCGGCTCGAAAGCGCGGTCGGTCACCTGCGTATCGGCGGTATCCGCGCGCCCGGGCATCGTGTCTGCTACCGCGCCTTCCATCGTTGCAGGCATACATCGCCGGTGTTGCCTGTTTGCAAGCAAAAAGTGCGACTTATGCGCAACAATGCGGTCAGTCCGCCCTTGCGAAGCGATGAGGCTCGATCCCGAGTTCCCCGATACGCTTGCGCAAGGTGTTTCGATTGATCCCGAGCAGCTTGGCAGCGCGCAACTGGTTGCCCGCAGTCTGCGCGAGAGCGTGTTCGAGCAGGGGCTTCTCGAATGCGGCAATCGCTTCGGGGTAAAGCGTTCCGGCGACCGGATCGTGGATTGAAAGCCATTGCTCGAGGGCATCCTGAAAGGCGTCGTCCCCGCCTCCGCCGCTCATCCGCCGCTCTTCCTCGCCGACCACATCGCGCACGCAGGCCGCGTCGATCGTTTCCTCGCGCGCCATCAGGGCGAGGCGGAACACGACATTGCGAAGTTCGCGGACATTGCCGCGCCAGTTGCGCCGCTCCAGCGCCTCGAGCCCGTCTTCGGCCAACGTATGCCGGGGCAGTCCGTCCTCCGCCGCCTCGACAAGGAAGTGTCGGGCCAGCGAGCCGATATCCTCGCGCCGCTCGCGCAGGGGCGGGAGTTCGATCGGCACCACGTTCAGACGGTAGAACAGGTCCTCGCGAAACCGACCCGCCGCGATCATGGGGGCGAGGTCGCGATTGGTCGCGGCAATGATACGCACGTCGACGGAGATGTCGCGCCGCCCGCCGACCCGGCGGATATTGCCCGATTGCAGCGTGCGCAGGAGGCGGGTCTGTGCCTCGGGCGGCATGTCGCCGATCTCGTCGAGGAACAGCGTCCCCCCATTGGCCTGCTCGAACTTGCCGATGGCCTGCGCGACTGCACCGGTGAACGCGCCCTGTTCGTGCCCGAAAAGCTCGCTTTCGATGAGGTCGGAAGGGATCGCGGCGCTGTTGACCGCGACGAAGGGCCCGGTGCGCCGGTCGCCCAGCTGATGGATCGCCTCTGCAACCAGCTCTTTTCCGGTGCCGCTCTCGCCCGTGACAAGGACGGTGAGATCGTTGTGAAGCACGCGGGTGATCATCCGGTAGACACCCTGCATCGCGGCGCTCCGGCCAATCAGGGGCATGGAGGTGTCGAATCCCTGCGGCTCTTCCGGCGTCGTATTCTCGCGCGTTCCGACCGCCTGGCGCACGGCGCGCACCAGTTCATCGAGGTCGAAGGGCTTGGGAAAATACTCGAACGCGACGCTCTCGCTCGCGCGGATGGCGGTATCGAGCGTGTTCTGCGCTGACAGGACGATGACCGGCATGTCAGGCGCAAGGTCGCGAGCTTGCGTCAGGCTCGAAAGCCCATCGCCGTCACCCAGCATGATATCGGTCAGCATGACATCGTAGGAGCGCGCATCGAGCCGTGCGTCGCGCTGAGCGAGGCTTTCGCAGTGATCTACCGAGAAGCCCTCGTCATCCAGCGCGGCGATAATGACCGTGGCGATAGCGGTGTCGTCTTCGACGAGAAGGATGGAGCCAGACATGTACTGAAAGTGACCTAACCGGACTTTGCGAGGGGCAGACGGACGCTGAACTGGGTCAGGCCGCGGCGTTCGTCGCGTTCGTAACTGACACTGCCATCCATATCGCGCACCAGCTTGCGCACCAGCGCAAGGCCAAGCCCCTGCCCCGAAGGTTTGGACGAGACGAAGGGCTCGAAGATACGATCGCCCATGTCCCCGGCGATCCCCGGCCCGTTGTCGATGACAGCGATTTCGAGCGGCAGCTTCACCGCCCTTCCGAACCGCATTGCACTCAGCGCGCGTCCGCTGACGAAGCGGGTGCGGATCGCGACGCGCCCGTCCGGCAACTTGGCGACCGCGTCGAGCGCGTTGGTGAGGAGGTTTATCAGCACCTGCTCCAGCGTATGCCGATTGGCGAGCGCGGGTGGGAGCGAGGGATCGAATTCCTCCTCGATCGGCTTGCCACCGCGCCGCGCGGTCTCGACCGTGGCAATCGCGGAGCGGATAGCAAGATGCGGGTTGCAGGGCGAAACCTCGTCGCGAGAGGCGCTGCCGAGTTGCTGCATACGGTCCACGAGACGTGCGATGCGATCGGCTTCGTCTACGACCATGCGCCCAAGTTGCTTGTCCTTGATCGGCAGCTTGCGCGCGACGAGCTGGCCCGCACCCCGAATGGCGGCCAGCGGGTTCTTGATCTCGTGCGCAAGGATCGAGGGTGCCGCCAGTGCGGCGATCCCGTCGTCGGAGCCGATCTCGTGCTCGGGCGCTTCGCACAGGGTCACGACGCGCCAGCCCGGGTGCGAGGCGACGGGCGATACCGTCATGTCGACGGTCACCGACAACCCGCCAAGACCGATGGCGATCTCACGCGCGACCAGTGCCGCGTCCGGGTCGGCAAGACGCGCCTCGACGCGGGGATCGCGCTGCTCGATCATGTCGGTCAGGGCCTTGCCCGCAAGGCGCGCGGCGCCGCATTGCAGCAACGCTTCCGCCGCCTGGTTGGCCTGCGCCACGTGCCCGCTGCGATCGACCAGCAGGACCGCGAGCACCAGCGCGGAAAGCTGCGCTTCCGCATCGGGGCGGGACGGATCGAAGCCGGCGAGATCGGAGGGTGCGCGCGCTTCGATACCCATGGTCAGGCCGCTTGCGCCCGGATGGCTTCGGGCGCGCGGCGACCGCGAAACGGCTCGTAGAATTGTTCGATCCGGTCCAACACCTCGCGGGGGTCCTCGATCGTATTGGCGCTGTGCCGGAATTCGGCCGAACCGTGCATCCCCTTGGTGTACCACCCCAAGTGCTTGCGGGCGATCTTCACCCCGACCTTCGGCCCGTAATGGTCGAGCATGGCGTGATAGTGCTCCACCAGCACCTCGTACTGCTCATCGAAGCTCGGCGACGACAGCGAGACCCCGGTGCGCAGCCAGTGCATCACCTGTCCCAGCAGCCACGGCTTTCCATAGGCGCCCCGCCCTATCATCAGCCCGTCCGCGCCCGATTGATCGAGCGCCTTCGCGGCATCGGCAATAGTGCAGATGTCGCCGTTCACGATGACCGGGATCGACACCGCGTCCTTCACCTTGCGTACGAAAGACCAGTCGGCCTCCCCCTTGTACATCTGGTTGCGGGTCCGGCCGTGGACGGTCACCATCTTAACGCCGAGATCTTCGGCAATGCGCGCAAGTTCGGGCGCGTTGAGGCTCGCATGGTCCCAGCCCATGCGCATCTTCACGGTGACGGGCACGTCGACGGCCTCGACCGTCGCCTGCATCAGCTTCGTCGCCAGCGGCACCTCCCGCATCAACGCGGAACCGGCATACTGGCCCACGACCTTGCGAACCGGGCAGCCGAAATTGATGTCGATGATGGCGGCGCCATTGCCTTCCTGCAGCTTCGCCGCTTCCGCCATGCTGGCGGGATCGCATCCAACCAGCTGCATCGACACGGGGTCCTCGGTCGCGTGCCACGCGGTTTTCTGGATCGATTGCCGCGTTTCGCGGATCGCAGCCTCGCTCGCGACCATCTCGGTCACGTTGAGACCCGATCCGTAACGCCGCACGAGCGTGCGGAACGGCATGTCGGTCACGCCGGTCATGGGCGCGAGCAGCACGGGTTCGGCAATCGACACGGGGCCGATCGCGATCGGCTTCAGCGCCGGGGGAGAAGGAAATGCGGTCATGCGGGAAAATGCCTAAAAGTTGGGCAAGTCATAGTGGATTGCGGAAAACCCGTCCAGACCCTAAGCGCGGCTTCCCATGCCGGATCCCGCCTCGCTTCCTCCTTTCGCCGCGATCGTGGTCGCTGCCGGAAAAGGCCTTCGCGCAGGAGGCGACGCGCCCAAGCAGTTTCGCGACTGGCGCGGCAAGCCGGTCTTGCGCCATTCGGTCGAAACGCTGGTCGATGCGGGCTCCGAACCACTGATCATCGTCGTCGCACCGGGGGCGGAGGAGCATGCCCGGAACGCGCTCGAGGGACTGGACCGCTGCCGGTTCGTCGAGGGGGGAGCCACCCGTCAAGCGTCCGTGCGCGCAGGGCTCGAAGCGATCGAAACGGCGTCTCCAGAAAAGGTACTTATCCACGATGCCGCTCGCCCGGAGCTGCCGTCGTCGGTTATCGAACGGCTCCTGTCTGCGCTGGGCGATCATCCCGGTGCCATACCCGTCCTGCCGGTGGTCGACAGCCTTGCGGTGGCGAGCGTAGACGACACGATGGCAAAGGCGGCGGACCGCGAAAAGCTGCGGCGCGTGCAGACCCCGCAGGCGTTCCGCTACGACGCCATTCTCGCGGCCCATCGCGAATGGCCGGGCGAGGCTGATGCTGGCGACGATGCGCAGGTTTTGCAACGCGCCGATCGTACCGTCGCACTGGTCGAAGGCGACGAGCGTATGAAGAAAATTACGTTCGCGTCCGATTTTGAGGATATTGCGACAGGAGTGCCACCGATGCGCATCGGGCAGGGTTTCGACGTCCACCGGCTGGAGCGCGGGCAGGAATTGTGGCTCTGCGGGATCAAGATCGACCACGAATACGGGCTTTCCGGCCATTCCGACGCCGACGTCGCGCTTCATGCGATCACGGACGCCATACTCGGCGCGATCGGTGCGGGCGATATCGGAACCCACTTTCCGCCCAGCGACCCGCAATGGGCAGGTGCGCGCTCTGGCCGATTCCTGGAACACGCGGTGAAGCTCGCGGGCGAAGCGGGCTATGTCGTGTCGAACATCGATCTGACGATCATTTGCGAAGCGCCGAAAATCGGACCGCACCGTTCCGCCATGCGCCACGAGGTCGCGCGCCTCGCAGACGTTCAGGAGAACGCGGTCAGCATCAAGGCGACCACGACGGAGCGCCTCGGCTTCACCGGCCGCGGCGAAGGCATCGCCGCGCAGGCCGTGATCGCGCTGGCATCGATCGCGTGACGCTCGAGACGCATCGCGAGCGGACCGCACATCCTCTCCTTGACCTGAAGGCTCATGACCCGCAGAATCGCGGACGATGACCGCTTACCTTCTCGAAGACCAGATCGCCGACCTCGCCGAGCGAGTCGTGAGGCAGAATATCGAGGCGGGGCGCAAGGTCGTCACCGCCGAAAGCTGCACGGGCGGGCTGGTGGCAGGGGCGCTGACCGAGATCGCCGGATCATCGGCGGTCCTGGACCGAGGTTTCGTCACCTATTCGAACGAGGCCAAGATGGAGAGCCTGGGCGTTGCGCAAGACATCATCGAAACCTTCGGTGCGGTGTCGATCGCGTGCGTCTGGGCCATGGCGCAAGGAGCGCTCGATCGCTCGAACGCCGACGTCGCGGTAGCGATCAGCGGCGTCGCCGGGCCGGGCGGCGGAACCGAGCTCAAGCCGGTGGGAACGGTCGTGTTCGCGCGCGCCGTACGCGCAGCGCAAGGCGAACCGGAAGGCGAAATGCGGCATTTCGAAGGAGGCACCGGCCCGGACGGGCGTGCTTCCATACGCCGTCAGGCGACGGTCTGCGCGCTCGAGTTGTTGTTGCCGTAAAGCTCGTGGGCGCGCTGCTCGAAAGCGGCGACCATCTTGCGGAAGGCGCGATCGAAATACTGCCCGGCAATCGCCTGGAAGACGCGGTTCTTGAACTGGAAATCGACCTTGAAATCGATTTCGCACGCATTGTCGTCGATCGCGTGGAAGGTCCACACGTTGTCGAGGTCCGATAGCGGGCCATCGACATAGTGGACCGCGATCTCGTTGGGCCGATCCTTCGTCACGCGCGAGGTGAAGCGCTCACGGATCGCCTTGAACCCGACGATCATGTCCGCGACCATTTCGGTCTCGGTTTCCGACTTCACCCGAACCGCGATCACCCAGGGCAGGAACTCGTCGTACCGCCCGACATCGGCGACAAGGTCGAACATCTGTTCCGCGCTGTAGGGAAGCCGGCGGGTCTCGCGGATGCCGACCATCAGGCGCCCTCCCCCGTCCTCGCATTCGCGCGCGCCGCCGACTTCGCCAGTTTTTCCTCGCGCGCAGCCTTCATAACCGCGAAATCGTCGCCGGCGTGATAGCTGGAGCGCGTCAGCGGGCTGGCGGCGACCTGCAGGAAGCCTTTCGCCCGCGCGATCGAGCCGAAGGCGTCGAACGCCTGGGGCGTGACGAATTCCTCGACCTTTGCATGTTTGGGCGTCGGCTGGAGATACTGGCCCATGGTGATGAAATCGACCTCGGCGCTGCGCATGTCGTCCATCACCTGGTGCACTTCGAGCCGCTGCTCGCCAAGGCCCATCATGATGCCGGACTTGGTGAAGATCAGCGGATCGTGCGCCTTAACTTCTTCGAGCAGGCGCAGCGAGGCGTAATAGCGCGCACCGGGCCGGATGGTCGGATAGAGGCGCGGTACGGTTTCGAGGTTGTGGTTGAAAACGTCGGGCCCCGCTTCGCAGATCGCCTCGATCGCGGGGCGCATCTTGCCGCGGAAATCGGGCGTGAGGATCTCGATGGTAGTATCCGGGGTCTCGCGGCGCAGCGCCTCGATCACCTTCACGAATTGCGAGGCACCGCCATCGGGCAGGTCGTCGCGGTCGACGCTGGTGATGACGATGTGCTTCAGGCCCATTTCCGCAGCGGCGACCGCCGTGTTCTGCGGCTCCATCGGATCGACCATGCGCGGCATGCCGGTCTTGACGTTGCAGAACGCGCAGGCCCGCGTGCAGACATCGCCCAGGATCATGACGGTGGCGTGCTTCTTGCTCCAGCATTCGCCGATGTTCGGGCAGGCCGCCTCTTCGCACACCGTATTCAGGCTGAGATCGCGCATCAGCTTGCGCGTTTCGTGATATTCCTTGCTGACCGGCGCGCGCACCCGAATCCAGTCCGGCTTCCGCTGGCGCGGCGGGCGCGGTGTTTCATCCTGAGGCCGGGGCGAATTGGCGAGATCGTTCATGGCCTGCCACTTAAGGTTCGCAAGCCCCGCCCGCAAGCGGCGAAGGGGCCGATGACGCGCAAGCCCTCTTGCCCCGGACCGCCTCGGCGTGCTTACAGCGTCCCGGGTCAATCGCAGCGCATTCCATCCGCTGCCGTAGTAAGGGATTGTGCGCGCGTGCCGGAATTTGCCGCATTGTTGAAGGGCTATCGCCGCTTTCGCAGCAACACCTATCCCCGCCAGCGCGAGCGCTTCGACAAGACGATAGCCGAGGGGCAGCATCCCAAGCTGATGATCATCGGATGTAGCGACAGCCGCGTCGATCCCGCTCAAATCTTCGACGTCGATCCGGGCGAGATCTTCGTGGTGCGCAACGTCGCTGCGCTGGTTCCTCCGCACGAGACAACGCCGGGACAGCACGGCGTATCGGCCGCGGTCGAATTCGCCGTCCAGGTGCTCGAGGTCGCGCAGGTGGTCGTCATGGGTCATGGCCGGTGCGGCGGGTGCAAGGCCGCGCTCGACAAAAGCCTGGCGGGTGCCGATCCGGGCAGCGGCGGCTTCGTCGCGCAATGGATTTCGCTGCTGGACGAGGCGCGGGGCCCGGTGGTCGAGGCGCACGGGACGCAGGGCAAGCTGGCCGAACTGGCGATGGAATTCGCCGCCGTGCGCCAATCGCTCGCGAACCTGCGCACTTTTCCGTGGATCGCGCAAAAGGAGGCCGAGGGTCAGCTCAAACTTCGCGGCACGCACTTCTCGATCGCCGAGGGAAGGCTCTACGCGCTCGACGAGGATAGCGGCGGTTTCGAACTGGTGGATTGACTTGCCCGTGCGTTGGACAGGCTTCATAGGGCGCCGATGACGGAAACCGAACTCAGCAATATCGCCCTTCTCATCGATGCCGACAACACGACGCCGGAGGGGATCGATCCTGTCCTGACCGTCATGGCCGAGCTGGGGCAGGTCAATATCCGCCGCGCCTACGGCAATTTCGCGAAGGACAATCTTGCGCGCTGGGACAAGATCACCAACAAGTTCGGCATTCGCCCGCAGCAGCAGTTCGACGTTTCTAAGGGCAAGAACGCCACCGACATGGCGATGACGATCGATGCGATCGACCTGCTCTATCAGGGCAAGGTCGACGGGTTCGGCATCATGACCTCCGACAGCGATTTCACGCCCCTCGTCACCCGGCTACGGCAGGATGGCATCGTCGTTTACGGCTTCGGCGAGGCGAAGACACCGCAGGCGTTCAAGTCGGTCTGCACCCGCTTCAGAGACATCAAGCAGCTGATCGCGAACTATGCCGCCGACCGTCCCGGAGGCCGCAAGTCGGCAAAGGTCGAGAGCGGGGGCACGGTCGACGAGGACCTGATGGAACTGATCACCGCCGCCTATTCCGAGGCGAAGCGCGACGACAAGGGCTTCGCCAAGCTGCAGCAGGTCGGACAGATCGCGGGCAATCGCTCCAGCTTCGACGTGCGCAATTTCGGCTTCAAGAGCCTGTCCGATC
>JBARZK010000010.1:0-4343 GCA_049649965.1 Erythrobacter sp.
CGCGGCGCAGCGACAACGGGCGCTCTCTTGCCGCGGCGTCGGGGTAATGGCGCGCTTCGACCGCGGCGACGATCTCGTCGGCGAAGAACTGCAGCACCGCGAGCGCGACGACGCGAAACAGCAGCCAGAACGACACCAGCCAGAGCACCACCGCCAGCGCCCCAGCCGCGGCGCCCCTCGCGCCGTCGGGCAGGAACGCGGCGAGGCCCCAGTCGATCGCGCGGTCCACCCCCCACCACAGCAGCGCGCCGAACAGCACGAAGGCGGCGAGGGTTATCGCGACCGATTTGAGCACGACCCGCCAGATCGCGCGATCGGAAAGTTGGCCGATGGCCTTGGCAAGGGATGCGATGACCGCGCTCATGTTCTCGAAGCGCGGAATGCTGCCCGCGACGGTGCAAGTCAATTGCCGAGCGGCCATGCACGCACAGGGGCTTGGCCCCGGCCCGGCGGCAGGCTAGGCGCGGCGCGACCATCGATCCCGAACCGACAGGACCTGCACCTTGCCCGATACCCGATCCGAACCCCGCTACGACGTCATCGCCATCGGCAATGCCGTGGTCGACGTTATCGCCTCGTGCGAGGAGGACCTCATCGAGGAACTCGACCTCAATCGCGGCGGGATGACGCTGGTGGACGAAGCGCGCGCCGACGAACTCTATGCCGCCATGCCGCCCGCGCGCGAGGTTTCGGGTGGATCGGCGGCGAACACGCTGGCGGGCATTTCCACGCTCGGCCTGCAATGCGCCTTCATCGGGCAGGTGTCGGACGACCAGCTGGGCAAGGTGTTCCGCCACGACATGCGCGCGACCGGCATCGATTTCGACACCGAGGCGCGCGAGGGCGAACCCGCCACGGGCCGGGTGCTGATCTTCGTCACCCCCGATGGCGAGCGCACGATGAACACGTTCCTGGGCGCAGGGCAGTACCTGCCCGCCAGCGCACTCGACGAGGAGCTTATTGCCAGCGGCGCGATCCTCTATCTCGAAGGTTATCTGTGGGATCCCGAAGAGCCGCGCAGCGCCATGCGTCGGGCCATCGAGGTCGCGCGCGAAGCGGGGCGCAAGGTCGCCTTCACCGCCAGCGAAAGCTTCGTGATCGAGCGGCATGGCGACGATTTCCGCGACATGATCGATGCCGGACTGATCGACATCCTGTTCGTCAACGAAAGCGAGCTGGCGACGCTGACCGGCAAGGACGACTTCGAGGAAGGTTTCGCCTCGATCGAGAACAAGGTGCCGGTGCTGGTCGCGACCCGCAGCGCGAAAGGCGCAGTGGCCAGCGCCGATGGCGAGCGTGCGCAGGTTGCCGCCGAACCGGTGGACAAGGTGATCGACACGACCGGGGCGGGCGACCAGTTCGCCGCCGGCTTCCTTGCCGGGTATGCGAAGGGCGAACCGCTCGAACGCTGCCTGAAGCGCGGCGCGATCGCGGCATCGGAAGTGATCGTGCATTACGGCCCGCGCCCCGAAGCCGACATGCCGGCGCTAATGAACGCAAAACTCGGCTGAACCGCGCCCCAGCCTGACAGATCTGACACGGTGTCAGGCTGGTTCGCCGCCTGTTTTTCAAGCCGATACAAACCCTTAGCCGAAAAGGCGCAGCCTGACACTTGTCCAACCCGTTTTGCGTTAGGCGAAGGCGAGCGACGATGCGAAAGAGCGGTCTCGCCGCTAGCGCAAGGGCGGCGCTGTAGGAAAGTTCAGGGAATCGGCCGGTAATCGTCGCGGCGCAGGGTGAGCATGTAGTCTGTTACCTGTTCGACCCGATCCCGCTCGAGATCGAAATCCATCACTTCGGGATAATTGTGCGCGTTCACCAGCCAGGCGCGGACTGTGGCCTTGGTCACGCCCGGCCGATTGGCCACCGAAGCGAAGGTCGGGGCGTTCGGGTTGGGGGAAAGCAGAGGTGGCTCGACCCCGTTGCATCCTCCGCACGCCGCCTCGACGAAAGCGGGCGGATCGGGGGCCGTGGCTTGCGCGGTCTGCGTCGTCTGGCAGGCGGCGAGCGCGAGGGCGGCGAAGGGCACGACGGCGAGGCGAAGGTGGATCATGCGCACCTTGAACCACAGGCGCGGGTGTCCCGCCTTGATCGGGATCAATCGCGCGTCTTTTCGCGCTCCACTTCCCGCCAGCCGATGTCGCGGCGGCAGAAGCCGGTCGGGAAGTCGATCCGGTCGACCGCTTCGTAGGCAAGACGCTGCGCCTCGCCGACCGATCGCCCGCGTGCCGTCACGTTGAGCACCCGTCCGCCGCTGGCGACGAGGCTGCCACCTTGTGCGCTGGTGCCTGCGTGAAACACCTTCGATCCGCTCGCTTCGGCATCGGCGAGGTCGATCGCGCCGCCTTTTTCCGGCGTTCCGGGATAGCCCTTCGCCGCCAGCACCACCGTTAGCGCGGTGTCGCCTGCGAACCGGGCATCCCTTCCCGCGAGTTCGCCTCTTGCGCAGGCCAGCATGATCGCGGCCAGATCGCCTTCGAAGCGCATCATGAGGACCTGGCATTCCGGATCGCCGAAACGGCTATTGTACTCGATCAGCTTGGGGCCGGTGTCCGTGAGCATCAGCCCGGCATAGAGCACGCCCGAATAGGGCATGCCCTCGGCGCGCATCGTCTCCACCGTGGGGCGGATTATATCCTCGAGTACCTGACGCTGGAGGTCTGCCGTCAGCACCGGAGCGGGCGAATACGCGCCCATGCCGCCCGTGTTCGGCCCGGTATCGCCTTCGCCCACGCGCTTGTGGTCCTGCGCGGTGCCGAAAGGGAGGATGGTCTCGCCATCGGTCAGTGCGAAAAGGCTCGCCTCTTCGCCTTCGAGAAATTCCTCGATCACCAATTGCGCGCCCGCATCGCCGAAGCGCCCGTCGAACATCTCGGCGAGCGCGATTTCGGCCTGCTCGATCCCGTCGGCAATCACCACGCCCTTGCCCGCGGCAAGTCCATCGGCCTTGAGCACGTAGGGGGGATCGAACTTCGACAGGGCCTCGCGCGCTTCCTCGATCGTGTTTGCGCGCACGTATCGTGCGGTGGGAATGCCCGCGCGCTCGCACAGATCCTTGGTAAAACCCTTGCTGCCCTCCAGTTGCGCTGCCGCCTGCGAAGGGCCGAACACCGCGATCCCTGCCGCGCGAAGATCGTCCGCCAGCCCGGCCACCAATGGCGCTTCCGGACCGATGACGACGAGGGCGATGTCGTGCTGCTCGCAGAACCGCGCCACGGCCGCGTGATCGCTCGCGTCGAGACCGACCAGCTCGGCCTCCTGCGCGAGACCGGGATTCCCGGGGGCCGCGTACAGCTTCGTCAGCGACGGGGATTGCGCCAGCTTCCATGCCAGCGCATGTTCGCGCCCGCCCGACCCCAGCAAAAGGACATTCATGGCGCGCGCTCCTTCTTCATCCGACACGGCATCATCCGACACGTCCGGGCTGGTAGCGCGCGCACGCCCCGGCGACAACGCGGAGCCGCTCAGCGTCAGCGAGATTTCCGCCGCGCTGAAGCGTACGGTGGAGGACCGGTTCGGCCATGTGCGGCTACGCGGTGAGCTGTCGGGGGTGAAGCGCGCGGCCTCGGGCCACCTTTATTGCTGTCTCAAGGACGAAAAGGCCGTGATCGACGGGGTCATGTGGCGCACCAGCGCTGCGCGGCTGGGCTTCGTGCCCGAAGACGGGCTGGAGGTGATCGCGAGCGGCAAGGTGACCACCTATGCCGGGCGCTCCAAATACCAGGTGGTGATCGACAGCCTCGAACTCGCGGGCGAGGGCGCGCTGCTGGCGCTGCTGGAAAAAACGCGCGCGCGGCTGGCAGAAGAGGGACTGTTCGACACCGCTCGCAAACGGGCGCTGCCATTCCTGCCGCGCACCATCGGGGTTGTCACCTCACCAACCGGATCGGTTATTCGCGACATCCTCCACCGTTTGAGCGACCGTTTCCCGAGCCACGTCGTGGTGTGGCCCGTGCTGGTACAGGGGCAGGGCGCGGCGGAACAGGTGGCTGGGGCGGTGCGCGGGTTCTCTGCGCTCGATCCGAGCGGTCCGGTCCCGCGGCCCGACGTGGTGATCGTTGCGCGCGGCGGCGGTTCTATCGAGGACTTGTGGAGCTTCAATGAGGAATCAGTCGTCCGCGCCATCGCCGAATGTTCCATTCCGGTTATTTCTGCCGTGGGCCACGAAACCGATACGACGCTCGCCGATCATGCCGCCGACCGGCGCGCGCCCACTCCGACAGCGGCAGCCGAAATGGCGGTTCCGGTACGCGCCGACATCGCCGCGACCCTCGCCGATCTCGCGGCTCGCCAGCGCCGCGCGGTCTATCGCCCGGTCGAACTGGGCCGCGAGCGACTCGAGG
>JBARZK010000011.1:0-3636 GCA_049649965.1 Erythrobacter sp.
GTCGGGCGCCGCGACGCGCAGCAGCGTCTTGCCCACGGCAAAGCGCGCCTCGAGATCGTCGACATAGCGTTGCCGGATGGTCGCCTGCGTGCCGATAAGCCCGATTACGCCGGTCTTGCTTTGCACCGCGGCAGGCTTGATCGCCGGAACGGTGCCGACGATCGGGATTTCCAGCACGTCGCGCACCATGCCGAGCGCGATGGTGCTGGCCGTATTGCAGGCGATGCAGGCGAGGCGCGGCTGGTATCGCTCCGCCATCCGCCCCAGCAGCCCTGCGACCCGCGCGGCGATCTCTGCCTCGGACTTCGCACCGTAAGGCAGGCCGGCAAGGTCCGCCCCGTAGATCACCGGCGCATCGGGCAGGACGCGGCGCAGGGCATCGTGGATGGTCAGGCCGCCGACCCCTGAATCGAAGATGAGAATGGGGGAGCGTTCGTCCAAATTTCGAAAAATCCGTTCGCCCCGAGCTTGTCCAAGGGCCGTTTTTACTTAGAGCGAGGACGCGCTAGAAGAACTGTGCCGCTTCGACAAGTTCGGCACGAACGGAGGAACCTTGGAACCCATTCTCGCAGCTCTGCTGGGCTATCTCGCCGGCTCGATCCCGTTCGGCCTCCTGCTGACGAAGGCGGCTGGGCTGGGCGACGTGCGCAAGATCGGCAGCGGCAATATCGGCGCGACCAACGTGCTGCGCACCGGGAACAAGGGGCTGGCGGCAGGGACCCTCCTCCTCGATCTTATCAAGGGGTTCGCCCCGGTCTTCGCCGCAGGGCTTATCTGGAGCGGCGATACGGGCGACATTGCCAAGGCGTTTGCCGCAGGCGGGGCGGTGCTGGGCCATTGCTTCCCGGTCTGGCTCGGGTTCAAGGGCGGGAAGGGTGTGGCCACCAATGCCGGCGTCGCCTTCGGGCTCGCCTGGCCGATGGGGCTTGCCTACGCGTTCGTCTGGTTGTCCCTGCTGGCGATATTCCGCATCTCCTCGCTTGCGGGGCTGGGCGCCGTGATCGCAGCGGCGGCGGCGGCACCGCTGTTCGGCTATCCGCAGTTCTTCCCCGTCATGGCGGCCATCGCGCTTCTCATCGTCTACCTCCACCGCGCCAACATCGCACGCCTGGCAAAAGGCGAGGAACCGAAGGTCGGCGGCAAGCCGTGAGCCTTTCGCAAGCCGAGGCGTTCGCCCGTATCCGTCTGCTGCGTTCGCCCAATATCGGGCCGGTCAGCTATCGCCAGTTGCTCGCGCGGTTCGGGACGGCGGCGGACGCGATCGAGGCGCTGCCCGATCTCGGAAGCAGGGGGAAGACCCCCTATCGCCCGATCGCCGCCGAGCGGATCGAGCGCGAGATAGAGGCGGTACGCCGGGCAGGCGCGCGCTACCTCTTCCACGACCAGCCGGACTATCCCGCGCTGCTGGCAGAACTCGACAGCGCGCCGCCGATCGTCACCTGCCGGGGCCGGCTGGAGTTGGCGAGCAACCCCTGTGTCGCGATGGTCGGGGCGCGCAATGCGAGTGCCGCGGCGGTGAAGCTAGCGCGCGATTTCGCCACCGAACTGTCGCGGGCGGGCCTGACCGTCGTCAGCGGGCTTGCGCGCGGGATCGACGGGGCCGCGCATGAAGGGGCGTTCCCCGCCACAATCGGCGTGATCGCGAGCGGCATCGACATCGCCTATCCCCCGCAGCACCGCGATTTGCAGGAGCGGATCGCGAAGGAGGCGCTGCTGATCGCCGAACAGCCCCCGGGCACCGAGCCGCGCGGGCGCCATTTCCCCAGCCGCAACCGGATCATCGCAGGTCTGGCAAGCGGGACGCTGGTGGTCGAGGCGGCGCCCAAGTCCGGCAGTCTCATCACCGCGCGGCTGGCGGGCGAGGCGGGGCGCGAGGTCATGGCGATCCCCGGCAGCCCGCTCGACACCCGCTCGCACGGCTGCAACCAGCTTATCCGCGACGGGGCGGTACTGGTGACCTCGCCCGAGGACGTCGTCGAACTGCTGGAGGACTTCACCGGCGCCCCGCGCTCGACCTATCGCGTGGCGGAAGCCGGGGCGGCGTTCGATTACGATGAATTAAGCAAGCTTCAATGGGGCGAGGCCAGAGAGGCCGAGGGCGGCGACAAGGTCGCCCGCCTGCTGACCAAGGCACCCATCGCGGTCGACGAGCTTATCCGCCAATCGGGTGCGAGCCCGGCGGCGGTACAGATGGCGCTGCTCGAACTGGAACTGGCGGGAGAGCTGGAACGACATGACGGGGGGATGGTGAGCCGTGTCTGAGGGGATGAGACTGACAACCGGCCATTTGATGCGAGCGACCTTCGAATTGCTGGGAAACAATCGAGGCGCAGCTACGCTGTGCTTCCTGCTACTCTTCGCAGTCCAAGGCGCGTCCAGCCTTGTGTTTTACCTCACCGAAACTCCAAACTCTTGGCAAACTGGAAATTACCGTATCGAATGGTCCGAGCTGTGGTGGCTTGCGATTATCGTATGGGTAATCGCATTGGCGGTCGTCACGGCCTTATCGATCCTCATTCTTTTGAAGAGTGCCCATACCCGGTCATTCGCAGCTGAGGGCGACGGCGCTTTGCTCGTTGCAAAGGGAACGGTTGTCTATGTTATCACTACCATAGGCATCATATTGGGTTTGATCGCACTCATCATTCCCGGATTGATCCTCCTGTCGCGGTGGATCGCGGCCGTCCCGCTGGCGTTGAGGCAGGACATCTCCATCCGTTCAGCCATCTCGCGATCCTACAACGGGACACGTGGTTCGACCCTAGCGATCGGCGTCTGCCTCGTCATCTTCTATTTGCCGAGCTTCCTGTTCTCGGCGATCGATTTCAGCTTTGGTATGGCCCCGGACCTGGAGATCGCGATAATGCTTTTCATGGAGTCAGGCGTTTTGAGTATCACCGATTTGCTGGCTGCTGCGTTGTCGGTGGTCGTGTGCCTTGCGCTGGCCGGCGAGCGGAGCGAACTGACCGATGTCTTCGCATGACCGCTTGACGCCCCGCGAACCCCGACCCCACTCTCGCGCGTATACGCATACGCACACGTAAGGGATCGTCCGTTCACATGCAGCTCGTCATCGTCGAATCTCCGGCCAAGGCCAAGACCATCGAGAAATACCTCGGCAAGGACTTCAAGGTCCTCGCTTCCTACGGCCACGTCCGCGACCTGCCGCCCAAGGACGGCAGCGTCCGCCCGGACGAGGACTTCGCGATGGATTGGGAGATGTATCGCGACAAGCAAAGCCGCGTGAAGGACATCACCGACGCCGCCAAGGGCGCCTCCCGCCTGGTGCTCGCGACCGACCCCGACCGCGAGGGCGAGGCGATCAGCTGGCACGTTCTGGAACTGCTGAGGAAGCGCAAGGCACTGCCCGCCAAGGTCGATCGCGTCACCTTCAACTCGATCACCAAGAAGGCGGTAAGCGATGCGATGGGGGCGCCGCGCGAGCTCGACCAGCCGCTGATCGACGCGTATCTCGGCCGCCGCGCGCTCGACTACCTGTTCGGCTTCACCCTGTCGCCGGTGCTGTGGCGCAAGCTGCCCGGCGCGAAGTCGGCGGGCCGGGTGCAGTCGGTCGCGCTGCGCCTGATCGTCGATCGCGAGCGCGAGATCGAAGCGTTCAAGCCGGATGAATACTGG
>JBARZK010000012.1:0-4215 GCA_049649965.1 Erythrobacter sp.
ATCCTCTTCATCGACGAGATCGACGCAGTCGGTCGTAGCCGTGGCCATGGCCTCGGCAATTCGAACGACGAGCGCGAGCAGACGCTGAACCAGCTGCTGGTCGAAATGGACGGGTTCGAAGCGAACGAGGGTATCATCATCATCGCTGCCACCAACCGTCCCGACGTGCTCGATCCCGCGCTGCTGCGTCCGGGCCGTTTCGACAGGCAGGTCGTGGTTCCCGTTCCCGATATCGAGGGCCGCGAGAAGATCCTCGCGGTGCACATGAAGAAGGTGCCGCTCGCGCCCGATGTCAACCCGCGCACGATCGCGCGCGGTACGCCGGGTTTCTCGGGCGCGGACCTCGCCAACCTCGTCAACGAGGCAGCGCTGCTCGCCGCACGGCGCAACAAGCGCCTTGTCGCGATGCAGGAGTTCGAGGACGCCAAGGACAAGGTCATGATGGGCGCGGAACGCCGCTCCATGGTGATGACCGAGGACGAGAAGAAAATGACCGCCTACCACGAAGCCGGCCACGCGCTGGTTTCGCTGAACGAGCCAGCGTCCGACCCGATCCACAAGGCGACGATCATCCCGCGCGGCCGTGCGCTGGGCATGGTGATGCGTCTGCCCGAGCGCGACAGCTATTCCTACCACCGCGACAAGATGCACGCGAACCTCGCCGTCGCCATGGGTGGACGCGTGGCCGAGGACATCATCTTCGGCCATGACAAGGTGTCCAGCGGCGCGAGCGGCGACATCCAGTACGCTACCGACCTTGCGCGCAACATGGTAACCAAGTGGGGCATGAGCGAGAAGCTCGGTCCGCTCCAGTACGAGGAAAGCCAGGAAGGCTATCTCGGCATGGGCCAGACCGCGCGCACGATGGGTGGGCCGGAAACCAACAAGCTGATCGACGCCGAGATCAAGCGGCTTGTGGAACAGGGCCTCGCCCGGGCGCAGGAAATCCTTACCGACCAGGAGGACAGACTGCACCTGCTCGCCCAGGCACTGCTCGAATACGAGACGCTGACCGGTGACGAGATCGACAAGCTGATGAACGACGGCACGATCGACCGGCCCGACGAACCGCGTGGTCCCTCCGTCGTGAAGCCGGTGCAGGGCTCCGCCATTCCCAAGGCGGGCAAGCGCTTCGGCCAGAAGGGTGGCAAGGAAAGCGACGGCGATACGCCGGGCGGCGAGGCACCTCAGGGCGCTTGATTGCCATCATGATCTGACTCGAAAACGGGCGCGGGCAGCATTCGCTGTTCGCGCCCATTTCACGTGGAACATTATGCGAACACGGTCGTTGATCCGACAAAGGAGACAACCCCATGACCGATATCGAAACCGCCAATGCGCACCCGAAGTCCGATCCCGCTGGCAATGCCGAAAAAGCGCCGGAGAACTGGACGACCGGCGATGAACCCATGACCGGTGCACAGGCCAGCTATCTCAAGACGCTGGCCGAAGAAGCAGGCGAACCCGACGCGTTCGACACCGGCTTGTCCAAGGCCGAAGCCTCGCTGCGGATCGACAAGCTACAGGGAAAGACCGGGCGGGGTTGAACGCTCCGCGGGGCGCCTCAGAAAGCGCCCAGCAATAGCATTACCTGCAAGAAAAGTCCTACGACCACCCAAATGAAGATGCTGAGCGCGCCTAGCCGCCAGATCGCCGAGAAACGGCGCAATCGATAGGCGCCTCGTAATTGTTTGTAGAGGTGGATCGGCGGGATGAGCAGGACGGGCAATACGATTGCCCAGTTCGGTACGCCTGCCGCTCCGGCTACCGACGCGGTGATGAACAGCAGCGACATGAAACTGAGCGAATAGGTGACGAAGATTGCGTGGTCGTAGGCGCGGAACGCGCGTTTCCAGGCGAACATCAGCCACAGGAACGGTATGGAGAGCGGGATTAGCAACCAGCTGAATTTGTACGCATTCGCCTGAAGCTTATAGAGCATCAGGCCCGGATTCTCCTTCCACTTCTTGACAATTCCATCGTCGATAAAATCGACGCCGGTCACCCGGATCTCCAGGTCCCTCAGATCGAAAGAGGCTTCCGGTTCCGATTCACCATTGGCCTCTTCCGCGTTCTCATTCCGACCGTCGCCCGCCAGTGCACCTTCGATAAAACGCAGATCCTGTTCGAGTTCGGCCCGTCGTGGATCGCTTTCCGGAAGAGTGTCGATTTCGCGACGAATCCGATCGGCTTCCTCGCTACCCTGTTGCTGGATCAATTCCTGCGCGGTTCGATCGACTTCGAGGGTAGTCGGCGTCGATATTCCGACCATCTGGAACACCGCGAACATGGCGAAGACGCTGAACAGGAACATCGCCATCGGACTGACAAACCGCGCCCGCTCGCCCTCGATATAGCGGCGGGTCAACTGGCCGGGCTTGAACGCGAGCAGCGGGAGGGTGTGCCACAGCTTCCCGTCGAGATGCAGGACGCCGTGCATAAGGTCGTGGCCGATCGCCGTCAGGGTGCGATGCACGCTGCGCTTTTGCCCGCACTGGTGACAATGCGGACCAACGAGCGTTGCGCCGCAGTTGAGGCAAGTCGCACCGGCACCGTCCTCCACGGCGGTCGCAATGTCGGCACCGTGCTTGCTGGAGGTTGCGCGAGGCTCGACCGCTCGGCCCAGCAATGCGCCTTCGACTGCACCCCCCAGGCCTTCGGTGATGTCGCTCATGCCGTTCCCCGATCCTGCGCCACAATATAGGACCATCGTGCGCGAACGGGGAAGGGCTCAGTTTTTCGCCTTCGCCAGCTTGCGCTCGATCGCGGTCCACAATTGCGCGAAGGCGCGTGCGCCCGGCGAACGCGGCGCGAAGGCACCGACCGGCTTTCGCTCGACCGCGCATTGCTCGATCGCGCTGGCCTGCGGGACGACCGGCCATTTGGGGTTCGCCTCGCGCGCCTCGCGGTGCAGCGTGCGGCGCATGTCGACCATCGAAAGCACGGGCAGGATCGGCGGATGGCCTTTCCCGCTGCCCCGAACCTCTTCGACGACAAGGTCGAACGCGCGGCTCGAGAGCGGGGAGGGCGGCAGGGGCACGATGACGAGGTCCGAGGCGCGGATCACTTGGGCACTGGTCTCGTTCAGCACCGGCGGACAATCGAAGAGGATGCGGTCGTAGTCCTTGGCCAACCCCTCGACCAGTTTGACGAACCGCTTGCGCTTGCCGATCCGGTCGAACTGGCGATCGAGCGTGCGGATGCTTTCATCGGCGGGCAGCAGGTCCAGGTTTTCGTAGTCGGTCCGACGCACCAGCTTTTGCGCGGCGTGCGTGCGTTCGAACACGGTCTGCGCCGAACGCTTCTTCTTGGGATCGATTCCGAGAAGGAAGCCCGAGCCGTTGGCCGGGTCGAGATCCCATAGCAGCGTCGCGCGGCTCGAATTGTGGGCGGCGCACCAGGCAAGGTTGGTGGCGAAGGTCGTCTTGCCGACCCCGCCCTTGACGCTGTAAATCGCGATCGAAGCCATTCGGGTGCCCGGTCCTCGCCTTCCCTGATGCGGAAAAGTGCAATCACGACATCTTGGTGATGTGCGCAGTCCTAGCCGCAAACCCGGCGAACACAAGGTATCCCGGCCCGCGGCGGCGCAATCCGCGGCACGGATCGTAGCCACGAAAAAGGCCGCCGAAGTGGCGGCCTTTCGCAATTCGTCATGGATCCCGGAACAGGACCGCCCGGCGCTCAGCCCTCGTAATCGCTTCCGATCGAGGTCGAACGCGTCGGCGTGCTCGCGGTGATGCGCAGCGCCTCTGCCGACTGGCTGAGCGAACCGATTTCGTCGGCATCGTCCTCGTCGTCGGGCAGGATTTTCTGCAGGCTGGTGACC
Source organism: Erythrobacter sp. (assembly GCA_049649965.1). GTDB lineage: Bacteria > Pseudomonadota > Alphaproteobacteria > Sphingomonadales > Sphingomonadaceae > Erythrobacter. Next base: position 3,827 of record JBARZK010000012.1, read on the forward strand.
AGCGATTCCTGCAGATGCTTGGGCTTCACCGTCTGCTCCGCAATTTCGCGCAGCGCGACGACGGGGTTCTTGTCCCGGTCGCGATCGACGGTGAGTTCGCTGCCGCCGGAAATCTCGCGTGCGCGCTGTCCGGCAAGCAGGACGAGGTCGAACCGGTTGGGGATCTTGTCGACGCAATCTTCAACGGTAACGCGTGCCATCGTGGGCCTTTCGAGCGGAGAAACGGGTTTTCGGTGGAGCTGCGCAGCTAGGTTGCGCCCACCCGAAAGTCAAGATTTGCGCGCAATGCAACCTTTGCCGGGCTGAACGATTGTGGGAGTATGGGAGTCTAGCATACCGAAATCGCCGAGAGTGACCGGCGGGCAGAGATCGATGGGACGGAGCTCTAT
>JBARZK010000013.1:0-30090 GCA_049649965.1 Erythrobacter sp.
CGTCCAGCGCGTAGACGCCCCAGACGCGGCCCGCGGCGGAAAAGTTCTCGCGGTGGCGATCGGTGATGAAGTCGATGCAGGTGCGGCCCGGCAACAGCGTGATGTTGGGATTGGCCCGCGCCGCTTCGAGAAGGGCCGATTGCACCGCCCAGCCCGTCGCATCATCGACATGGACGATCCGGCGATGCGAATGCCCGCCTTCGCGCGTGAGGTGCAGTTCCTGCTTGTCGCGGTTGAAGGGCACACCCAGTTCGCACAAACGATCGATACTGGCGGGCGCGCGCTCGATGACGAACTCCACCGCTTCCCGGTCGTTCAAACCGGCGCCCGCGATCATGGTGTCGCGCACGTGATCCTCGAACGTGTCGCCTGCGTCGAGCACGGCGGCGATCCCGCCCTGCGCCCAGGCGGTCGACCCCCCGGTCAATTCGCCTTTCGCCAGAACCAGCACTTTCAGCCGCGTCGCCAGTTCCAGCGCAGCGGTCAGCCCTGCTGCCCCCGAACCGACTATAATCGCGTCATAACTTTTGTTGTCGGAGGAATCTTCGCTCATGCTAGTTGCCTTGGAACGCGCGGTGCGCCGGCGCAAGGGCGCTTCAAGCGTCGCTCGTCGCAGTCTCGATGCGCCTCGAAGATGATTGGTGCCGCGATCGTCGTGGACCTGTCATGGACGGAGACGAGACTCGCGATCGGCGATTCGGCCACATGTTCTGGCATCGTGGTGCTGCCGCGGATGTCCGCAGGACAAGAACGGGATTGCAAGAATGTCCATTTTCTCTCCAGTCCTCTGCATGCTCGGACGCCATTCGCCGCGCCGTCGCAAGGTCGAATGGAACGGACGCACCTATACCGGCCATTGCCGCCATTGTGGCAAATCGATCGAGCGCAAGTCCCATCGCAACTGGCGGCTGACAGCCGAGTAGGTGCCGCGCCGGGTTAGCGGATGAAGCCTCCTCAGGCTTCGCTATCGCCCCCCGTCAGCTGTACGAACACCTCTTCGAGATCGGCCTCGCGCGTAGTGACGTCCTCGATCGTGTGACCCTGTTCCTGCAGGATCGCGAGCACCTGCCCCGCGCTCAGGCGATCCTTGTCGTAGGTGATTTCGACACCGCGATCGGGGGTCAGCTCCGACTTGGCGAAGGCTTCGTGTTGCGGCGCGCTGTCGATATCGCCAGCCAGGGTGACGGCGACGATCTTCTCGCGCGCCATGTCGACAAGCTCGCGGGTCGGTTTGTGGGCGATCAGTTCGCCGTGATTGATGATCGCGATCTGGTCGCAAAGGTTCTCCGCTTCCTCGAGGTAGTGGGTGGTCAGCACCACCGTCACCCCTTCGCGGTTGAGCTGGGTCACCAGCTCCCACAACTGGCGCCGCAGCTCGACGTCGACCCCCGCGGTCGGCTCGTCGAGGACGAGGATCGGGGGCGAATGCACCATCGCCTTCGCCACGAGCAGCCGCCGCTTCATGCCGCCCGACAACGTGCGGGCGTAGGCATCGCGCTTGTCCGCCAGCCGGACGGCGGCAAGCAGTTCCTCGCTGCGGCGCTCGTGCGCGCGGATACCGTAGAACCCGGCCTGGTTCTCTAGCACCTCGTAGGGGGTGAAGAACGGGTCGAACACGATTTCCTGCGGGACGATCCCGATCGCCCGGCTGGCATTGCGGCGATTGCGGTCGATGTCGAAACCCCAGATCTCCGCCGAACCGGCCGTCTTGTTCACCAGCCCGGCGAGGATGTTGATCAGGGTCGACTTGCCCGCGCCGTTGGGGCCGAGCAGTCCGAAGATCGACCCTTCGGGCACATCGAAGCTGACCCCGCCAAGGGCCAGCTTGCCTTGCGCATCGGCACCGGTCGCATTGGGCGGCGGGGCGTAGCGCTTGGTAAGGTTGTCGATGCGGATGGCTGGTTCGCTGGACATGCCGCCCGCCATAAAGGCGACGCGGTTCGAGGCAAGGGCGACGGCGCCTCGCCTTCGAAGCATCCCTTTCCATCCAGGGGGCGATAACCTCGACTTAACCATCCTCCTTAGCCGTTCCGACAGGGCGAAAAGGCTAGGGCGCAGGTGTGAGCATCGCTATCGATCCTGCCCGGCCCTTGCGCCGCATTGCCGCGACGGTCCTGGGGTTGGTCGGCGCGGCCTTCGCGTTCGCCTTGCCTGCCACCGCGCAGGCGCAGGACACGACCAGCGTCAGCAGCGTCGTGCGCATTCCGGGCGAAACCCGGATCGAGAAGATCGCCGACCTCCATTTCGGCGACATCATCGCAGGCGAAGACGGCGGGACGATCAGGCTGCGGACCGACAATTCGGTCACCACTACCGGCTCCGTCCAGTCGCTCGGCGGCGATCCGCAGGCGGCGACGTTCGTCATCACGCGCCAGATCCTTCAGGATTTCCCGACCTACGAAGGGCCGCAAGGCGGCGATACCATCCAGCTGACCCACGTATCCCTGCCCGGCGAAACCATGACGCTGCGCAATTTCACGACCGATTTCGCGCGTCGCGGCCTGTTCGGCCTGCCAGCCTACTTCTTCCTGTCGCGATTCGATTTCCGCGTGGCCGGCACGCTGGACGTCGCGGCCGACCAGGAACCCGGGCGCTATCTGGGCTTCTTCACCGTCATCGTCGACTACGACTGACCTCGTGCGGGCAATCACCGGTCGCCGACGCGATCTCCAGCATTGTCAACGCGCGAACGCGCCTTTACGGGATCGCGGCATGAACATCCCCCCGCCCGAAATCGTTCCGGTCGATACGAAGCGCGTTTCCTGTGACGGGGCGAGCGCCATCCGCGGCGGCGCGGGGTATCGTCCCGCTTCACTCGGTCATCCGCGCATCTACCTGCAGATCGACGAGCACGGCTATGTCGATTGCGGCTATTGCGATCGCCGCTTCGTGCTGAAAGGCGGCCCTGCCGACGGCGCGGATCATTCGCAGCTGCGCGACATTTCCGAAGGCGGCGATCCCGGGCATCGCTGACGGCGCTGCCGGCACATCGGCGCTCGGCCACGGCGAGATATTTCGACGCTCATCACACGTTCAGCGACCGTGAGCGACCATCGCTCGTGATCGATTCCGATTCGGCGCGAACCGATGCGTCCCGGCGAGCGGAATGCCATTCGAACGGAGATGCGAGATGACCCGCCACATTGCTTCCCTGATGCGAACCTCGCTGGTTGCCGGGACCGCACTCGGCCTCGCAGCCGCCTCGCCCATCGCAGCGCAGGACGCTGACGACGCCGAAACGGCTGCGATGACCGAAGGCGAGGAACGGCTCGCTGAAATGCTCGAAGGCCGCGTGGCGGGCGAACCCCAGAACTGCATTCGCCAGTTGCCGACCGAACGGATGACCACGATCGATGGTACCGCCTACGTCTATGGCAGGGGCAACACGATCTACGTGCAGCGCACCCGCAATCCGGAAGACATCGATCGCCGCGATGCCCTCGTCACGCGTCGGTTCAGCGGTTCGCAGATCTGTCGTCAGGACATCGTGACGAAGGTCGATCCGGTTCTCGGCTTCTTCACCGGCGCGGTGTTTTTCGAGGATTTCGTTCCTTATACGCGTGTCGAAGACGACGGCTGACCTTGGGAGCTTCGGCGTCGAACAATTTTTCGGCGCCGCGACCATACCAGCGAGTCTGGTTTTTCGCGCTAGCGAGACCGGTGGCCACCAGTTCTCCGACCGTGCGACGAAAACGGTCCGCTGCCGGCAACATCGCTGGGTGCGATGATTCGGACTGGTTCGGCAGCGAAGGGTTCGCATGATCGGCGATTTCGGCGACAGGTTCACCATCGCGTTGCATCGGTAGCGTGGGATCGCTCTCTTCCAAGGGGCCCTCTTCTGGAAGAAACGCACCTCCTGACAAATGGTCAGGTTCCTCATCCGCCTGCGCAAACGTTGCGGGGACCGGCATATCCATCGCTTCGCGCGTCGTGATAGCGGGCTGGAGCAACGCTCGTGCGCCAGGCGCCTCCCGGACTTCTCGCGTAGCCAGTTCCGACGACTGGCCGGGCCATTCCCCCCCGATGTCCTCTTCGGGCCCACCCCGCGACATCGCGTCATCCGCTTGCCTGCGCGATAGCCTTGCGGCCGGCGCGACGAGCCACCGTTTCAATTTCTTCATATCCACCCCCGTGGTGAACCGCGCCCAGCAAGATGGTGCGCGATCCGCTTCCCCGATCGTGTTTTCTAAATGTTCCGTACTTCTCGGGGCAGAAATCCGGCGACGCCCCCCCACCTAGCTGGATGGCGGGGAGGCGAAACCGGGGAGGCTACCTAGTCCTACGCTAACGGGATGACCCGTCCGAACGGCGAGAAAGCGCGGTTTTCGCCCTCGATCCGTTAACGATTGGCCTCAAGCGGCCTGCCGCATGGATCCCATGGCGTTCATCCGCGACAGGATTTCGTCAGCCTGCTGCATGATTGCGTCGATCAGTTCCTTGCAGGTCGGGATGTCGGTGATGAGGCCTGCGACCATGCCGCAGCTCCACGCGCCCTTGTCCATTTCGCCTTCCATCATGATCGCCGGATAGACCCCCGCGACTTCCTCGATGATGTCCTCGAACTTGATGTCATCGCCCAGTTCGCGCTCTTTCTCCAGCAGCCGCTCGACCGCGTCATTGGTCATCACCCGTTCGGTATTGCGCAGCGGCCGCATCACCAGCCGGGTGTCGAGTTCACTAGCCGCGACGATGGCTTTCTTCACGTTCTCGTGGACCGGAGCCTCCTTCGTCGCGATGAAGCGGGTGCCCATGTTCATCCCCTCGGCTCCCATGGCGAGGCTGGCGACGAGGCTGCGCCCGTCCGCCATGCCGCCCGAGGACACGAACGGTATGTCCAGTTCGTCCGCCGCGCGCGGCAGCAGGATGAAATTGGGCACGTCGTCCTCGCCCGGGTGGCCGCCGCACTCGAAGCCGTCGACACTCACCGCGTCGCAGCCGATTTCCTGCGCTTTCAGCGAGTGGCGCACGCTGGTGCACTTGTGGATCACCTTGATCCCGGCATCCTTGAGCGGGCCGAGCAGTTCGACCGGGTTGCGACCAGCCGTCTCCACCACCGGCACCCCGCCCTCGATCACCGCCTTCAGCAGTCCGGGATAATCGGGCGGTGTGAGCGTGGGCAGGATGGTGAGGTTCACGCCGAAAGGCTTGTCGGTCATGTCCTTGCAGCGCGCGATTTCGTTCGCGAGCTTTTCGGGCGTGCCCTGCGTCAGGCCGGTGATGATGCCGAGCCCGCCCGCATTGGAAACCGCCGCCGCCATCTCGGCAAATCCGACATAATGCATCCCGCCCTGGATGATGGGGTGCTCGATGCCGAACATTTCGGTGATGGCGGTTTTCATGGGGGCGGCTCCTCTTTCGTGTGTTGGTTCGCGCCCTGTGTGGCACAAAATGCCCGCCACACAAGGGACCTCGCCCGAGCCCCGGCCAGATAGACCTCGTTTCAGCCCATGAGCGTCTGCGACACGCGGACGAGCGACATGGCGCCCAGCCCGATCGCCACGGCGGTCACCAGCACCATGGCGGCATTGCCGACCCGGCCATTCGCGGCTTTCCCGACGAGACCGGGATCGCGCATGGCGATGAGAAGGAACACGGCCACGACCGGCAGGAGCAGACCGTTCAGCGCCTGGGCCAGTACGATTGCCGGAACGGGTCGGATATCGGCGAGCCCGAAAACGATCCCGCACCCCAAAACGGCGATCCAGACCGAGCGGAAACGCCATTCTTTCGCCAACCAGCGGGGGTCACCGCTGTCGCCGATCAGCCCGCGAACCGTCAGCGCACCCGCGAGCGGCGCGGTGATGGCCGAGGACAGCCCGGCGGCGAACAGCCCCAGCGCTAGGCCACCCCCGGCCCAGTCGCCCACCTCGCGCGAAAGCAGTGCTTCCAGCCGCTCGAACGAGAACTCCCCGTCAAGGGCCGCCCCGACAACCACGATGCCTGCGGTGATCAGCCCGCCGATCGCAATCGCCACCGCGAGGCCGAAGCGCGTTTCACCGAGCGAGGTCCCGCGCGCGAGGCTCGAACCGAGAAAGAGGTTGTAGGGCACCACGGTCGTCCCGATCAGCGCGATCACCGTCAGTTCCCCCCCGTCCGGGATCGTCGGAAGCGCCAGCCCCGACAGCAATCGGGCAGGCGACGGCGCGACGACGAGCGCGGTGACCAGGAACCCCAGGCCCATCAGCGAGACGAGAACCGCCAGAAGCCGAGCGATCTGTTGCGGCGAGCCAAAGGCAAGCAGGATCGCCGCCAAACCGCCGATAGCAAGCGTAAGCACCGCCCTTGGATAGGGAAGCGCCAGCTGGGCACCGGCCACGCCGCCAAGGATGTTCCCCGCTTCATAGGCGATCGCCCCTACTAGGATGGCTCCCCCGGCAAGCGCCACGGTAAGTACGCGGGCAAGCCCCGTGGCGAAGCGCTGGCGAAGGACTTCGGCGAGGTCGCTGCCGGTCGCGATGGTGAGACGCGCCGCCGCTTCCTGCAGCACGAAGGTCGCGATGGCGGAGAACAGAACCGCCCACAGCAGGATCGTGCCGTAGGACGCGCCCGCACTGGCCGCGGTGGTCACCGTTCCCGGCCCGATGAAGGCCGCAGCCACCGCCGACCACAGCAGGATCGCGCCCAGCCGCTTCATCGCTTGCTCTTTCGGTCCAATAGTCCCCCCGGTTCCGATCCTTGCGCCCTATTCGTGCCCCTCCACATGGGCGGCGTACCATTCGCACAGGTCGCTTGCTACGCAGATATCGCATTTCGGCACACGCGCACGGCACACTTGCTTGCCGAACTGGATCAGCCAGAAATGACCATCCCGCAAGGCCCATTCCGGGCTGCGCTCCTCGAGCTGCTGCGCGGTCCTGTCCGCCGTCTTCGCATCGGTCAGGCCGAGCCGGTTGCAGACGCGGTGGACATGGGTGTCGACGGCGATGACGTCCTTGCCGAACGTGAAGCTCAGCACGATGTCCGCGCATTTGCGCCCGATGCCCGGCAGCGACAGGAGCCCATCGCGCGTGTCGGGGACGGTGCCGCCATGCTCTTCGAGCAACGCGCTGCAGAACTTGCGGATATTGCGCGTCTTCATGTTGTAGAGGCCGCACGGCTTGATCGCGGCGGCGATGGTCGCATCGTCGAGCGCCAGCATCTCCTCGGGCGTCACGGCGAGCGCGAACAGCGCCTTCGTCGCGGCGGTGGTGTTCCGGTCCAGTGATTGTGCCGACAGCATGCAGGATATGCAGGAGCGGAACGCATCGGGCTGGCCCTTCGGCCCCTTCGCCCCCTTCGTGCGCCCCGGCATCGCCTTCGCGATCCGGCGGTAGGCTTCCTCGACTTCGGCTTCGTCCAGCATGCTTGCGAAGCGTTCAGGCCGCGGCCGCGGTTCCCGTCGCGCAATCGCCGCGGATCGGGCAGCTTTCGCAGATCGGTGCGCGTGGGCGGCAATAGGTCTGGCCCAGCTTCTTCAGCAGCAGGTGGTGTTCGTCGATGTCGGCGGCGGACCATTCCCCGGGGACGATCGGCATCAGCGCGTCGTAGGCGCGGGCGGTATCGGCACGCGGAGGCACGACGCGCGCACGCTGCATGATCCTGCGGTGATGCCCGTCGATCACCATGGTGCGGCGTGCGAAGGTGCTGGCGTTCATGACGCCCGCGCTGATCTTGCGACCGACACCGGGGAGCGTTTCCAGCCATGCCATTGCGTCTTGCGTCGGCAGGTTGGAGAGATGCCGCAGATCGACGCTTCCGCGCTGCTCGATGATAGTCTCGAGGCATGCCTTCAGCCGGGTAGCGGCGACATTCGGAAAGGTCTGCCGGCGCAGCCGCGCTTCGAGTTCCGCGACCGGCATGGCTGCGACGGCGTTCCAGTCCCCGAATTCGTGCAGCAGCGCATCGGTGGAGGCGTTCGAGGCGGCGGTCTTCGTCTGCGCCCCGATGACGCCGTGGACCAGAACCCATTCGGGCTTTCGCCGTTTTTCCGAAGGACGTTCGATCCGGCCGTACCGCGTCAGGAGCGCTGCATGCATCCGGCGCAGTCGCTCGGTGCGCGGATCGGGTCCGAGAGAAAGCGGCATGGTCGGCAGGGACTAGCTCATCGAACGATAAGCCACGAGTTCCAAACGCAAGCTAGGCTGGATTGCGTCTCGATTCTTCGCGCATGCGCCCCGGTTCGTCCCGACGGATCGTGCGGCAAGGAACCGCGCCGGGCGACGACGCGCTGAATTCTAAAGCTTTGAGACAAAAGCGTATTCCGCCCCCTGAAGAAAGGAAGATCATGTCCTTCAAACTCGCAATCCCACTCCTCGCCGCCGCCCCGCTCGCCCTTGCGGCATGCGCGGACAACACGCCCTACGCTCCGCAGAGCGCTTCGGAGACCGCTCAGGATTTCGGCTATACCAGCACCCAGCTCGCCCCGGACCGCTACCGGGTGATGTTCGCGGGCAACCAGTTCACCAGCCGCGCGACGGTGGAGGACTATCTCATCTATCGCGCCGCCGAACTGACGCGCCAGCAGGGTTATGACGGCTTCGCCATGACCCGCGAGAACGTCGACCGGACCACCGCGACCGACGTCGATACCTATCCGGCCACCGGGGTCGGCACCTATTCGTCCTTCTCCCCCTATTACGGCTTCTACGACACCGCCGGGGCCTTCACGTCCTACGATCCGTATGTGGGCGGCGCATTCCCGGGCCGTACGGTCGATATCGACCGGATGGAGCGCTACGAAGCGAGCGCGACGATCGACATGTATCGCGGCGCCGCGCCGACCGGAATGGGCGCGAATTTCGATGCGACAGATGTCCTGGCGCGGCTTGGGAGCGATATCGAGGAACCGGACATGTGACCGGTTCGCCCCCGAAGGGCGTTCAGCGGCTCAGCTGGCCGCGAATGGCGCCCTTCGGATACTCGGCGGTGTGAACGTTGACGTAGTAGTTCGAGATGCCTTCCTCGAAAGCACCCTGAACCCATTTCGTGTCACTGCTGCACCCGCGCCAGCCCCCTTCTGTCGCCTGTGAGAGCGCCAGCACGACGTCGCCGTCGACACCTGCGCGCCCCTTGTGGATATGCGCGCCGGTGATGGGGCCAAGACCGCGCAGGTCGTTGAGATCCCAGCATACCCGCGTCAGTTCGTCGGCGAAACTGATCTCTGCGGTTCCCGATCCGTCGGGATCGCCCCGATGCACTTCGTTCGCACCGGAAAGCTCCGCCGTGTAGGTTGCCGAAATCGCTTCGGTATAGGTCTGCTGCACCGTCTCGCACCCCGACAAAGCGAAAGCGGCGAGGGAGAGGGCGAAAAGGGGGCTAGCGCGAAGTTGCATGATCGATGCCTTTCAACTCGTGTCCGGCCATCCGTTCGCGACCGCCGATAAAGGGGATACGTTCAGGTCAGTGCCCGCGTTCCGCCGCGTAGCTCAATCGGCCCCGTTCAGCGCGTCGATCAATTCCTCGCGTGCAGCCTCGATGGTTCGCCAGTCGTCCTGCGCGGTCATTGCCGCGAACGGGTCCTCGAAAGACAGGCGCCCCTCGTCCGCCATGCGAAGCGCGAGCATCGTGCAGGCGTATCTGGCGATGGAGCCTGCCTGGTAGACAGTTCCCGCCTGCTCGTTGCCGAGCGTTCGCGATACGAACTCGCCACCCGGTTCCAGTCGGTCCCAGCTATGGTCGGGGGCGGCCTGAACCGAGCATCAAGCCAGCGCCGCGGCAAGCAGACATGCGGCCCGCGCCAGCCTCACTCCCACTCGATCGTCCCGGGCGGCTTGCTGGTGTAGTCGTAGACGACGCGGTTGATGCCCTTCACCTCGTTGACGATCCGGGTCGCTACCTGCGTCAGGAAGCTCGCATCGAACGGATAGACGTCCGCTGTCATGCCATCGGTGCTGGTGACCGCGCGCAGGCCGCAGACGCTGTCATAGGTGCGCCCGTCGCCCATGACGCCGACGGTCTTGACCGGCAGCAGCACGGCGAAGGCCTGCCAGATCGCATCGTAGAGTCCCGCATTGCGGATCTCCTCGAGATAGATCGCGTCGGCCTTGCGAAGGATGTCGCAGCGTTCCTTCGTCACCTCGCCGGGGATGCGGATGGCGAGGCCCGGACCGGGGAACGGGTGCCGGCCGACGAACGCTTCGGGCAGTCCCAGTTCACGGCCAAGCTCTCGAACCTCGTCCTTGAACAGCTCGCGCAAGGGCTCGACCAGTGCCATGTTCATGCGTTCGGGCAGGCCGCCGACATTGTGGTGGCTCTTGATCGTGACGCTCGGCCCGCCGGTGAAGCTGACGCTTTCGATCACGTCGGGATACAGCGTGCCCTGCGCGAGGAAGTCCGCGCCGCCGACCGCCTTCGCTTCCTTCTCGAACAGGTCGATGAAGGCGCCGCCGATGAACTTGCGCTTTTTCTCCGGGTCGGTGACGCCGGCCAGTCCGTCCAGGAATTGCTCTTCCGCATTCACGTGGACGAGCGGGATGTTGTAGCTGTCGCGGAACAGGGCGACGACCTGTTCGGCCTCGTTCATGCGCATCAGCCCGTGGTCGACGAACACGCAGGTGAGCTGCTCGCCGATCGCCTCGTGGATCAGCACGGCGGCGACCGCGCTGTCCACCCCGCCGGAAAGCCCGCAGATCACGCGCCCGTCGCCGACCTGCTCGCGGATTTCCTCGATCTTGGTCTTGCGGAATTCGGCCATGCTCCAGTCGCCGGCGAGCCCGCAGACATGGCGCACGAAATTGCCAAGCAGCTTCGCGCCATCGGGGGTGTGGACGACCTCGGGATGGAACTGGATGCCGTAGAACCGGCGCGTCTCGTCAGCGTTGACGGCGAAAGGCGCACCTTGCGAGGTGGCAACCGTCGAAAAGCCCGGCGCAAGCGCATCGACCTTGTCGCCGTGGCTCATCCAGACCTGGTGGCGCTCACCCGGCTGCCACATGCCGTCGAAGAGGGTGCAATCCTCGTTTATCTCGACGAAGGCGCGGCCGAATTCGCCCATGTCATGGCTCAGCACGCTGCCGCCCAGTTGCTTGGCCATGACCTGCTGGCCGTAACAGATGCCGAGGATCGGGACGCCCGCCTCGTAGAAGCGCATCGGTGCGAGCGGCGGGTCGTCGTCGTTCACGCTCGCCGGGCCGCCCGACAGGATGATACCCTTGGGCGACAGGCGATCGAATGCTTCGTCGGACTGGTTGAACGGTACGATTTCGGAATAGACGCCGGCCTCGCGCACCCGGCGGGCGATCAGCTGGGTGACCTGGCTGCCGAAATCCACGATCAGGATCGAATCCGGGAGGTGTTCTGGGTTCATGCGTCGACCCGTTACGCGCACCGGTCAAACGGTGTCCAGCCTGTTACAGATGCCGCCAACAGGCATGGTCCCGGTGCTGCGATCGCAGCGAACCATACCGGCCAGCGAAAGCCGCGAAATGGATGGGCCGGGGTCGCTTCAGCCGCCGTTCGCGGCCATCTCGCGCAGTTCGCTTTTCAGCAGCTTGCCGATATGGCTGCGCGGCATCTCGGCGATCGGGTGAAGCGCGGAAAGGCGCTGCGTCTTGCCCAGCCGCCCGTTCACCGCGGCAAGGATAGCGTCGCAATCGCGCGCCGCTTCGTTCAGAACGACGAAGCCCACCGGCGTCTCGCCCCACTTCTTCGATGGCACGCCCACGACTGCCGCTTCGCGCACGTCGTCCTCGCGCTCCAGCTGCGCTTCGAGGTCGCTGGGATAGATGTTGAAGCCACCGGAGATGATCATGTCCTTGGACCGCCCGACGAGTTCGACGAAGCCATCCTCGTCGACGCGGCCGATATCGCCCATGCGCATCCAGACCTCGCCGTTCGCGTCGGTCCACTGCGCCTCGCGGGTCTTGTCCGGACGGTTCCTGTAGCCCGACATCATGGTCTGCGAGCGTCCGACAAGGTTGCCTGCCACGCCCGGCGGAACCTCGTTGTCCTCGTCGTCGAGAACCTTCATCTCGCTGCCAGGCGCAGGACGACCGACCGTATGCAGCTTGTCCGGGAACTCGTGGGCGGCGAGCAGGCACACAACGCCGCCTTCGGTCATCGAATAAATCTCGATCAGCGCGCCCGGCATCCGCGCCAACACCTCGCGCTTGAGCGGCGCGGGAAACGGGGCGGAGGTGCAATACTTGATCTGCAGCGAGGACAGGTCGTGATCGTCGAACCCGGCATGATCCATCAGGCGCTGGTATTGCACCGGCACAAGCATCGTCACCGTGGTCCGGTCGGATTGCGCATGGTCCAGCCAGCGCGCACAGTCGAACTTGCCCATGATCCGCACCGTGCCGCCGGCCAGAAGCGGTGCGAGGAAGGCGACCATGGTGGTGTTCGAATACAGGGGTGTCGACGCCAGCGCGCGCACCTCCAGCCGGTTTTCGAGGTAGGACGTGGCCGTCGCGCCGAATTGCCGCCAGCGCATCTGGTGCGAATGGACGATCCCCTTGGGCACGCCGGTCGTCCCGCTCGAATAGATGATGTTGAACGGGTCGGAGGGCGCAGGCGTGAAATCGGGCGCCCGGCTTGCGGGAGGCGCCATCCAGCTTTCGATCTCCCCGAGCGGGATGCGGATCAGCTCGGCCATGAAATCGGCCCCCAGTTCCTGTGCCTTCTGATCGTCGATGAACAGGTGACGCGCGCCTGAATCCTTCGCCATTCCAGCGAGCTGTTCGGGCGAGGCACTGGTGGTCAGCGGCGCGGCGACCCCGCCTGCCCGGATCGCGCCGAGAAAGACCAGCGCATAGTTCATCGAACTCGTGCCGAGGATCGCGACCGGTTGTCCGCGTTCGAGCCCGGTTTCCACCAGCCGCGCGGCGATACGCTCTACCAGCCCGATAAGCTCGGCCCAGGCGCAATCGCCTTCATCGTCCATGAGGGCGATCGCATCGGGCTGCGTGCGCGACCATTCGGCGAGCACGTCGATGAAGGAGCCGAAGGGTTCGGAGAGCAGCGCAGCTATGCGATCGGATGTCATGGTTTCCTGCCTAGGGCTTTCGCGGCGGGCTTGGCTAGATTGCAATTGCATGGCGACCGGTTTGCGCTCGACATCGCGGAGGCACGAACCGTTAAGGGCGCGCGGGCGATAGGGGAGCGAACCGTCGCGAAAATGGCCGTCAGGCGAACAGGCAGAAGGAAAAACCGTCCAATGAAACTCCGTCCCGATTGCTGGTTGGCCCCCCTTTTAGCGCTCGGGATGACGAGCGTCCTTTCGGCGCAGGAACTCGTGGAGGAGAGCGACATGCGCGCGCAGGACGCCGCCGCGGCGCCTTCGGTGCTGGCGATCCTCGCCCACCCGGATGACGAGATCACCATCGCCCCGGTGCTCGCGCGCATCGCCCGGGAGGGCGGCGACGTCGCGCTGGTGTTCGCGACGAGCGGCGATGCGGGTCCGGGTGTCAGCGACCTTAAGCCGGGGGCGGACCTCGCCGCCTTGCGCGAGGACGAGGCGCGCTGCTCCGCCTTCGCGCTCGGTTTGTCCGAGCCGACTTTCTGGCAAATGGGCGACGGCGCGCTTTCGCCCGGCGCGCGCGCGCCCGAAAGTCCGGCGCGCAAACTGGCCGAAAACGTCGAAGAGGCCATCGCGGAGATGCGTCCGCGCATCGTGATGACCTGGGGGCCGGACGGCGGATATGGCCACGCCGATCACCGCATGGTGAGTGCGGTCGTGACCCAGGTGGTGCAGGAAATGGGCGAGGACCGGCCGGACCTGCTCTATGCCGCCCTGCCGTCCGACCGGCTTCCGCAGATCGCGCAGTTCGAACGCTGGGCGAGCACGCATCCTTCGCTCATCACCGATCGCATCGGCTACGAACCGGTCGACCTCGGCTCGGCGGAGGCTGCGATCGGCTGCCACGAAAGCCAGTTCGACGACGCCGCGCGCGAGCTTCTGCCACAACTGTTGCACGAAACCGTGTGGCGCGGGACGGTGTCGTTCCGGCTGGCATTCGTGCCGGCGCACTAGGCCGTGCTGGCGCCGTGGAAAAAAGCGCGGCAAAAGGCGCGCAAAGTTTGGGTTTCCCCCCCATCGCGCCTATATGATGGGCATGGAAAACAACGTCCCGGACAACAACGCAGCGCCCCCTGAAAAAGCCCGCCAGAACGGCAAGTACGGCGCCGATTCGATCAAGGTGCTCAAGGGCCTCGACGCGGTGCGCAAGCGTCCGGGCATGTATATCGGCGATACCGACGACGGGTCGGGCCTGCACCACATGGTCTTCGAGGTGTCCGACAACGCCATCGACGAAGCGCTGGCCGGGCATTGCGACCTCGTCCTGATCGAGCTCAACCCCGATGGCAGCGTCAGCGTCGAGGACAACGGGCGCGGCATTCCGGTCGACATGCACAAGGAAGAAGGCGTCTCCGCCGCCGAAGTCATCATGACGCAGCTGCACGCGGGCGGGAAGTTCGAAAACACCAGTGACGACAACGCCTACAAGGTCTCGGGCGGTCTCCACGGCGTTGGCGTATCGGTCGTCAATGCGCTGTCCGAATGGCTCGAACTCGTCATCTGGCGCGATGGCAAGGAGCACTGGATGCGCTTCGAGCACGGCGATGCGGTCAGCCCGCTCGAAGTGCGCGGACCCGCACCCGAAGTGAAGCAGAACCCGGACGAGAACGGCTTCAAGAAGGGCACGCGCGTGACCTTCATGGCCTCGACCAACACGTTCAAGAACGTCACCGAGTTCGATTTCGACAAGCTCGAGCACCGCTATCGCGAGCTTGCCTTCCTCAACTCGGGCGTCCGCATCCTGCTGCGCGACAAGCGCCACGAGGAGGTTCAGGAACACGACCTGTTCTACGAGGGCGGGATCGCGGCGTTCGTCAAGTATCTCGACCGGAACAAGGAAGCGCTGATCGCCGAACCGATCTCGGTCTCGGCGGAAAAGGACGGCATCGGGATCGACGTCGCCCTCGAATGGAACGACAGCTATTACGAAAACGTGCTGTGCTTCACAAACAACATCCCGCAGCGCGACGGCGGCACGCACCTTGCCGCGTTCCGCGCCGCGCTGACCCGCACGCTCAACGGCTATGCCGACCGCTCGGGCCTGCTCAAGAAGGAGAAGGTCAGCCTATCGGGCGAGGACATGCGCGAAGGGCTGACCGCGATCGTCAGCGTCAAACTGCCCGATCCCAAGTTCTCCTCGCAGACCAAGGACAAGCTGGTCTCCTCCGAGGTTCGCCAGCCGCTCGAATCGCTCATGAGCGAGAAGATGAACGACTGGCTGGAGGAAAATCCGGCAGACGCAAAACTGATCGTCCAGAAGATCGTCGATGCCGCCGCGGCGCGAGAGGCCGCCAAGCGCGCGCGCGAAATGAGCCGCAAGGGCGCGATGAGCGTCGCCAGCCTGCCGGGCAAGCTCGCCGACTGCCAGGAGCGCGACGCCACCAAGGCCGAACTGTTCCTGGTCGAGGGTGATTCCGCGGGCGGTTCCGCCAAGCAGGGCCGGGATCGCAAGACGCAGGCGATCCTGCCGCTCAAGGGCAAGATCCTCAATGTCGAGCGCGCGCGGTTCGACCGGATCATTTCGTCCAAGGAAGTCGGCACGCTGATCCAGGCGATGGGAACCGGCATCCGCGACGAATTCGACCTCGAAAAACTGCGCTATCACAAGGTCGTGATCATGACCGACGCCGACGTCGACGGTGCGCACATTCGTACGCTTCTGCTCACGTTCTTTCACCGCCAGATGCCCGAGATCGTCAAGGCCGGGCATCTCTTCATCGCCCAGCCGCCGCTCTACAAGGTCGCGAAGGGCAAGAGCGAGGTCTACCTGAAGGACCAGGGCGCTCTCGATCGCTACCTGATCGACGCCGGGCTCGAAGGACGCGTGCTGGAAACGCAGGGCGGTGCGCGCTCGGGCGAGGACCTGCGCAGTCTTGTCGAACAGGCCCTGCGCCTGCGCAACATGATCGCCTTCGCGCCGCGCCGCTACGATCCCGCGATCATCGAGCAGATGGCGCTGTCGGGCGCGCTCGACCCGGAACTCTCTGACGACCAGCGAACTGCCGCGCTGAACCTGACGGCCGAACGCATGCAGGCCGGCGATGCGCAGTCCGAATGGAGCGCGCGCCAGCTGGAGGACGGTACCGTCCAGTTCTCCCGGGTCTGGCGCGGCGTCACCGACGTGCACGAAATCGACGCGCGTTTCCTGACCAGCACCGAAGCGATGAAGTTGCACCGCCTCGCCGAAGCGCAGGCCGAGGTGTATGCCGGGGCCGTTCGGCTGGTGAAGGCTGGCGAAGCGGCGGAAGAGAACGAAACCGCCTCGGACAGCGACGACGGGAGCGAAACCGACGACGCCCCCTCGCTGTCGGACGACGATGCGGTCGCCCGCCCGACTCGCCTGCTGGACGCGATCTTCGCTGCCGGGCGCAAGGGTCTTTCGGTGCAACGCTACAAGGGTCTTGGCGAGATGAATGCCGAGCAGCTCTGGGAAACGACTCTGGACCCGGAAAACCGTGCGCTTCTGCAGGTGAAGGTCGAGGATGCCGACGTCACGGACGAGATTTTCACCCGGCTAATGGGCGACGTGGTCGAGCCGCGGCGTGAGTTCATCCAGAACAATGCGCTCGACGTCGCCAACCTCGATGTTTGAGCGGGGCGCACCCGTGCCCTTGATGTTCGCGATCTGAATCCCGAAAAGAGGCGGATGGACCCGCACGAACCGCACGAGACGAGCGCGCTCGAACATTCGAGTTTTCTCGTATTGCTCGTCGCGGTCTCGGTGCTGTTCGTCTGGGTCGCGTGGCCCTTCGCCGCTCCGGTGCTGTGGGCCACGCTCGCCGCGATCATGTTCCAGCCCCTTTACCGCTGGTCGCTGAAGCTGATGCGCGGTCGGCGCAATCCGGCAGCCGTTTTCTCGCTGCTCGTGATCTTCGTCGTGGTCCTGTTGCCTGCGCTGTGGATCGGATCGATCGTCGTCGACGAGACGGTCACGATCGTGAACACCTTGCGCGAAAACCCGATCGACGTTGCCCTCCTCGTCGATCAGGTGGTCGCCTACCTGCCCGATTCGATGCAGCGGCTCGCCGCGGACAATGGCTGGACCAACGTATCGGTCCTGCAGGCACGGCTCGAGCAGCTGGTGGGCGACAGCGCCGGAATGATCGCGCAACAGGCCGTTTCGATCGGCAGCGGGGCGCTCGGGTTCGTGCTGAGCTTCGGCCTGATGCTCTACGTCCTGTTCTTTCTCCTGCGCGATGGGTCGCGGATCGGCGAGACCATCCTGCACTCGGCCCCGATCGAACGCTCGATCGCCGACCGGTTGGCGGTCCGGTTCCTTGGCATCGTGCGCGCGGTGATAAAGGGTTCGGGGGTGATCGGGATAGTACAGGGAGCGCTCGGTGCGATCATGCTGATGATAGCGGGCGTGCCGTCGGCCCTGCTGCTCGGCGTTCTGATGGCGATCCTGGCGCTCATCCCGGCGGTCGGCACCGCGCTCGTCTGGGGGCCGGTCGGCCTGTACCTGCTGCTGACCGACCAGGTGTGGCAGGGCGTGTTCGTGCTCGGCGTCGGCGCGATCGTCATTGCGTCGGTCGACAACGTCCTGCGCCCGATCCTCGTCGGACGCGACACCGGCATTCCGGACTGGATCGTGCTGGTGACGACGCTCGGTGGCATAGCGCTGGCAGGGTTCTCCGGCATCGTGATCGGCCCGCTGGTGGCCGGCTTGTTCCTTGCCAGCTGGTCGATCCTGCAGGAACAGCGCGCCGCTGCGGAAGGCGATCCGGCCCGCTACCGGCCGCGCGTCGACAAGGACGGAAAGGCGCGCGGGGGCACGCCCGACCATGCCCCGCCCGCGTCCACCATCGAACCCGAGCAGGTCTGAACGATGCGGGCCATGGTCGAACCGGGTAGCCAGGCAGAGCAGGTCGGTCGCCTGCTTATCGCGGTTGTGATTGTCCTGACGCTCCCGGCACTGCCGCTGGGCACCTACCTCATCTATCCCTTCGTCATCCTGACGACATGGTTTCACGAAATGGGTCACGGCATGGCGGCGCTGCTGCTAGGCCAGGATTTCGAGCGGCTGCTGATCTTCGCGGATGGCTCCGGCCTCGCCGAAAGCTATATCGAGGCGGACGGATCGCCGCTCATGCGGGCCGGGATCGCGGCAGGCGGCCCGCTCGGTCCGGTGATCGTCGGCGCCGCGCTCATCGTCGCGAGCGCTCGCGAGCGCACATGGAGACCGGCTCTGTGGATCACGGCGGGCGCGATCTTCGCTTCGGTCATCGTCTATGTGCGTTCGCCGGTCGGCTATGCGGTGCTGCCGCTGGTGGCCGCCGGGCTGGCGCTCGTCGCGTGGCGCGGGTCGGCGGCCTGGGTGCGCTTCGTGCTGCAGTTTCTCGGCGTGCTGGGCGCGATGAGCATGCTGCGCGATTTCAACTACCTGTTCACAGAGGACGCGGTGATCGGCGGACGCCGGCAATTGTCTGATACCGGCCAGATCGAGGCTGCGCTGATCCTTCCGCACTGGATCTGGGCAGCGCTGATCCTGCTCGTTTCCGCGGTAATCGTGGGGGCCAGCCTCAAATACGCGCTGTCCGATCGCCGCCGCCTGTCTCCGCGCCAGAAACTGCCGCCCAACGTGCTGCAATTTCGTCGCGGTCCGACGGATCGCTGGCGCCGCTAGGGCGCGAGGCGGATCGCGTTGACGCCCTGCGCAGCGCTGCCGGTTTCTGCCGAGAGCCCGGCGAAGATGGTGTCCACGATCCGGGCCAGCTTCTCCTCGGTCAGCTTGTCGCCGAGATAGATCAGCGCGTCGGGCAAGGTGTAGGGCGAAACCATCTGGTTGATGAGCGAGAGCGTCTCGTCGATCGACAGGCCTGCGAAATGGCCGTCCGCCTTCGCCTCGGCGATGATCTCGCACAGGTAATGATCGGCCAGGTCCACATAGGACCGCACGCGCTCGAAATTCGCCGCGCCCATTTCGCAGATCATGGTGAAGAATTCCGGGTCCTCGCGAAACCGCTCGCGCGATATGACGAAGCGGCGCCGGAAGAATTCGTACATCTTGCGATTGGCGGGAAGATCGGCGGCCACCGCCTCTTCCATGATCGCCATGTGCGGCGCGAGCCAGCTCTGCGCGATTGCATCGAACAGGTCGTCGAAATCCTCGAACAGGTATTCGAACCTGCTGCGCGACAGCCCGCTTTCGGCCTGCGCGACGGCATAGGATATCTCGGTCCCGCGTGCATTGACGAGATCGAGCGCGAGGCGCGCAATCCTCTCGCGCTCGGCGGTGCGCGTCTGGGGGTCGAGAGCCATTTCGAGTCGAGCCTTTTCCGTTCGCGCGCGAGACTAGCAAAGCGCACCCCTAACCGGAACCGGCGCGGGACCGGCACGGCGTACTATTCCCCCGTCCTACGCCTCCTGTTCGGCAGCGATCACCGCCTGCGCTTGTGCTTCGAGTACCTTGTAGCGCGAATATTCGGGCCGGTGTTTGCGCAGGAACTCGGCGATATGGGCAAGGTCCCGGCCGTAGCTGTCGCCGGGCATGAACGGTTCGCTGAAGCCGAGCCGGTGTGCGCCCGGATCGACCCATGTCGCGACGATCGGCACCTGCGCGGCGCGCGCGATATGCCAGAAGCCCGAGCGCCATTCGCCGTCGCTGTTGCGCGAACCCTCGGGTGCCATCACGAGCGCGAGGCGATCGCGGCGGGAAAACTCGGCGGCGACCTGCTCGACATAATTGGCGCGTTTCGACCGGTCGACGGGCACGCCGCCCATGTCGTACATGAAATTACCCATCACGCCTTCGAACAAGGTGTGCTTTCCCATGAAGCCCGGCTTCACCCCGCGCCGTGCCGTCGCGCCGACGAAGAACACGAAATCCCAGTTCGAGGAATGCGGCGATCCGACGATCAGGTACTTGGGAATATCCGGCAGGCCGCCGGTCGCCACCTTCCAGCCCTTCGCGTGGTAGATGCCGATGATCGCCCGGCGCACGATGCGCGACAGGAGGGTGGGTTTGCGCTCCGGACTATCCGGCACGAACAGCCCCGTGGCGGCATGGCGCGTCGGCGTCGCTCACATCCGGAACACGCCAAATTCCGGACGCTCGGCGATCGGCGCTTCCAGCGTTGCGGCGAAGGCGAGGCCGAGGACGTCGCGGGTCTGTACGGGATCGATCACCCCATCGTCCCACAGGCGGGCCGTGGCGTAATAGGGGTTGCCCTCTTCCTCGTATTTCTGGCGGATCGGGGCCTTGAACGCCTCGGCCTCTTCGTCGCTCCAGCTGTCGGCATCGCGGTGGACGGTCGCAAGCACGCTTGCTGCCTGTTCGCCGCCCATCACGCTGATGCGCGCATTGGGCCAGGTGAACAGGAAACGCGGGGAATAGGCGCGGCCTGCCATGCCGTAATTGCCCGCGCCGAAACTGCCTCCGATGACGACGGTGATCTTGGGCACGGTGGCGGTGGCGACTGCGGTGACGAGCTTTGCGCCGTGCTTGGCGATCCCTTCCGCCTCGTATTTGCCGCCGACCATGAAGCCGGAGATGTTCTGCAGGAACAGCAGCGGGATGCGGCGCTGCGCGGCGAGTTCGATGAAATGCGCGCCCTTTTGTGCGGATTCGCTGAACAGCACGCCATTGTTGGCGAGGATCGCGACCGGCATTCCCCAGATATGGGCGAAGCCGCACACCAGCGTGGCGCCGTATTGCGCCTTGAACTCGTGAAACTCGCTGCCGTCCACTAGCCGCGCGATGACTTCGTGCACGTCGTAGGGCGCGCGTACGTCGTCGGGCACGATGGCATAGAGGTCGTCGGCGTCGAATTTCGGCGGACGGGGGTCGCGCAAGGCGATGTCCGCTGCCGCACCGGTGTTCTCGCCGAGGTGGCTGACGATATCGCGCACGATGGTAAGCGCATGTTCGTCGTTCTCGGCGAGGTGATCGACGACGCCTGATTTCTTTGCGTGAAGATCGCCGCCGCCAAGATCCTCGGCGCTGATCTCCTCGCCCGTCGCCGCCTTCACCAGAGGTGGTCCGGCGAGGAAGATCGTGCCCTGGTTGCGCACGATCACCGTCTCGTCCGACATGGCGGGGACATAGGCGCCCCCGGCGGTGCAGGACCCCATGACGCAGGCGATCTGCGGGATGCCCATCGCACTCATGTTCGCCTGGTTGAAGAAGATGCGCCCGAAATGGTCGCGGTCGGGGAAGACCTCGGCCTGGTGCGGCAGGTTCGCACCGCCGCTGTCGACAAGGTAGATGCACGGTAGGCGGTTTTCCTGCGCGATTTCCTGTGCGCGCAGGTGCTTCTTGACCGTCATCGGATAGTAGGTGCCGCCCTTCACCGTGGCATCGTTGCACACGATCATCACCTGCCGACCCGCTACCCGCCCGATCCCGCAAATAATCGAGGC
Organism: Erythrobacter sp.; assembly: GCA_049649965.1. Taxonomy (GTDB): domain Bacteria; phylum Pseudomonadota; class Alphaproteobacteria; order Sphingomonadales; family Sphingomonadaceae; genus Erythrobacter. Next base: position 21,359 of record JBARZK010000013.1, read on the forward strand.
GCCGTTTATATCGCCCTCGTACATGCCGTTCGCGGCGAGTTGCCCGATTTCGAGGAAGGGCGAACCGGGATCGAGCAGGCGCTCCACCCGCTCGCGCGGCAACAGCTTGCCCCGCCCGACATGGCGCTCGCGGCTGCGCTCCGATCCGCCCAGGGCGGCTTCGGCAACGCTGGAGCGCAGGTCTTCGGCAAGCCCTTTGTTATGCTCGAAACGCGCCTTGGCGTCCGGGCTTTCTCGGTCGAGGGTCGAGGTCAGGACAGGTGCGCTCACGTCGAAGCCTCTTGTCGTGCATCGTCGTCACCTTCGGCAGCGAAGAGATAGCGGTAGACGCCCACGATGTTGATCGCGAGCAGGCCGATATTCTGCCAACCGATCCCCTCGCCCTCGTCATTGAGGAAGCCCCAGGCGATCAGCGCGATCGAGCTGGTGACGAAAATGACGAAGCCCCAGCCAGTCGGTCGGCTGCCAAGATTGAGCGAAACGATGAACGCCGCGATCAGGCCCGCGCCCGCGCCGTAATATTGCAGCGCTGTGAGGACGGTTTCGCTCACCCTTGAACGTCCCGGGCCGCACCGATCAGTTCACGCCCGATCAGCATCCGGCGAATCTCGTTGGTGCCTGCCCCGATGTCGAGCAGCTTGGCGTCGCGGTAGAAGCGCTCGACCGGCCAGTCGGTCGTGTAGCCCGCGCCGCCCAGTGCCTGGATCGCCTGGTTCGACACCTCAACCGCGCTTTCAGAGGCATAGAGCAGGCACCCAGCCGCATCGAAACGAGTGGTCTGCTCCGCGTCGCAGGCCTTGGCGACATTGTAGACATAGCTGCGCGCACTTTGCAGCGCGACATACATGTCGGCGACCTTGGCCTGCATCAGCTGGAAGGAGCCGATCGGTTTTCCGAACTGCTTGCGCTCGCGGACATAGGGCATGACCACGTCGATACAGCCCTGCATCAGGCCGAGCGGCCCGCCCGACAGCACGACGCGCTCGTAATCGAGGCCGCTCATCAGCACACCGACGCCGCCGTTTTCCGGGCCCATGACCTGTTCGTCCGGCACGAAGCAATCGTCGAACACCAGCTCCGCCGTCGGACTGCCGCGATTGCCCATCTTGTCGATCTTCTGCCCGATCGAGAAACCCTTCATGTCCTTCTCGATCAGGAAGGCGGTGATCCCGCGGCTGCCTGCATCGGGCGTGGTCTTGGCATAGACCACGATCACGTCGGCATAGGTGCCGTTGGTAATCCAGAACTTGGTGCCGTTGAGGTTGTAGCCGCCATCGACCTTCTCGGCCTTGAGCTTCATCGAGACGACATCGGAACCCGCGCTCGCCTCGCTCATGGCAAGGCCGCCGAGATATTCGCCGCTGATGAGCTTGGGCAGGTATTTCTTCTTCTGCTCGTCGTTCGCCCAGCGGCGGATCTGGTTGATGCACAAATTGGAGTGCGCGCCATAGGACAGCGCGATGCTGGCGCTCGCCCGGCCGACTTCCTCTACCGCGATCACGTGTTCGAGATAGCCGAGGCCGAGGCCGCCCCACTCCTCTTCCACGGTGATCCCGTGCATCCCCAGTTCGCCCATCTGGGGCCACAGGTCGCGCGGAAACCAGTCCTCGCGATCGACCTTCTCGGCCAGCGGCATGATCTGTTCGTCGGCGAAGCGGGCGACCGTTTCGCGAATCATCTCCGCGCTTTCGCCAAGTTGGAAATCGAAATCGGGGGTAGCGCGCATAATGGCCTTTCGCGAAGGATCGGTTTGCCCGGGCGTGTGCCGCCTGCGGTGCGAGGGGGATGGTGCGAGCGCCTTAGCAACGCCTCCGCCGAACGCCAACGCCTGTCGCCACGCAGCGGTACGTCCGGCGTCGGCACATCGAATTGACGCTTCGCCGCACTGGTGTAATGAAGCGCGCCGGATCGACCTAGAAGCGGCGAGGGAAAGCAAGCTGAATATCCGTGAGCCGAAACTGTGGCCCCCCGGAAAGGCACCGGAGGAGAACCTGTGCGGGGAGGACGAGCGTCTTGTCGTGCTCGCGAGTTTCGACGCCGACGAGCTGTCGGGCGATGCGGAGCTTGCGCGGATAACCCGTTTCGCCGCGAAGCTGTGCGGTACCGGCGCATCGGCCGTCAGCCTCGTCGATGCCGAACGCCAGGTGTTCATCGCGCGCACGGGAGTGGAAGAGACCGAGACGCCGCGCTCGACCAGTTTCTGCGCGCACACCATGCTCGGCGGAGAAATTCTCGAAGTGCTCGATGCGACGGGGGACGAGCGGTTCGCCCATTTCAGCCTCGTGCGCGGCGACAAGCACCTGCGCTATTACGCCGGTGTTCCGCTGGTGTCCGCCGAAGGCGCGCCGCTCGGGGCGCTGTGCGTGCTCGACGACACGCCGCACGAGACACCGCTCGACGAATTGCAGCGCGAGGGCCTGTGGGTCCTGGCCGAAGCGGTCAAGCGCCGGCTGCACGCGCACCGTCATGCGAACACCGCGTCCTCCCAGATCGCGGAGACGACCGACAATCTCCAGTTCGTGCTCGATTCGATGCCGGACATCGCATGGTCCGCCGGCCCGGACGGCGATTTCCGCTATTTCAACGCGCGCTTCACCGAGATTACGGGCGAAACCCCACCCCGGACCGTGGAGGAATGGGGCAAGGTCATCCATCCGGACGACTATGTCACCACCGCCGATAAATTCCGCGAAGCGGTCAGCAGCGCCTCGGTCTTCGAGGACGAATGGCGGCTGCGCACGGCGGACGGAAGCTACCGTTATGTCCTTTCGCGCGCGGTACCATCGAGCGACGAGCCGAGGACCACCAGCTGGTTCGGCACGCTGACCGACATCGACGATTCCTATCGGCTCTCCCAGGAACGCGAAATGCTGGCGGGCGAGCTTGCGCACCGCATCAAGAACATCTTCTCGGTCATCACCGGCCTCGTGACCCTGCATGCGCGCGGCGATGCGACGCTCGGCATCTTTGCCAAGACGCTGACGGACAATATCCGCGCGCTGTCGCGGGCACAGGAATTCGCGCTGCGGATCGACACCCATTCCGAAGACGAGCTGCAGGGTTTGCTCAACGTCCTGATGGCGCCCTATGGCATTCCCGGGCACAGCGCGGTCTCGGTGACGGGCGACGACGTGCAGGTCGGCCCCAAGTCGGCGACCCCGCTGGCGCTGATATTTCACGAACTCGCGACCAATTCCGCGAAATACGGGGCATTGAGCAATGCCGAGGGTACGGTCGCGGTCAACGTCGCCTGCGACGATCAGCACGTCACCATCCACTGGCGCGAGACCGGCGGCCCCGACACGCGCGCGCCGGAAGGACAGGGCTTCGGCTCGCGGCTGGTGCGTATGGCAGTCGAGAACCAGCTTGGCGGCACGATCGTACAGGACTGGAAGCCCGAGGGACTTTCGATCACCATCGAGGTCCCGCGCGAGCGGCTGAGCCAGTGACGCCGGCGAGGGTTCCGGTTCGCCCGGGCCTTGGCCTTTTCGCCCCGGCATCCTAGGCTTTGTGCCAGCCCATGCCTTTCCATCGCTCCCTGCTCGCCGCTTGTGCCGCAATGGTTCTCCTGCCGGTGTGGGCCTGCGCGCCAGCAGCCGACGAGAAAGCCGGGTCCGGCGATGAAATGGCGTCCGACGGAGGATCGGGCGCCGGCGCCGATCCTGCATCGGCCCTGCCCGGCGATAACGAGGAAGCGCCGGACGAGAGCGAAGGCGAGGCGTTCGTCATAGCGGACACGGGCTGGCTGACGATCGGGACGGACGGGGCGGTCCAGACGACGTATTTCGATGCCGACGGTCGCTATCGGGATCTGCGCAACGGCGAACCGGCAGGCGAGGGTGCCTGGCGGCGCGGCCCGGAAGGGCGGGTGTGCTTCGTGCCCGACGCCGGACGCGGTGCATGCTGGACCACTGAAGACGTCGACGACGAGGGCGAGGCGACCGCAACCGACGGCGAAGGCCGGACGATCGCCATTCGCCGGATCGCCTACCTCCCGCCCGAAGACGAGGACGGCGAAGGCGGCGAAGACGCAGAGCGCCGGTAGCACAGGACAGGCAGACCCATTCCAGACCCGTCATCTCCCGCCGATCCGTCGCTTGCATATGCGAGCGCGGACCCGCTCGTCACCTTCGACGGGGTCACCCGCTCCTATGGCAGCGTCGTCGCGGTCGCGGGTATCGACTGCACCATAGCCGCGGGCAGCTTCGTCGCGCTGGTCGGCGCCTCGGGATCGGGCAAGTCGACGCTGCTCAAGATGGTCAACACGCTGGAGACGCCGAGCGCGGGGCGCGTCCTGTTCGCGGGCGAGGATGTCACGCAGATGCGTGCCGCCCGCTTGCGGCGACGGATCGGCTACGTGTTCCAGGGGATCGGCCTGTTCCCCCATTTCACGGTGGGCGAGAACATCGGCATCGGCCCCCGGCTATCGGGCGACCCGCTGCCCGCTTCGCGCGTTGCCGAATTGCTCGAACTGGTCGAACTCGACGCGGACATGGCGAGCCGCATGCCCGACGAGCTTTCCGGCGGTCAGCGCCAGCGGGTCGGTGTCGCCCGCGCCCTTGCAAACGATCCCGAGCTTCTGCTGATGGACGAACCCTTCGGCGCGCTCGACCCGATCACCCGCGATGCGCTGGGCGAGAAAGTCCGCGAACTGCACGACCGGCTGGGCCTCACCACGGTCATGGTCACGCACGACATGGCAGAGGCGCTGTTGCTGGCCGATCGGGTGCTGGTAATGGATGTAGGGAAGGTCGTAGCCGACGAAAACCCGGGCGACTTGCTGCGCGGCGAGGGAGGCGCGATCGCGCAGGGCCTTGTCGCGGTGCCGCGCCAGCAGGCCGAAAAACTCGCGGGGCTCGAAGGCCGGACGCGCGCGCAATGAACGATATCGGCTCCATCCTGCTGGGCCTCGGCGACAAGTTCGCCGCCCATGTCGTGCTTTCCGCCAGCGCCATTTCGCTCGGCATACTGGTCGCCCTTCCGCTGGCGGTGTGGGCGAGCCGGTCCGCCAATGTCTCGCGCCTCGCGCTCGGTTTTGCGAGCCTCGTGCAGACCATCCCCGCGCTGGCGCTGCTGGCGCTGTTCTTCCCGATCCTGCTGTCCCTGCGCGCGGTGTTCGGGGAAGACCTCCCGACGCTCGGTTTCCTGCCCGCGCTTCTGGCCCTTGCGCTCTATGCCCTGCTGCCGATCCTGCGCAACGCGGTGACGGCGCAGGCCAACCTCGATCCCGGCGTGCTCGAGGCGGCGGATGGCGTGGGCATGACCGGATGGCAGCGCCTGCGCCTTGTCGAGGCTCCGCTTTCCGCGCCCTTCATCATGGCTGGGATCCGCACCGCAAGCGTCTGGACCATCGGCGCGGCCACGCTTTCGACGACTATCGGACAACCGAGCCTGGGCGATCCGATCTTCGCCGGGTTGCAGACGCAGAACTGGGCGCTGGTGCTGGCCGGGTGCATCGCGAGCGCCGGGCTTGCGCTGGTGGCGGACGCATTGCTGGGGCTGGTGGAGCGCGGCTTCGCACGCCGCAATCGCTGGCAATACGGGCTGGGCATGCTGGCGGTCGCGCTCGGCGTCGGATCGGCCCTCGCCTACCAGTTCGGCGGCGACGACGAGGACAATATCGTGATCGCCTCGAAGCAGTTCTCCGAGCAGTACATTCTCGCCCGGTTGATCGGCGAGCGACTGGAGTCCGCGGGATACGACGTGACCTATCGCGACGGGCTGGGGTCGGCGGTGGTCCACAGCGCGCTCGCCTCTTCCGACATCGACATCTCGATCGATTACACCGGCACGATCTGGACCAACGAGATCAGGCGCGAGGACAATCCGGGGCGCGAGGCGATGTACGAGGCCATCGTCGCATGGGAGCGCGAGAACACCGGCATCCGGGTTCTGGGGCGGCTGGGGTTCGAGAACGCCTACGCTTTCGCCATGCGGCAGGACCGTGCGCGCGAACTGGGCGTGACCTCGCTCGAAGACCTCGTTCCGGTCGCGCCGCAACTGACGGTCGGCGGTGATCCGGAATTCTTCGAACGTCCCGAGTGGGACTCGGTCCTCGATGCCTATGGCTTCGACTTCGCCGACACGCGAAACTTCCTCGCGACGTTCATGTACAACGCGCTGCGATCGGGAGAGGCCGACGTGATCAGCGCCTACACCTCGGACGGGCGTATCGCGGCGGACAGGCTGGTGGTGCTGGACGATCCGCGCGAAGCACTGCCGAGCTACGATGCGATGATCATGCTCTCGCCCGAAATCGCGGACGAGGAAGGGGTGATCGAGGCGCTCCAGCCCCTGATCGGGGCCATCGACGTCGAGGCCATGCGCGAGGCGAATTACGCCGTCGACCGCGACGACGAACAGGCGCTCAGCCCGCCCGAAGCAGCCGAGCGGCTAGCCCAAGAGATCGGCCTCTCGATACCTGACTGACCGCGAGCGCCAGCGAAGCGCAAGGCCGACCGGCCGCCCGCAGCGATGCGACCGAAAGGCCGCGTGAGCGAGGACATCGCGCGCCGGATGGCGTGCGCAAACCTACTTCGCCCGGCGCCAGATCTGGGTCTGGCAGAACGGGCCGAGGCAGCCCTTCACCTCCAGCCGGTCGCGACCCTGGCGGCGAATGACCGATCGGTAGTCGTCGCCGCTCTTGGGATCGTAGATGCGACCGCGCCAGAGGTCTTCCTCCTCCCGAAACCGGCTCAGGACCGGGAGGCCGAGCAGCTTGCGCTTTCGCAGTTCGGGATCGGAATTGTTGATGTCGCGCTGGTCGCGGCCTTGTGGCGGCGCGACGAGGAAGCGCACGATCCTGCCGCAAACGGTGTTGCCGCAAGGCCCGATCTCGATCACCGCATCGCGCTCTTCGGTTACCCACCGGCCCGCTATGGGGTCGGCGGCCAGGGCCGGAGACGTCCCCAGGAACAGCGCGGCGAATGCCATTGCCAGTCCGGTGAAAGTGCGCGCTGCCATGTCGTTCTCCCTCTGAAGGCCTGGCATTCATACGCCCCGGCGGCAGGAAAGGTTGCGCGCGGGCAACGGGCGGGCGTCAGTCGAACCCGACGCCGATCGGCCAGCGCCGTCCGCAAATGCCGAGCACCTTGAACAGCGCGCCCATCTGGTTGTCCTGCACCAGCCGATCGTATTGCCGCTGGACCTTGTCCTTTTCGCCCGGGTTCTTGCGTTGCAGCGCCTCCGTGCGGATGTCGATGCCCATCTGGATCAGCCAGTCGCCCTGCATTTGCAACCCCATCACATCGGCCCCCTCGCGCGATGCGACGTCCTGCAACAGCTCGAAGTCGACATGGGCCGTAAGGTCGGCCTCGCCCGGACAGTCCAGCGGATCGACCTTCTCGTGATTGCGCAGCGCCTGCAGGGTCGATCCCGCGCGCAGTTCGCGCGGGCCGTAATCGATGATGATCGCGGCCCCGCCCTGCTCTTTCAGCCGATGGGCGATCTCGGTCATCACGCTGACGGCGGCAGCGCTGGTTTCGATCATCGTCCCCTGCGTCGCGGTCTTCCAGCTTTTCGGCACGATCGAATCCATCGGCGCATCGCCCGCGACGAATGCCAGCTCCCCGCCCTCGAGCCCGACCATGCGTTCATGCCAGCCATCGGCGGAGCGTACCAGCTGGTGGATTGGCAGCGCGTCGAAGAATTCGTTGGCGACGATCAGCAGCGGCGCGTCGTCGGGCAAGGTCGAGAGATCGTGGTGATGGGTTGCCTTGGGAAACGCCTCCTTCTGGATTTTCCTTAAGGCGGGCGAGCCTTCGACGAAGTGGATCTCCGGATCGAAGTCGTAGCGCCCCGCCGTGCGCAGCGCGTCCGTCGTCAGCGTGCCGCGTCCGGGGCCGAGTTCGACGTAGTGGATATGCTTGCGCGCGCCCATGCGCACCCACAGGTCCGCGAGCCATAGCCCGATCAGCTCGCCGAACATCTGGCTGACCTCGGGCGCGGTGATGAAGTCGCCCTCCTCGCCCAGCGGATCGCGGCTCGAGTAATAGCGCGCATTGCTTTCGGCCATGTAGCGGGCAAGGCTGATCGGCCCGGTCTCGCGGATAAGCCTGCGGAAGCTGTCCTTGAGATTGGCCGGAGGCGCCGGTTCCTGCGGCTCGGCATCGGGCGTAGGCGGAGATTTCGGCTTGGCCTCGGCCTTCTGCGCTTCGGCGGCTTCCTTCGCCTTGCGAGCCTTCTCGTCCGCCTTGCGCCTGGCCTCCTTTTCCTTCTTCGCTTCGGCTGCGGCCTGCTTCTTTGCCTTCGCCTCCGCATCGAGGCGCGCCTTCTCTTGCGCTTCGGCTTTCTCCTTCGCTTCGCGTCGCGCCTTTTCCTCGGCCTCGCGTTCGGCTTTCGCTTCGGCTACTTGGCGGGCTTTCTCCTCCGCCTCCTTCTTCGCCTTGGCTTCGGCTTCGAGGCGCGCCTGTTCTTCAGCCTCCCTGCGCGCCTTCTCCTCGGCTTCCCGGCGTGCCTTTTCCTCGGCGTCTTTCCTGGCTTTATCTTCGGCCTTTTTCTTCGCCTCGGCCTCGCGGAGAGCCTTCGCTTCAGCTTCCTTCTTCGCCTTGGCTTCGGCCTCGAGACGGGTCCTCTCTTCAGCCTCGCGCCTGGCCTTCTCTTCAGCCTCGCGCTTGGCCTCGGCTTCGGCTTCGAGGCGGGCCTGTTCCTCAGCCTCGCGCCGGGCTTTCTCCTCCGCCTCGCGCCGCGCTTTTTCTTCTGCTTCCTTCTTCGCCTTCGCCACGGCTTCGCGG
>JBARZK010000014.1:0-4759 GCA_049649965.1 Erythrobacter sp.
GCACTCTTTTCTCGCGAACGACCAGATCCCCCAGCCTGGCGCCAAGCAGCCGGCTTTCCGGAAGGCCGACGAGATCGCAGAACGGTTCGTCCACTCGCGCGATCAGGCCACGAACGCAGACGCGCACGTAGCCAATGGCGTTATGGATCGCCATCGCCTCTATCAAGGCCGCCTTGACGTCGGCCAGGCGATGGCGGTTCACCTCTTCGGTGATGTCCCGGAACATGAGCACGTTGCGCCCATGTAGCGGGAAAGTCTGCATTCGCAGCCACCCATCCTCTCGAAGGGGAGATGGAATGTCCGCCGAGGTCGGTTCGTTCGCCTGGACGGTCCGCATCAAATTGACTTCGAACAGCGTCCCCTGAAGCTTGGGCAGGCAATCGTACAATTCTCGGCCAACACATTGCGATGCTGAAATGCCGCAGATTGCCGACGCTACTCGGTTCATGGATTCTACAACCATTTTGCTGTCGCAAATGATTACCGCCTCATCGATCCATTCTGCGAGTTCGAACGGATTCGCCGACTCAGCTTGCGGAGCTGGTTTTTCAGCAATCTCGATGAATTGTTCTATTCCTACCAATGCATGCGTCACGCGGCCGTGATTGGTCACGAAGACGGGCTTTACCAAGGCTTCGTCCCGCCATTTCGAAAAACATCGGATAAAGTTGGCTGCTGGCACGCCGGTGTCTTTCGCCGTCGCCGGATCTATTACCAGCTGCAAGGGCTCGGATAGTCTTGCCGTCGCAATGGCCGACACCCGTGCCTATACCGATCTGCGCTTCGATGAACTGCAGGCCGGTATCGCGCAGCTCGACTTCGATCTGGAGGAAGTGCGTGAGGACGCTTCTGCAGGAACGGCAAGCGCTATGGCCGTCTCGGGCATCCCGCAGACGATTTCCGCTGGTCGCTCGATGATCGGCACCGGTGTAGCTCACTATCGCGGGGAGACAGCCTTCGCGATCGGCATGTCGACGACATTCAACGATGGCTATGGCGTCGTAAAGGCCGGAGCGACGATGGATACCAGAGGCAATGGCGGCGTCAGCGCCGGAGCCGGCATCAGCTTCTGACCAGACAACCCTATAGGGTCGCAACCCAAGGACCGTGGCGCCCAGCGTCGCGGTCCTTTTTTTTGCGGCTTCGGTTGAGAGAGACGAAGCTTCCTTCGCAACGTCGGCAAGCCACGGCGCCAACGAGTGTCTTGGAACAACTGCGCCAGCGTCGCGTCTTGCCTGCATTACCGCGCTTCAAACGGGCAGGAGACGCATCGTTATGATCAAACTGGCACTCATCTTCGCCGTCCTCGCCGGAATTCTCGCAATTCTGGGGTTCGGGGGTCTGGCCGGCGCCTTTATCGATATCGCGTTGGTACTTTTCTGGGTGACGGTCATCATCGCGGTCGTGCTCTTCGTGCTGGGCTTCACGGTCTATCGAAAAGTGCGGTGATTCTTGCACCCACAGATCGACGGGGTGATCGCAATGTCTGACAAGTCCTTCATTCGGCGTGTCGGCATCGTCCTTGCCCTGTGTGCCCTGGCGTTCCTGGCGTGGCAATTGCGCTCGGTCCTGCTGCTGGTCTTTGGATCGGTACTGGTCGCGGTCATGTTCCGCGCGCTAGCTGCGCCGATCTGCCGATGGACCGGAATGGGCGAGAAACCCGCTGTCGGCCTCGCCGTGCTGCTGGTCGTCGGCTTGCTGGTCTTGGCCGGTTGGCTATTCGGCGCGGAGGTCCGCGCTCAGGTTCAGACACTGGTCGAAACAGTGCCCCAGGCGTGGCAGTCATTCGAACTGCGCATCGGAGACAGCGATCTTGGCGAGGAATTGCGAACGATGGGCGCCGATGCCGCTCCGTCCGGAGGCAGCCTGCTATCCGGCTTCGCAGCCGCACTCATGTCCTTCGGAACGGGGCTGGCCGATGCCTTCGTCGTTGTCGTCGGCGGCATATACCTCGCCTTGCAACCGCGCCTTTATCGCGAAGGACTGCTGAAGTTGTTTCCCGCCGAACGCCGCGACCTGATCGATAACGCGGTGGGAGGAGCAGGACGAGCCTTGCGGCTTTGGCTGGGCGGCCAGCTCGTTTCGATGACGGTAATCGGGCTGCTGACGGGATTTGGTCTTTACCTCATCGGGGTGCCATCGGCAGTCGCATTGGGCCTGCTCGCGGGATTTCTTGAGTTCATCCCCCTGATCGGCCCCGTAATCGCCGCCGTGCCCGCCTTGCTGATCGCGCTGGCGATAGACCCGCAACTCGCCTTGTGGACCCTGCTGCTCTACCTCGTGATCCAGCAAATCGAAGGCAATCTGCTGCAACCCGTCGTGCAGCAATTCGCGGTCGACCTTCCCGCGGTCATCCTGCTGTTCTCCATTCTTGCATTCGGCACGCTGTTCGGGATCGTAGGCATCCTGCTGGCCGCGCCGCTGGCCGTCTTGGTCTATACGCTCATCACGCGACTGTATGTGCGCGAGGCGCTCGACACGCCGGTGTCGATGCCGGGCGAAGATGAGGATCAGCCAGACTCGGAACAGAACGGTAGCGCCTCACGCTAGCACGGTCCCATTCTCAAGAAATTGTACTGGACCGAACTGTAGCCGTAGGCCGTATCGCGCCGGTCTACCGAATTCGGGGCGAGATCGAAGAACCGCCCTTTTCCAAGCAACGCGGCGCCATGGCGGTAGCAATAACGATGTCTAATGCCCCCTGGCGCCAATGCGATCCAGTGCGGGCCTGCGTTGCGGCTGCCCACACTTCTCGAGCGATCCGGGAATTCAGTTCGACGTTTCGAGAACTAACTTCGCCGCCCAAAGGTTTAACAAACTTAGTTAAAAATCCGCGCGATGATTTACTGCTCGAATGTTTCAGACTGGGACAACCCGAGCCGATAGTTCGTATGACATCGCCCAATTAAGCCATTTCTCCACAGTCGTTTTCTCAATACGTTAAAAAAGTCTTACCTTTCGAATTGCGGGTGAGTAAACAAACTCCAGCTTACGGGGACCAGACGAAGCGTCTTACAAAAGCGCCGGAATCAGGGATCGCCAATCCGTAGGTCTGTTTAAATCAGCTCCTGAAGGACTTGCATTATGAAGAAGCTCATTTTCGCCGCCGCCGCCGCTCCGATTGCGTTGATCGCGTCGGGTGCCTCGGCCGCCGAAACCACCTCCGAAGACCTGCAGATCAGCGCCACCGTGCTGCCCGAGTGCAGCCTCGCCGATCTTGCTCCGGTCGATTTCGGCACGCTCGCGATCAACACCGCCGCCGGTTCGGACGCCCTGCTGCTCACTGGCACCCGCCAGGACAGCGGCCAGCAGACCTGGACCAGCTGCAACTACGCGGCCAACATCACCATCGAAGGCCAGCCGATGCAGAACCAGGACCAGGACAACACCGGTCCGGATGCCGGCGACTTCACCGATGAGCTGAACTATCGCATCACCTGGCGTTCGGACAATGCGAACGACTTCCTCCAGGCGAATCTGCGCACTGCCAACCAGACCAGCGTGACCCGTGCCCAGACCGGTGCGTTCCACAACAACGCGATCGTCAACACCGCGATCGTTACTGAAGACAACCCGCTGCGTCCGCTGTCCGGCACCTACACCGCGACCGCCACGCTGACGCTCGGCGCTATCTAATCTTCGGGAATGTCCGGACAATCGGACAGGTCGAAGGGGGAAGGCACTGCCTTCCCCCTTCTCACATCTCCTGCCGATACCCTTGGCCTTCGAAGTGTGGTTCGCCGGACGGACGCAGCAGGCCGGGAAATGAACCGTTAACGGGTTGGTCGTAGGCGGTTTCGATGAGACGTCGAATTGCCGCCACGGGGAGGTTTTGATGATTAACTCGCTGCGCGCCGCCTTCGCTGCGCTGCTGATCTTCGGTTTGCCTGTCACGGCCAACGCTTCGCGCGTTTCCCCCATGATCGTCGAGCTCGAACCTACCGGTCGCGGATCGATCGCGCGCGTCGACCTCGTCAATGACGGCCTGCGCGATCTCCCGTTCGAAGTGCAGATGATGCGCGGCGTGATCACGCCCGAAGGCAGTCTGGAACTGACCCCCGCCGATGCGGAATTCGTCGTGTTCCCGGCGCAAACCCTCGTCGAAAGCAATTCGCAGCAGGTGTTCCGCATCCAATATGTCGGCGAGGGCGCGCTGGACCAGTCGGAAGTCTACTACATGGCGATCCGCCAGATCCCGGTCGGTTTCGATCCGGGTGTTTCGCAGATCCAGATGGTCGTCAATTTCAACGTGCTCGTGAATGTCGTGCCGGACGGGGCCACACCCGAACCGGTCGTGCGCTCCGTCGGGTTCACGACCCGCAGCGTTCCGGGTCCGCGCGACCCGGAAAACCCCGATATCGAACCCGAGCCTGTCGAACAGCGCGGCGTCGAGGTCGATCTCGGCAATAGCGGCAATCGCTACTATCTCGCCGGACTTTCCAACTGGACCATCAGGGGCAGGACCACCGGCGGCGAAGCGTTCTCGCAGACGCTCGGAGGCGACGAGGCGTCGCGTCTGATCGGTGTCGGCGTGGTAGCACCGAACGCAAACCGCATATTCTTCATCCCGACAGAGGCCGATCTCGACGAGTCCAGCCTCCGGATCGAGATAGACTACTGATCCGACATGACGGGGCGACATTCGACGTTGCTGGTGACCGCGAGCGGGCTAGCCCTGCTGGCCGCGGCGCCGGCAGCCGCGCAGGACCTTCGATCGGGAGGTGTTCCGGGTGCGACTGACGCTGCGGCGGTGCAACCC
>JBARZK010000015.1:0-4268 GCA_049649965.1 Erythrobacter sp.
GCTGCACGCTGAGACCAAGGCCATCGCAGCCAATCTCCGTCAAGCGGAAACAGAAGCGATGGCTCAACTGGAAGCGTCGAAGAACCGTTTCTACGACGAAGTGTCGAGCACCATCGAATCGCTCGACAAGCTCGACAGGGAAGCGATCGACGGATCACAACGCCGCGTGAAGGAACTCCACGAAGAGGCGATGACGTTCGACGATCGGCTTGCCGAACGCGATCGCCGCTTCATCGCGGAAATGGGCCGCCGGCAGGAAGAATTTGATCAGCGTGAAGCCCACGCCAGCGATGTGCTCGCCGAGCGGTTGGCCGCGCTGGACGATGCCATTGCGCAGCGCCGCGAAGCGCAGCTCGCCGATACCGAACGGCTGGTCGAGCAATCCACGGCCATGACTGGGCAGCTCGATCGGCTGCACGGCCTGATTGGGGAGATATCGGAAGCCGGAGATGCGACGCGGGAAACCTTGACCGGTGGCCTCGACGATCTCGGACGCAACCTCGACGAACGGCGCGAGGCTCTTGCGCAGACGAAGGCTCAGCTTGCCGAACTGACGGAGAACGGTGTTCGCTTGCTTGAGATCATTCAGTCCGGCGCCCACCACAGCCGCGAGGACCTGGCGCAGGCAGTTGGCCAAGTATCCGGCGAACTGACGAACGTCGAAGAACGCGCCGAGAACCTCTCCGGCCTCATGTTCCAGACCCGCGACCAAGCCGAAGGGCTCGGCAACTACCTCATCGAAACCAATCGTCGCATGGACGAAACCGGCGCGTCTATCGACGAACTCGAGGCCAAACTGTCGCGGCGGACCGAGGACACGCTTGCCCGATTAAATGGCCTGCGGGGCGGCTTTGCCCAGCTGGCGGACGATGGGGAGGCCTTCTCCAATGCCACGCAGGAACAGATGCGCGACGCTCTCGATGCCTTGCAGGAGGCGATCCGAACAGCCTTCACCGCTATCGACGAAGGCGCGCGGGAGAAGATCGGTGCGCTCGCCTCTTCCGTCACGCGCGAGGCGATCGCGGATATCGAACGCACGCTGCGCGACGAAAGCGCCGCCAGCATCGAGCAGCTGGAAACCGCTGCGGCGCAGGCTTCCGGGGCGGGTCGCGATGCAACGGCGCAATTGCGCGACCAGCTCGCCAAGGTGAACGAGTTGACCGCAAATCTAGAGCAGCGGGTCGCCGATGCTCGCGAAAAAGCGCAGGAGCAGGTCAACAACGATTTCGCACGGCGCATGGCGCTAATAACCGACAACCTGAACTCGAACGCGATCGACATAGCATCGGCGCTGTCGGCCGAGGTCACCGACACCGCTTGGGATTCTTATCTCAAGGGGGACAGAGGCATCTTCACCCGGCGTGCGGTACGCCTGATAGACAATGGAAGCGCGCGCTCGATCGCCGATCTTTACCAGCGCGACGACGGGTTCAAGCGGGCGGTCAACCGCTTCATCCACGATTTCGAGGCGATGCTGCGCTCCATGCTATCGACCCGCGACGGGAACGCATTGGCGATCACGATCTTGGGGTCGGACAGCGGAAAGCTCTACGTCGTGCTGGCGCAGGCGCTCGAACGGATCCGGACCTAGTTGGCGTTATCGCGAACCAAGGGGGAATCGGGCTTCGGCAACAGGTCCAGATCGCTGGCCGTCACCCATCCGAATTCGTAGTTCACGACGAACAGGCTCGTCAGGACAATCGCGATGAGCGTTGCGCGTATCGCAAGTCGCCCCGGCCGGAAATTGACCGGCGCGCTGTCCGCCTGACCGGGCACCTTGGCGACGTTGGCCTCGTCCGCCGTCTTCACGCCGAAAGGCAGCATGATGAACGCGGTCATCACCCAGACTAGGAAATAGATCGCGAGGATCGACGTCCACTGCATCGGCCGATTACCCCAGACCCGGCATCACGACGCGGACCTGCGGACTCTTTCCACACCAGCGGCGGGCCGCACGCCGGGCGGCGAGCCGCGCCGCCTCGTGGACAGCGGCCGGGTCCTTCGCGTCCTTGCCCTTCAGCTTGTTGATCGCCTTGAGAATGTCCTCGCTCGTCTCGGCGAGGAAATCGGGCATGTCCTCTTCCAGCGGCAGGCCGAATGTTTCGACCACCGGACGCTCGCCCCGCGCGAGAACGACAACCATCGCACCTTCGAGCGCGATGCGCCGCCGCATGACGATCGAGTCGCCATCGGCAGGCGCGATAATGTCGCCATCCAGAACGAGCCGCCCGGCTTCGATCTCGCCG
Organism: Erythrobacter sp.; assembly: GCA_049649965.1. GTDB lineage: Bacteria > Pseudomonadota > Alphaproteobacteria > Sphingomonadales > Sphingomonadaceae > Erythrobacter. Next base: position 2,247 of record JBARZK010000015.1, read on the forward strand.
ATCTTGCCCGGCTTTCCGGGCGCTAGACGAACGATGTCCCCATTCGACTGAACCACTGCGTTGGGAATTCCGCTGGCAGACCCGACCCGCGCTTGCTCCTGCATGTGGCGCATCTCGCCATGTACCGGCACGAGCACTTCGGGTCGCAGCCAATCGTACAAGGCTTCGAGTTCGGGGCGGCCGGGATGGCCGGATACGTGAATGAGGCTCTGGCGATCGGTGACCATCTCTATCCCGCGTTTCGCCAACTGGTTCTGCATCTTTCCGATCGCGATCTCGTTCCCCGGGATCTGCCGCGAGGAGAAGATGACGACGTCGCCGGCGACCAGTTCGAGCGGGTGGTTCTCGTCCGCGACGCGGGCCAGCGCCGCGCGAGGCTCGCCCTGCCCGCCGGTCGCGAGGATCAACACCTCGCCGCGCGGAAGCCGCATGGCGGTATCGAAGTCCACCGTCTCCGGGAAATTCGCAAGGTAGCCGTTGTCCTGCGCCACCTCGATAATGCGGTCGAGCGAACGCCCGGCGACGCAGACCTTACGCCCGGTTTCGCGCGCGACCTCACCCAAGGTCTGCAACCGCGCGACGTTGCTCGCGAAGGTGGTGACGAGCACCCGCTTGCCCGCGTGCGACCCGATCTCCTCCATCAGGCCGCGATGCACTGCCCCTTCCGATCCGGAAGGCTTGGGATTGAACACATTGGTCGAATCGCAAACCAACGCGAGTACGCCCTCGTCCCCGATCTCACGCAGTTCCTCTTCGGTAGTGGGCTCGCCGATAATAGGATCGTCGTCGAGCTTCCAGTCGCCGGTGTGGAACACCGTTCCATAGGGCGTATCGATCAACAGCGCATTTCCTTCGACGATCGAATGGGCGAGCGGCAGGTAGGTGATCGCGAACGGCCCGATATCGATCTGGCCGTGGTCTTCCTCGATCACGTTGAGTTCGACCTGCCCCTGCAGCCCCGCTTCCTTCAACTTGCGCGCGATCAGATCGGCGGTGAACGGCGTTGCGTAAAGGGGCACGTCGAGATCCCCGGCGAAGTAGGGCAAGGCCCCGATATGATCTTCATGCGCATGGGTCAGAACGATTCCGAGCAGGTCCCGGCTGCGCTCCTCGATGAAATCGAGATCGGCGAACACGAGATCGACGCCCGGATATTCCCCGCCGGAGAAGGTCATGCCAAGATCGACCATCAGCCACTTCCCGTCACACCCGTACAGGTTGACGTTCATTCCGATCTCGCCCGATCCGCCAAGGGCGAGGAAAAGCAGTTCGTCTTCGGGCTTGTAGTTCTTTTTCACAAAATCTCGCTTAGGTGCTGCATTTGTTGGCCAGGATGGCAATGCGTCGTCGTCAGGTTTCGGCTTGCTTCGCAAGGATCGCCAACCCCTCGATCGTGAGGTCGGCATCGACCTCGTCGAAAATGTCGGTTGCCTCGTCGAAGAGGATGGCGAGACCGCCGGTCGCCACGACTTTCGCGGGACGACCGATCTCGGCTTTCATTCTTTCGACGATCCCTTCCATCATGGCGACATAGCCCCAGAACACGCCGATCAGCATCTGTTCTTCGGTATTGCGGCCGATTACGCTCGCGCTTTCGGGCGCCCGGATCGCTATGCGCGGAAGTTTCGCCGTCTTGCCGACCAATGCGTCGAGCGAGAGATTGATCCCCGGCGCGATCGATCCGCCCTTGTAGGTACCATTGTAGTCGATCGCCTCGAACTTCGTCGCGGTACCAAAATCTATCACGATAAGATCGCCGCCATACTTCGCATGCGCGGCGAGGATATTCAGCGCACGGTCCGCGCCAAGCGAGCTCGGCTGTTCGACGTCGATCTCGAACTGCCAGGCCGCCCTGCCCTCGCCTGCGACGAGCGGGGTGATGCCGAAGTATTTCTGGGACAGGACGGTGAGATTGTGATCGGCGCGCGGCACGACGGAGGCGAAGATGATCTGTTTGATCTCTTCGCGCTGAACGCCCTCGACTGCCAGCAACTGCAGGAGCCACACGGCGTATTCATCGCC
>JBARZK010000016.1:0-12553 GCA_049649965.1 Erythrobacter sp.
GCTTACGAACTGCGCGCGCGGCTACGGGGCGAGCCGTTCGACATGGCCTGGCACGCGGCGCTGTGCTGCCGCTTCGACGCGCTGGCGGAGGCGGCGATAGAGCGCGCGCTCAACGGTGTGGAGGTCCCGCATTACCACAAGGGCGAGCTAGTCGGCACCTCGCGCCGCTATGACGAGCGGCTGACGGTCGCGCTGCTCGCCATGCGCGAGCGCTTCGCCCCGCCGCGCACCTACCATTTCCTTGCCGAGGATTACGCGCCCGAAGCTTTCGGCCCCCTTCTCGAAAGGGTGGAGACCGGTCCGGAAACCTGGAAAGAGGAACATGCCATCGCGCTCGAGGCGCACTATGCAGAACTCGACGCGGCCGAGACCGAGGACGAGGACGGCGAAGACAGCGGGGAAAAGCCGTTTTCGTGGCCCTGAAGCGTCAACCGGGTTGGAAAAGTGTCAGGCTGTCATCCGGACCCAGAAACGCCGGTTTCCTGCGGGGTTTGGGCTAAAAAAACAGCCTGACAGGGTGTCATGTGTGTCAGGCTGGCGCGGCTCGCCCGCGCCCCCTCAGCCCATCCGACACGAAAGCAATTAGGTAAAACGCGCAAGGCGTGCTAGACCAACCGCGCTGACGTCGGAATTTGCGACGGACTTCGAACTTTGCGCTCCGCCGCTTGCCTATATCGCGACCGCCGTCTTTCGACCGCGATCCCGACCGGCCCCGGCGTTAACCGGACGACGACTTCCTTTCATCTGAACGATTTGACGCCTCCGGTCCGCGTTTCTGCGCACCGGCTGTACCCAAAAGCCGGAAGCGGGCAGACCCCTTCCGGCCACCTACGTTCTTCTGAAAGGAACGCTATTATGTCCAAGACCGGAACCGTGAAATTCTTCAATGCCGACAAGGGCTATGGCTTCATCCAGCCCGACGATGGCTCGGCCGACAGCTTCGTCCACATCACCGCCGTGCAGGCCGCTGGCATGCACTCGCTCGATAAGGAGCAGCGGCTGAACTACGACGTCGAAACCGGCCGCAACGGCAAGGAAAGCGCCGTGAACCTGTCGCAGGCCGACTGAGTTTCGCGAAAGGCCGGGGCCGGGCGGGATTGCTCCCGCTTGCGCTCCGGCCCTTCTTTTCCTTCAACCCTCCAACAAAGGATATTGCACGGATGGCCCAAACCTTCGAATTCTACACCGAACGCGCGGACGCCGCCGCCGCCGCTGCCAAAGAGGCGGAGCTGGACAACGTGAAAGAGCGCGAATTGCGGTCCGAGAAAACCTGGCGCGGGCTGGCCGAACAGGCGCGCAAGGGTGCGATCGAGCGGGAAAAGGCTGACGCGGCGCGCGTGGCGAAACGCGAGGCCGAGGCCGAGGCTGCTGCTTCGAGTTGAACGCGGCGGAACACAACGGGGGCATGTGCGCTTTTCGCTTACGAGCCGGTCGCGCGATAGCGATCCATCAGGTTTGATTCAGAAGGAGACCTCCCGTCATGCAGTTCCAGTTCAACACCGACAGTTCCGTCATGGGAACCGCCAACGTGGCCGAGCGGATCGAGGCGATGGTACGCGAGAAGCTTGCCCGTTTCGAAGATCGCCTGACCCGGGTCGAGGTGCACGTGTCTGACGTGAACGGCTCGAAACACGGTGCGGACGACAAGCACTGCACGATCGAGGCGCGTCCGCGCACCGGACGGGCGATCGGGGTGACAGGGAAGGCAGATGCGGTCGACGATGCCGCTCGCCGCGCGGCGAACACGCTCGCCCAGCGGCTGGAGCGCGTCTTCGGCAAGAGCGAGAAGCACCGCCACGATGCCCGCCCCGACAAGGTAATCGACGGCTAGCTTCGATGCGAGCGCCGGGCCGATCGCAGGACCGGTGCCGGAGCGCACTGCATTTCGACACGAGAGGATCACAGATGCGTTCGCCTGTTCGCTCGAACCGTTCGGCCATCGTCGCAGGGCTTGGCCTCATCCTGTCGGCATCGGCCTGCGCTCCGGTTGAGAGCGATGATGGCGCCGTGCTGGCGGCATCGTCCACTCAATCCGAAAGGGCGGGTGCCGAAGAATTGTCGGCCCGGGAGCAAGGCGGGCGCGAATGCTTTTATCCGCGCAACGTCAACGGTTTCCGCAATGTCGAAGGGGACGAAGAGAAGGTGCTGGTCGACGTCGGGGCTGCCGACACGTTCGAACTGCAATTGATGAATCGCTGTCCCGAACTCAGGTTCGCCCGCGGTATCACATTCGACACGGTCGGTACGTCCCGCGTTTGCAATGGATTGCAAGTCGATCTGATCGTTCCAGACCCTAATCTCGGACCACAGCGCTGTACGGTGACGACGATACGCAGACTGTCGTCCGACGAACCGGGCGCGAGAGCAGGCGCTGCCCGATAGGCTGGAGGCTGGCCTCCAAGCCCCGCGCCATGCGAGCGCGGGCCTTGGGGCACGATCCGTTAGGAGCCGGGCGTAAGTTCGCCGTTCTCGCGACCCTCCCACCACGCAATGCGCGATGGTACCACCTCGATCAGGACAAGGTCGGGGCTGTCCAGCCCATCCTCGAACCATTTTTCGAGGTCGGGCACCCAATGCTCTTCCATCGTCGACCGGTCGTGGATCAACCGCGCGGTGCCCTGAATGGCGGCCCAGAAATCGCCGTCCGAATAGGTTGCACCGCACTCGTTCGACCGGCGTAGGTCGTCGTCGATCCGCCCGTCGTCGCTGGCGAAGTGATACGTGGTGCCATCGTCGCGATCGACGTCCTGGTTGTTGGACATCGGCCGTGCGGCGATTTTCGCATCTTCGCCGGTCTTGGTTACGAGCATGCAGATGTCGATCGCGCGCATACGCTTGGTGATCTCGGCGAGACTGCGACTGGATTGGGTCATTGGTGGTCCTTTCGACGATTTGGCAATCGTCTGACTTACTGTCGAACCGTCGGCTGCGTTCCTCGCCCTTTTCGGTGTCCGCCGATCGCGCTTACTCGCAAGCGGCGCCCTGACTGAACTAGGACACGTATCTCGTGCCCTTTCATCACATGGACCACTGCCTTCCCAATCAATGGGTTACAGTCCGCGCGGCTGGAAAAGCGCCGATTTGCGTCGAAAAAGCGCGCCTTGATATCGCCACAAAATTGTTGGGCGGCCTGAAACTTGCGGAACATTAAGTCCCGGTTCCCGTTTGAAGGGGTGAACGGAGAGGCGAACGACCTCTTTTTCCGAACTTCCAATGTATTGAAACCTACAAGGACCTTTTTCATGAAGATGTTCAAGCTTACTCTCGCCACGTCTGCCGCTCTCGCCCTCGCTGCGTGCGGCGCCGAAACCGATGTCGAAGACGATGCCATGATGGCCGACGAAACCGCGATGACCGAAGACGCGACCGCGCCCGGGACCGTGGTAGAAGTCGCCCAGAACGACGGCCAGTTCTCGACCCTCGTCGAAGCCGTGACGGCTGCCGATCTCGGCGATACGCTTTCGGGCGATGGACCGTACACCATCTTCGCGCCGACCAACGATGCGTTCGCCAAGCTTCCCGAGGGAACGCTGGAAACGTTGACGACCGAAGACACCGATCAGCTCGCCAACATTCTGCAATACCACGTCGTCGACGGCACGGTGAACGCGCAGACGCTGACCGCCGCAATCGAGGAAGCCGGTGAAGGTGGCTACGAAATCAACACCCTCGGCGGTGGTACGCTGACCGCAATGCTTCAGGACGGCTCGGTTGTCCTGACGGATGCGGCTGGCAACACCTCGACCGTCACCGCGACCGATGTCGAAGCCTCGAACGGCGTCATCCACGTGATCGATACGGTGCTGATGCCCGAGTAATCGGATATAAGGTCTAGACAGGACACATGATCGCATGTCGTCCAGTCGAACGAGGGGCGGATCCGCAAGGGTCCGCCTCTTGCCGTTCATGCGATCGGCCGCCGTCGATGTCAGTATTGCAAATTGGTTCGACCAGATGAACATTCGCACACGTTCTTCCGCGCCACGCACTGGCCTGTCCCTTGCGGCGCTGTTCGCCGCTGCGTTGCTGCCGGGCTGCGAGGATGGGCCGGACGGTATCTCGCGCGATACCCAGCCCTTCAATACGATCGCACAGGGTGCGACCGTGACCATGCGCGGCTCCGAACCCTCATGGAACCTAGTCGTCGAACCAAGAGGCGAGGAATTGGCGGCCCGCTTTGGCGGAGCCGAAGACACCTCAGGGCAGGCGTTCCGCGTCGTTCGCTTTTCCGGCAACAACGGGATCGGCTTTTCCGGCGAACTCGACGGAAACAGCGTGCAGGTCGCGGTCACACCGGGCGAATGCACCGATACCGTGAGCGAGCGGGTCTATCCCTACACCGCCACTCTCGCGCTTGGTGATCAGACGCTGTATGGCTGTGCCTTCACCGATGCCGAACCCTTCGCCGACCCGCAATAGGTTCGCCGTTACGATAGACAGGACAAGGGGTCTCGCTCGTATGAAAGGCAATGACAGGACCGGTCGCCTGGGAGCGGCCGTCGGCGGCCACGGAATCGGCACGGGCTGGCGGACCTTCTTCTACGCGGCAAGCATATACAATTTCGTGATCGGGGCGCTCGGCATGTTTTCGCCGGCCGCGGACGTGGATGGCCGGGTCGTCGGCTTGCTCGTCTTCTCGTTCGGTATAATCTACCTGCTGGTCGCCCGCGATCCTTTCCGTTTTGCCCCAACGCTCTGGGCCGGCCTGATCGGCAAGGTGGGTGTCGTCGCGCTGCTTTTACCGGAAACCCTCGGGCCTCGCGGCGAAACCGTCCTTGTCGCCATTCTGGCGATCGACGGGCTTTTCGCCATCGGCTTCCTCGCATTCCTCCTGACCAAGGCGGAGAACGCCTAAGCTATCCGATCAATTTCCAGGCACGCGGTCGGAACCCGCGGGGCGAAACTGGATTTGATTATTGATAACTTTAAGAATTACCGTCATCTGCGACGCTCGAGAGTCGCTTTGAGGCGACTTCCACGGGGATCCAATGAATACCGACGATGAATCAGAACGCGTGCCGTCTCCGCAGGCGAATATTCGCTTCGACGACGCGCCCGAACGTTTCCGCCTGCGCAGCAAGGATGACCAGTTCGACGGTGCCTCAGGCGTATTATTTGAACAGGCGATGGCGCAGACGCGCATGGCGATCTGCCTTTGCGATCCCCATACCGAAGACGTCCCAATCGTGTTCGCAAACCGCGCCTTCCGGCACCTTACCGGCTATTCCGAGGATGAGATCGTCGGACGCAATTGCCGCTTTCTCCAAGGGTCGGGAACCGATCCCGAGGCCGTGGCCCGCATTCGCCAGGCGATCGTCGACGAGGATGTCACGGTCGTGGAACTGCTCAATTACCGCAAGAACGGGACGAGCTTCTGGAACGCCCTTCACCTTGGGCCGATCTACAATAGCGATGGCGAACTGATCTATTTCTTCGGAAGCCAGTGGGACGTCTCCGACGTTCGTGCCGCGCGCGCAGAGGAGCGCCATGCGCGCGAAATGGCACGCGAGCTGTCGCATCGCATGAAGAACATGTTCTCGGTCATCTCCAGCATCGTGAACGTCACCGGTCGCGAGCGCGGCATCCGCACCGAAGCTGCCGAAATCAATTCCCGCATTCAGGCCCTGGGCCGAGCTTACGAGACCACGCTCGACGACGCGTCGAGCGGATCGATCGAAATCGGCGAGGCGATCCGCGCCGTGCTCGAACCCTATGAACGGCAGAACGGCAGCCTGGAGTTGGACGGAAACGGTGCCCGGATGCCGTTCACCACTGTCTCCACCGTGGGCCTGGTGCTTCACGAACTGGCGGCCAATGCGATCAAGCACGGCGCGTGGTCGACCGAGGACGGTCTGGTCCGGGTCGAGTGGAAGCCTCTCGATGGGGAAGAGCGCAAGCTGGTCATCAAGTGGATCGAAACCGGCGGACCGGCCGTCGATGAAAGCAGCCTCTCGGACGGGACCGGCACGGCCATCGTCGACCGCATGCTGCGCAGTGCCGGCGGCACGATCAATCGGGAATGGCGGGAAGACGGTCTGTCTGCGACCATCGAAATCCCGGCCGGGAACATCGGCAAATGAGTTGCACCATCCTGCTTGTCGAAGACGAACCGCTCGTGACGATGGACCTTGAATTCGCTGCCGAGGATCGCGGCTGTCGCCCGTTGTCGGCGGCTTCCGTAAGGAAGGCGCTCCAACTTATGGATAGCGAAAGCGAAATCGACGTCGCCATCCTCGACGTCTCGCTTGGCAATGACGAGACCTGCGTCCCGGTGGCGCGCGCGCTCGAAAGCCGCGGCGTGCCCTACATCCTGCACACCGGCGATCTCGACCGGCAGGAAGAGCAGGTGAGGACGCTCGACGCTCCGCTTGTTGCGAAGCCGGCGGCGGCGGAAGACGTCATCGACGCTGCGATGGCGGCCGCCGAACGCTCCGTCACGTCCAACGTACGGATGGCGGCGCAATAACTCTCATTTGAAGCGATAGGGCGACGCTTGGCGTGAAACCCGCGGCCTGCCTAGAACAGGCCGGGGTTCTCGTGCTGGATCGCATTCGGCCGCTCGGGCTGCAGGACCCGACGACCGCCGACCGACTGGCCGGTAATGCTCGTCTGCCCCACGAACGGTGTACAGCTCCGACCGGCAAGGAAGTCGAGCGCGGTCATGATCGAATCCTCTTCGCGACTGCCAAGCGGGTTCGAGATATCGTCGAACGCCCGGCACGTGTTGGGCACCAGCTCCGCCAGGCCATCGAAATATCTCCCCTGGCCATCGGCGTTCACCGTCTCGAACGTCACCGCCCGGATGCGCAGGTCGCATTCCTCGAAATCGAAGCCGCCTTGTCCCACCGGCTTGCCCGACGTGTCCTCGCCAATGATGGCGATGTTGTCCTCATCGACATAGGGCAGCAGCGAATTGATCACGAGCTCGCTCGCCGAAGCGGTTGCGCGGGTGGTGATGAAGGCGACCTTTTCCGGATTGACGCGCGGGATCGCGATCGGGTCCTCGAAGTTGTCGGTGCCCGGGATCTGCAGCCGGACCGTGTCCATGAACCGCCGCGTCTGGTTCCGGTCGGACTTGCTGTCGCGATAGAGGGTGCGGCTGAACACCTCGCCGGTATTCGGCCCGCGCAACAGATCCCCCAGCACTCCGGCAATCCGCACGAGGCCGCCGCCATTGTAGCGGAAATCGAACACGAACTCGGTGACGCCTTCGTCGCTGAAGCGCTGGAACGCCTCGACCAACTGGCGATCGGCCGTTCCCACGATGAAAGTGCGCAGGTTGAGGTAGCCGATCTTGCGACCGCCTTCCTCGAAGATGCGAACGCCGTTGCGGTCGGAGATCGGATCGAGCTCGAACTCGGTTTTCGAGATACTCCGTTCGATGACATCGCCATCGATCTGACGGAAACGGATCACCCGCGTCACCCCCGATTGAGAGGGGCCGAGCGCATTTACTACCGCCTGCGCGCCGCCCTGGGCGAACAACTCGGAAACGGTCTGCAGGTTCGAACTGCTCGTACCGATCGCCAGCAATTCGCTGCCGCGGTCGAGGCCGGCCTGGAAACCCGGAGCGTTCTCGTAGGCTTCCAGAATGAACACGCGCCGGTTGGCCACGTCATAGCCGAGCCGCACGCCGATCCCTGCCGTGCCGCCGCTGCGGATCGCCTCGTTCTCCTCCGCAATCGACGTCGCGAAGGTAAAGCCGCGGTCGAACAGCGCGTCTGCTGCCGGAGCGACGCGCGCGTCGAGGAAGTCCTGCACATTGTCGAAATCGTCCGGATCGACGGTGTCGTCCAGCAGGTCGGGGAACAGGTACCATTCATTCAGCACGTCGTCGGCAAACGCGATCTGGTTCGCCACCGAGCAGGTCGAAACCGGGGGCGTCGGGGTCGGCGTACCACCGGTTGGCGGCGGTGCGCTGGGTCCGCCGCCTCCGCAAGCGGCAAGAGCGACCGCCAGGGTCGCGGTAAGCGCGGTGCGCGCAACGTGATCGAGCGAGGCTTTCATTCGGGGAGCGACTCCGGAAGGCGTGGACAAGCGCGTGCGGCCAGCCGAGCGACACTCGCGATGGACGCACCATGCATTGAAGGACGGCGCTCGGCAAGCTAGGCCGCGTTGAAATACAAGGGCAATATGGCTGGCGGCTTAATCGCGCGGGGTCCGACACCCGGATTGTCGCACTCCACCGGCTCGTAAAAAGGCGGGCAAAATCGATGGAATGCCTCTCGTTTTGCCAGCCAAGCCCGCCTAACGACGAACGAATGGAAAGGTCTGACACATGACGCAATTGCCAGAATGGCTCGCCAGCGCGCTTCCGCCCGCCGCGCACCATCCCGGCTTGGCGATCGCGCGGCTTGGTGATGCAAAAACGCTGGGGCGTGGTGGATTCGCCATGACCAGTCCCGCGTTCGACGCCGGGGAACAGCTCGATCCGTGCTTCACCGCGAAAGAGGAAGACGCGGTCGCGCCGCCCTTGGAGTGGAGTGCGCCGCCCGCCGGGTCACAGGAACTCATCATTATCGCCGAGGATGCGACCGGGGGCGCCGATGCGTCCGGCGATCCGGCATGCCACTGGCTCGTTTGGGGGCTGCCCGGCCAACGCGGCAAGCTGCTCGAAGGCGAGGTTCCGCCGCGCGCAGGCAAGAACGCGCAGGGCAATTCCGAATGGCTCCTGCCCAACCCGCCTCTGGGTGAAACGCGGCACTATGTCTTTCAGATGTTCGCGACCGAATTGCCGATGACACTGATGCCTGGCGCAAGCCGCGAGGAAGTCATCGCCTCCATCGAAGGGTCGATCACGGGATGCACCGTGCTCCACGCCCCCTTTACCGGAACGCCCGCAGACGAATGGGCGGACGCTTCCGACGATCCTGAAGCCAACTGACGAACTGGGAGATTACAATGGCCGGCAAGAACAATGCGCTGCAAAAACCCGTACAGGTTTCCGACGAACTCGAAGCGGTGATCGGCAAGGGACCGATGACCCGCGCCGAGGTCACGTCAAAGGTATGGGAATACATCAAAAAACACGATCTGCAAAAACCGTCGGACAAGCGCACGATCGTGCCCGACGACAAGCTGGGCGGCGTCATCGGCAAGGAAGAGATTTCCATGTTCAAGATGACGGCTGCGGTTTCCAAGCACCTCAGCTGACGGGGCGGGGCTGCGCGATCCGGTAGGGACCGCGCGGCCCACCTTCTCGACCGGGATCGATCGGCTCGCCCCGGACGGTTACCGTTATGAGCCCCTGCGCATGCAGGGTGCGAACGGCTTCGTGAATATCCGGCATGCAGTCGCGCCAGTCGTTTGCCTCCGTCGCAACGGCGCGAGCCGCTTCGCTGGGGCAGATCGACTTGGCCGGGCCGCGTTCTTTTATGAGCCGAAGAATGGCGTCCTTCGCTTTCGCGGTCATGGCGATGTCCGGCGCGAAAGCGGAACCTGACCAGCCCACAGCGCCCAGAGGATCAGCACCGGTTGCGCGATCATCCGCGGCACGTGGTAGACGAGCCCGAGACCACTATCGGGTCGTGCCATGTCCATGATGAAATGGTTGATATTGGCCGGCCACACCGCAAGCGCATAGAGAGCAAGACCTATGCCCGCCGCCCGACGAATGCGCAGGTCGAATGGCTGCACCAGTCCGATGGCACCAAGTATCTCGGCAATGCCGGTCCATAGCACGACCGCTTCGGGAAACGGTATGAAAGGCGGCATGATGGTAAGGAAGGTTTCGGGCCGAACGAGGTGCATCACGCCGGCGAAGCCGTAAAACGCCGCGAGTACGACACGAAGGATCGCACGGATCATTCCGGAATTTCTCCGCGCCGATCATCGCCGGGATGCCAGCCTGGCGGGGCAAGGGTGAAACCGGCGAACTCGAAACCGGGGCTCACCACGCACGAAACGAGCGAATAGCCGGCAGCCGCGTTCCGGGGCAGGGGATGTGCGGCCTGCCACGCGCCTGCCGGCACCATGCCCTGCGGCGCCTGGCCGTGGAGGAGATCGGTGCCGAGAATGACTTGCTTGCCTGTCCTTTCGCCGGAAAGCGCGATTTGAAGGACCAGCGGGTCGCCGCCCTGCCAGATCCATAATTCGTCCGCGTCGACCCGGTGCCAATGCGAGCGCTGTCCCGTTTCGAGCAGGAACAGGATCGCGGTTGCCCTGGAACGGCCCGAGCGATCGTCGGCACCGCGATATGTTTCGCGGTAATGCCCGCCCTCGGGATGGGGTGACAAATCCAGCGCTTCGATAATAGCGACGCACGGTCGGGCGGGTTCGGTCATCGACACTTCTTCCCCTCCCGGCGCGATCTACCCACCTGCCGCTCGATCAGTCGTCCTTGAGCGGATCGTGGCCCCAGTTCATCAGGCTGTAGCGCCAGTCGGTGTCCTCGACATCGCCATCGGGCCGCTGCGAGAGGTGGCGCGAGACGTAGCCATTGACCTTCTGCATATGCTCGTACTGGCTGTCGGTCAGGTCGTCCTTGGCGGTCCGCTTGATCTCGACGATCCGGCGACCGGACCGGTGCCCGGTGCTTTCGCCGTCGTCCTTGTCGACCACCGACTTCGATTCCTCGGTCTCGAGCCATTCCTCGAGTTCCTTGGGCTGCATGTTCACGCGGTCGTAGAAGGTGTCGTAAACGTCGTCCTTCTTCTCGTCGTCCCAATCGTCCGCCACGCGTCAATCGTCCTCGTCGACGGTGTCGGGCAGGTCTTCACGCGAGGTCGACGCCATTTCGTCGAGTTCCTCTTCGCTCATCGATTCATACATCTGGATCGATGCGCCCTGCAGGTCGGACTTGTTCTGCTCGCCGCGCTTTGCTGCGAGGGCGGCACCGGCGGCCTGCTGCTGGGATTTGCTTTTCGCTTTCGCCATGGCCGTCAGTCCTTGTCCCAGTCCTGGAGTTCGCTCCCGCGCTTCAGCACTTCGTCCCCGTCTTCCTGTTCGATGAGGTATGCAGGGTTGTCGTTATCACCGTCCTTGGTGATTTCGCTCCCCTGCAACTTGCGGGTCACTTTCTTTTCGAAGCGCTCCTTGATCTGGCCCTTGCCATATCCGTTGCCCCACTCCCACTTGACGTACTGGCTCGTCTGGAAGCTGTTGGAATTGCTCATCGCTGCTCTCCTCGCGTTTCGGGAGCATCAATGAGCAAGGGCGCTCAGCGGTTCCGTATGCGGCAACGGATAGCGGGTACTCCTATTCCGCCGCGCCCGTGAGGGCGGGGATGATCCACACCAGCGTCATTGCGATCACGGCAAGTGCGGTGCTGAACAGAAGGACATAGCGCAGGATCCCGGGCGAAGAGGCGGCGCGCGCATCGTCGTCCTCGATATGGATTTCGTCGTCCGGGCCGCGTTGTTCGTGGGCCATAAAGCCTCCGTTGGAATATCTCTTTTGTTTGAAACGGGGCGCAAGCCACCTCGTTCCGTGCGAGGAATGCGCATGGCGGTGCGTCTACGTCAATCCCGCAAGAGTTCGTTGATCCCGGTCTTCGAGCGGGTTTGCTCATCGACCGTCTTCACGATGACCGCGCAATAGAGCGAGGGGCCGGGCGATCCGTCGGACAGGGGCTTGCCCGGCAGGCTTCCGGGCACGACCACGGCATAGGGCGGCACTTCGCCGCGATGGATCTCGCCCGTTTCGCGGTTCACGATCTTGGTCGATGAGCCGAGATAAACGCCCATGGAGAGCACGGCGCCTTCGCCCACGCGCACCCCTTCGGCCACTTCGCTGCGAGCCCCGATGAAGGCGCCGTCACCGATGGCCACCGGCTCGGCCTGCAAGGGTTCGAGCACGCCGCCAATGCCTGCGCCGCCGGAAATGTGCACGTTCCTGCCGATCTGTGCGCACGATCCCACCGTCGCCCAGGTGTCGATCATCGTGCCTTCGCCGATATAGGCGCCGATATTGACGAAGCTGGGCATGAGGACCGCACCCTTGCCCACGAAACTGCCGCGCCGCACGACCGCGCCGGGAACCACGCGAAAGCCTGCCTCGCGAAAGCGGTTGTCGCCCCACCCGGCGAATTTGAGCGGCACCTTGTCGAAAGCGCGCTCACCGGCAGCGCCCCCTTCCATGACGCGGTTGTCGTTGAGGCGAAAGGACAGCAGCACGGCTTTCTTCAGCCACTGGTTGACCCGCCAGCCGCCATTTCCATCCGGCTCCGCGACGCGGGCCTCGCCGCTGTCGAGCAGTTTCAATGCTTCGCCAACGGGCTTGCGTTCCTCGCTGCCCGGAGAAATGTCGGCGCGCCGTTCCCAGGCTTCGTCGATCAGGCGGATGAGGTCGTCGGTCATGCTGGTTCCTCGCGGGAGAGAGGGGGCGGGCGTGGTACACGGCGCTGCTAGCGAGCGCGATGCGGCGTAGCAAGGCCGCGCCTACGACAGCGGGCTAACGAAGGCGCGCCCGGGCGCTATCGGACCCGGGAAGGGTGCAGGTCGCCGTTTGGCATATGGTTAACTTTCTGCTCATATGCTGTGCGCCAGAGACGAGGGCTCGGGCGCAAGAATGACACACACAGCACAATCAAAAAACCGGACGAAGCGCTGCGCAT
>JBARZK010000017.1:0-25784 GCA_049649965.1 Erythrobacter sp.
ATTCGAACCCGTGGCCCTCGGTTTTGGAGACCGATGCTCTACCAACTGAGCTACACCCCTGCACGGGTGCGCGCGCTGTATCCGAGCGTTCTGCCATGCGCAACCGCAATCGCGCGTTCCTGCCAGCGCCTTTCGCGGTTCCTTGGTACAGTCCCGCACTGGTGCAATACCAACCAAAGATATACCATTTGCCGGTGGGTTTTGATTAGGACGGCGCCGTCATGCACTCTCCGCTCCGATCAGCCATTCCGATCGAGACACTCCTTCTCGCCTATCGCAGCGGCATCTTTCCGATGGCCGACCGGCGCAGCGACGAGGAAGTCTTCTGGGTCGAACCGCGCGAACGCGCACTGATCCCGCTCGATCGGCTGCATATCTCGCGCTCGTTGAGAAAGACGCTTCGCTCCGATCGTTTCACGGTGACGATCGACACCGCGTTTGGCGAAGTCATCCGGGCCTGCGCCGCCCCGCGGCCCGGCCATCCGGAAAGCTGGATCAGCGACCGGATCGTGGCGAGCTATGAAAACCTCCACCGCGCGGGCCATGCCCATTCGATCGAATGCTGGATTGACGATCCTGCGGGCGGCGATGATGCCCGCACCCTTGCAGGCGGGCTTTACGGCGTGAGTTTCGACCGGGTGTTCTGCGGTGAAAGCATGTTCAGCAGCGTTAGCGACGCCAGCAAGGTGGCACTTTGCTGGCTCGTCGCACTCATGCGCGAAGCGAATTTCGGCGTGCTCGACTGCCAGTTCATGACCGACCACCTCGCCTCGATGGGCGCGGTCGAGATGCCGCAGGACGCCTATCTCGCCGCGATCAGGGATGCGCGCGGCGCCGCCGATGCCAGCTTGCCCACGACCTATCGGACGCTGCTTGATCGTGCGTCAGGCGATCACTCGTCGCCCGGGAAGCTCATCGCGCAATCCTTGACCCAGACGTCGTAGATCGGGTGCTCGACCACGTTGAGGCTGGGCGAATCCTTGAACAGCCAGCCCGAGAAGATGCGCGAATGTTCGCTCTCGCCACGACCGCGCACATCCACCTGGACGAATGCGCCGGTCTCGCGCGGGTATTCGAACGGTGCGGTTCGCTCGCACGCTTCGAGCCGGACGATCACCGGCCCCTCCTGGGCGCTTTCGCCGGGACGCAATTCCAGATCGACGCTGACGTTGTTACGCTTGTTGAGGAGGCCCAGCGTCGCAACGCGTTCCTCCATCGGTGTCGCGCCCTCGACTTCGGGAACCTCGCTCGCGTCCACCGGATCGGCGGAATCGCGCGCCGGGTCTCCCGCCGGCTCGGGCGTGACCTGTGTACGGGTGGTTGCACCGGCGTCGGACGCCGGGCTTTCGACCGCCTCCTCATCGCAGGCGGCAAGCGCGAGCAACGGGGCCGCGATCGCGACAAGCGCGGCGGTTCGGGACCGGTTCGGGAAGAAAGCGCGCATGGACGGTCCGGTCAGTCCCCGGGGCTCCAAGCCTCGTAGTCGCCGACAGCGGCGGCGCGCTTGCCGCCACGCTGCAACGCGCCCTGCGGGAGATAGGCCTTGTGCGTTCCGGTCGCATTGGGGGTGTAATCGACTTCCCATATGCGCGGGGGCGGCAGGTTGCTTTCGGGCACGTCGTCGAACGACCCATGCAGCCACCCGTGCCATTCGCTCGGTACGCGGCTGGCATCGTTGCTGCCTTCGTAGATGACCCAACGTTTTTCCCGCTGCGTGTAGGACCCGTTCGAGCGTCCCTCGTCCTTCGCCTTCGCGCGGTAGTACTTGTTGCCCAGCGCATCGGTGCCGACATGCTCGGCCTTCACCCGCTTGGCCCACCAGTGCGTGCCGATGGTCGCGCCATCCCACCAGGTGAAGATCTTGCCCAGAATGCTCATGATGTCGTTCCCATGGCCGCGCCGATTAGCGGATTCGTCGTAAATCGCCAAGTGGATAGGTTCGCGCCCGGTCGAACGATGCTTGCGACCCGCCGCGACGATCAGGGCAGATCGTATTCGACCTTGTCGCCCGGTTCGATGCCGAGTTCGCTCGCGCGTCCCCCGCGGATCTCCAGGACGGCGGAGGCCGGGCCTTCGGACAGCACGCTTTGCGTCGAATAAGGCTCACCGCGTTCGATATTGGCGATCCGGCCCTCGGGATCGATGAATATGATGTCGAGTTCGAGCGGGGTGTTCTTCATCCAGAAGCTGCGCGCCTCAGCGCTTTGCGAAGGGAACAGCATCGCCTCGAAATCGCCGAGCTCGGTGCGAAACATCAGGCCGCGCGCTTGCGCCTCGGCGGTTTCGGCGAGTTCGGTCGCAAAACCGATGCGATTCTCACCGGTATCGACGGTGACATCGATGATCGGCAGTCCCGATTGCGGATGCACGGCCGATGGGCCGGCCTCCGTGTCCGTGGCGACGCTCTGTGCCCCGCCCTCTCCTTCCGCGGACGCGGACGGCTCGGTCGCCGAACACGACGCCAGCGCAATTGATTGTGCCAGACCCATGATACCAAGCCAGACCTTCACCACGTTCCCTCCGTGCCGCGTTCCTCGTTTTTGGCTTCGTCTTCGGCCTCGTCTTCGGCCTCGGCCAGCCATTCGTCGACGTCGACCTGAGCGCCGGCATCCATGATGAAAGCGGTATGTTCGAAGGAATGACCTGCGCGAAGCATTGCGGCGACCTGCTTTTCGCGCAGCTTGCGGCGCTCGGCGAAGTCGCTTTCATCCCGTTCGTCGGGACCGGCGTCCGTCGCACGCGCAAACGGGCCGAAGCGGCGCTTTTTCGCGAGCAACATCGCCGCACGGCGGCTCTCGGCTTCGCCCGGCGCATTGTCGGCGCGAACCTGCTCTTCGACGCCAGCTGCCCACAGCGCCTGCTCCACCCGCCGTGCGCCATAGCCGCGTGCGGTCAGGTCGCGGGTGCGCGCACGGGCATATGCATCGTCGTCGACATAGCCCGCCTCGATGAAATCGGTGACCAGCCCGGTCACGTCGAGTTCCACCGAGCGCCCGTCGCCATCCTCGGTCACGCCGCGCTCGCGTATCTTGCGGGCGAGATAGCTTTCGAGCTTCGCGCCGGTGGTGGCAAAACGCGCGACATAGGACAGCGCAAGATCGCGCAGCGCGATCTGGTCGAGCGGCCGGGCCTTGCGCTTTTCGCGCCTCTTCCGACCCGGGCCGGACCCGTTCTCATTGCTACCGGACAGTGACATTTCGATGCGGGTCGAAACCATTTCGCCTTATTCGTGCCACACTCGTTATCAAATGGGGCCGTGGATGCCAGCGCCTCGCGAATTTGCGCGAACGGCGGGGAGAGGATAGGACGCGCAGATGCGCTCTGCAAATGCCGGGCGGATTTAGCGTAAACAGACGGGTATCGCCAAACGTATGACCGACGCCTTGAAGCCGACGCCGAACAATTGCGACCTGCCGCGTATTCGGTCCCGGTTCGACACCTTCAACGATGCGATCGACTATGCCGCTCGCAGCAAGAAGGGCTTGAATTTCCACGATATGCGTGGACAGCTGGAGCGCGCCTATCCCTATAGCGAGCTGCGCGAGGATGCACTGGCGATGGCGCGCCGGCTGGTCGCGGCGGGGATCGGGCGAGAGGACCGCGTCGCCCTGATTGCCGAGACCGGCGCCGAGTTTGCCGCCCTGTTCTGCGGTTGCATCTATGCCGGCGCCTGGCCGGTCCCGCTGCCGCTGCCGACCACGTTCGGGGGCAAGGACAATTATATCGACCAGCTTTCGGTCCAGCTGGAAAGCTGCGATCCGGCGATCCTCCTTTATCCGGATGAAATCGCCGAAATGACCTCTACGGCCGCCGCGCGGCAGGGTTGCCGCGGCGAAAGCTGGGACGAGTTCGCGCGGCGCGAGGCACCCGATTGCGACCTTCCCACCGCTGCGCCCGGCGATATCTGCTACCTACAGTATTCGAGCGGTTCGACGCGGTTTCCCACCGGCGTCGCGGTGACGCACGAAGCGCTTCTGCACAACCTCTATGGCCACGCGACGACGATGGAGCTTGGCGAGGACGATCGCTGCATCAGCTGGCTGCCGTGGTATCACGATATGGGTCTTGTCGGATGCCTGCTCTCGCTGATCGCCAACCAGGTTTCGGGCGACTACCTGAAGCCCGATGCCTTCGCCCGCCGTCCGCTCGCCTGGCTCGACATGATCAGCCGGAACGAGGGCAATACGCTCTCTTATTCGCCGACTTTCGGCTACGATATCTGCGCGCGTCGCATTTCCAGCCAGTCGAACGTCGCCGAACGCTTCGACCTGTCGCGCTGGCGGGTTGCGGGCAACGGGGCGGACATGATCCGACCCGATGTGATGCAGAGCTTCGTCAACGCGTTCAGCGATGCGGGTTTTCGCGCCAAGGCGTTCTGCCCTTCCTACGGCCTCGCCGAAGCGGTGCTGGCAGTCACCGTCATGCCGCCGGGTGAAGGCATCCGGGTCGAACTAGTCGAGGAAGAACGCCTGTCGGGCACGCCGCGCGATATCTCGCGCCCGGCGCGCTACCGCGCGATCGTCAATTGCGGCAAGGCGCTGCCCGACATGAAGGTCGAGATCCGCGGCGAGGACGGACGAGCGCGCGGCGATCACCAGATCGGCAAGGTCTGGGCGCACGGCCCCAGCGTCATGCATTCCTATTTCCGCAACGAGGCGGCGACGCGCGATGCGCTGGTCGATGGCTGGCTCGACACCGGCGACATGGGCTATCTCGCCGATGGCTACCTGTTCATCGTCGGTCGGGCGAAGGACATGATCATCATCAACGGCAAGAACCACTGGCCACAGGACATAGAGTGGGCGGTGGAGCAATTGCCCGGTTTCAACCACGGCGACATCGCCGCCTTCTCGATCGAGACCGACAACGGCGAGGAAGCGCCCGCGGTCCTGGTCCATTGCCGCGTGTCCGACCCGGTCGAACGGATCCGGCTGCGCGAACAGATCGCCGACAAGGTGCGCTCGGTAACGGGCATGAGCTGCGTGGTCGAACTCGTTCCGCCACGCACCCTGCCGCGCACCTCGTCGGGCAAGCTCAGCCGCGCCAAGGCGAAGAAGCTGTATCTCTCGGGCGAGATCGTTCCGCTGGAACTCGCCGCCTGATCGCACGCCGCCAACGTCGCGGCGCGCGCTCTATAGGCTGCTCAGCGCGTTCCCGAGATCCTCGCCCCATTGCGCCCGCAACGGTCCGTCCCCGTCTCGTGTGGTCACGCTGACGCCGCGACCGCCTAGCAGCTCGGCCGCGCGCGAGGCATCCTCTTCCGGCCCGACCAGCACGATCGGCAGGTCGAACCGGGCCGCCGCCCACTGGATCACAGCGAGCGCGCGGGCCCCTTCGGGCGTGGGACCGTCCTCGTCGAAGGGTATGCGCGAAGGCAGCTCTCCCAGTGGGGGGAGCAACTCCACGGTCCAATCGGGTTCGGTCGCGGCGATCCGCCGTTCGAGCGCGCGATAGGAGGCCAACGTAGCCCCCTCCAGCCGCAAGGCGCGCACCATCGCCCTGCGCCGGGTGCGGTCCACCACGACGTCGTTCTCGCTCACGCCGGCCACGAGGGCGAGCCGTGTCGCCAGCGCTTCGGCCCGCGCCGCCGCGTCCGCTTCCTCGCGTGCGCTGGCCGCCGAAAGCTGCGCCTGTTCTGCGGCCGTACCGCTGGCGGACTCGATCTGGTTCAGCGACAATTCGACCCGTTCGTCTAGCCGCCGGGCCAGCATCTGCTCGATCGCCGTCTCCGCATCGGTCTGGTATCGCGGCGTGAAGACGGTCGAGCTGATGGTCAGGGGATCGGTCTTGAAATCGATGGACAGCGCATCGATCAGCGAAGCCTCCGGAAAGCCGTCCTGAATCTCGTCGCGAACGATCCGCTGGGCGTTGGTCTGCCACGCGATCTGCTGCAGCGAATAGGCGAGCGGGACCGCGAGAGCCACGAACACCGCAGCAACGGCGAGGTTCTGGAACAGGGTGTTGCGCTCCGACAGACCCGTCTGGAACCCGTACAATCGCGCCATGCCCCACGCCGTCAGCGCGATGGTTATGAGGTTCGTCACGTAAAGGAGCAGCGCGCCGGAAAAGACCGTCCAGTTCAGGGTCGCAAGGCCGAACCCGATCACCGCGAGCGGCGGCATGAGCGCGGTAGCGATGGCGACGCCGACGATGGTGCCTGCCCGCCCCCGGATCATGGCATATGCACCCGCCAGCGCCGAGAAAAGCGCCACGAACAGGTCGAACAGGTTGGGCTGCGTGCGCGCCGCGATTTCCGGCGTGATCGGCTGAATCGGGGAGAGATAGACAAGCACCGCAGTCAGCCCGACGCCGAGCACCGTCCCCCAAGCAAGGCTGCGCGCGGCCTGCTTCAGCCAGTGATAATCGCCGATCGCGAGCGCGAAGCCAAGTCCGATGATCGGCCCCATCAGGGGCGATAACAGCATCGCGCCGATCACCACCGCAGGCGACGACAGCAACAGGCCGAGCACGGCGATCCCGGCGCTCATTGCGGTCATGAACAGGTAGCGCTCCGAAAGGAGGCATTCCTCGCGCCGTTCCTCGATCACCTCGGCCTGGTCGACCGTGCCGACCACGTCCTCCATCCACCAGCGACGCAGGCTGAACAGCACGCGTCCGAACGTCGCGCCGCTTTCGGAACCGCCCGAAGCGGCCCCGGGCTCTCGATTGGGTAGCGGGGTATAGCCCGAGCTGGATGGCGCGGGGCGCGGGGCTTTTTCGGTATCCACGGGTGACTCTGGTTCGGAAAGGTCGCGCGTATCTACGGCGTTTTTGCGCGCAGGGCAAAAGCCGTGTGGCACCGGCGCCCTGAGCAAACCGCGCATCCATGCGAATGGAGATTGGATCGCGGCGGCGAAACACGCTAGCTTGAAAGGCGTGTTTTAGATACCTAATACAGTTAGGGACCGATCAGGGAGCATCACAAGCGCACATGAGCACGCAAGACCCCCAGGCCGCGCCGAACGCTACCGCGGCGGATACTGGCGCACCCGCGCCGCAGGCGCCGACGAAGACGGCCACCGATTTCGAACTGACGCCGCCCGACCCGGTGCCCGACGTTGCGCCCGAAAAGGCGGCCGGGCTGGTCCCGGTGAGCGAAGAACAGAGATCGAAGCTGGATACGAAGGTCGATGCCTTCGTCGCCGATCTCGTTTCGGCCGATGCGAACTCGCCTGCCTTCGGGGAGAAGGTCGACCAGATCACCCGGATGGGCCAGGAACAGATCAGGGCGGCTGCCGCGCATTCGAACCGCTTCCTCGATCGCCCGGTGCGCGCGATGGACAATGACAGCAGCGTGGGCAAGGACCTCGCCGAATTGCGCCGCACGGTCGAGGATCTCGATCCCGGTCGCAAGGAAAAGCTGCTCGCCCCGCGCAAGCTGTTCGGCATCATCCCCTTCGGCAACAGGCTGAAGAACTATTTCGACAGCTACACTTCGGCGCAGGGACACATCCAGGCGATCCTGGAGCGGCTGGATTCGGGCAAGAAGGAATTGCATCTCGACAACGCGGCCATCGATACCGAGCGCCAGAAGCTGTGGGAGGCGATGGGCGAACTGGAACAGATGATCCACATCGCCAAGACGCTCGACGCGCGGCTGGAGGCGAAGGCGGACGAACTCGATGCAAGCGATCCGGAAAAAGCGAAAGCCCTGCGCGAAAGCGCGCTGTTCTACGTCCGTCAGCGCACGCAGGACTTGCTGACGCAGATGGCGGTGAGCGTCCAGGGCTATCTCGCGCTCGATCTCGTGAAGAAGAACAACGTCGAACTGGTGAAGGGCGTCGATCGCGCCAGCACCACCACTGTCGGCGCGCTGCGCACTGCCGTGACGGTGGCGCAAGCGATGACCAATCAGAAACTGGTGCTGCAGCAGATCACTTCGCTCAACCAGACCACCAGCGACATTATCGATTCGACCAGCACGCTGCTGCGCGAACAGACCGCGCAGATCCACGAACAGGCCGCGTCCTCGACCATCCCCCTTGAGACGCTGCAGCGCGCCTTCCAGAACATCTACGATACGATGGACGAGGTCGACGAATTCAAGGTCCGCGCGCTCGGCTCGATGAAGCAGACTGTCGACGTGCTGTCCGAAGAGGTCGAGAAGTCGAAAGGCTACATTGCCCGGGCCGAAGGGCAAGCCCAGGCGCAGGCGAAGGTCGCCTCCGATCCCTCGCTGCTGTCGCTGGAAGGCTGACCCGAGCACATGGCCGATACCACTCGCGAATCCGATCACATCATGCGCGCGGCAGGGCAGTCGCTCGCGACGCAGCGCACGGGTGGGACGCACCGGCCGGCCAGGTCGATCGGCAAGGGTTCGGCTGATGCAAAGCTGAAGACCTGGGTGAAGCGCGGTGGCTATTTCGCGCTGGCCGTTTTCGCGATCGTCACCGCCGCTTCGATCATCGGCGTGGTGTTGAACGGCATAGGGTTCGTCGGAGTGATGGCTGTCGCGCTGGCGATCATGTGCGCGGCGATATTCTTTTCCAGCTTCCCGAAAGTGAAGATCCCGAAACGCGCCGATCTGGGGCAAGGCAATCCCAAGCAGATGGTCGCCCGCACCGAACTGTGGCTCGAAAGCCAGCGCTCGGCCCTCCCCGCCTCCGCGCAGCCCGTCATCGAACGGCTCGGCGAACAGCTCGACGCACTGGGTGCGCAACTCGAAACGATGGATACCGACCATTCCGCCATGTCCGAAGTGCGCGAACTGGTGGGTGAGTACATTCCCGAAACGATCGAGAACTACCGCAAGGTGCCGCAGCACCTGCGGCGCGAGGAACATGCCGGCGGCACAGCCGACGACCGCCTGGTCCAGAGCCTCGAACGGCTTTCGGGCGAGGTCGACCGTGTGACGCGGCGACTGGCCGAAGGCGCGCTCGACGATCTGGCGGTCAACTCGCGCTATCTCGAATATCGTTATGGCGGCGACGAACTCGTTGCCGACCTGCAGGGGGACCATAACGCGCGGCTTGGCGACGAGCAGGGATCGGGAGTTCCGCTGCCCGACCTTGCGACGACCCGCGAAACCACGAAGCAGCCGCGCTGAACCGATGCGCGTGTCCCTCCCCCATACGCTCGGCAAGGAAGAGGTGCGTCGCCGGATGCACGCGCACGGTCATGAAATCGCCAACTACTTCCCGCCCGGGATGGCCAGCGTCGAGACCAGCTGGCCCAACGAGGACCGCATGAGCCTGCTCATCGTCGCCGCGGGCCAGCGGATCGAAGGCGGCATCGACGTGGGCGAGGATTTCGTGACGATCGAACTGGACCTGCCCGCGATGCTCGGCTTCCTGGGCGGAACGATCGAGCGTGCCGTGCGTCGCCATGGGGGGCGATTGCTGGAAAAGAACTGAGGCGGCGCCACGGTGGCAGAGCGACGCTGGAATGCCGCACCCATTTGCGCCTTTGCAGAAAATCTGCGACACGTTCGGCAGCGGGGCTCGAAAACAGCTTTCTAGCCAATGAGTTAGTTAGCAATTGATAAAGAGGAAGACCATATCATGGGTTCCAAGGGTCCGCAGCTATTGGCCGAAGGACCGCGCAGTTTCGTTGCCGACAGTGCGACGTTCCGCAAGCGCCGGGTCTCGGCATGATCAACACGCAGCCCGAGGCCGATGAATCCCAACTTCCCGCCGATGTCCTTGTGGTGGAGGATTCCCTCATCATCGCCCTCGATATCGAGGAAACCATCGAGCAACTCGGCGTGGATTCGGTTCGCATCGAAAGCACCGTCGCCGGCGCGCTGAAGGCGATCGAGCAACGCCAGCCCGATTTCGCGATCGTCGATTACAATCTCGGCGAGGAAAACTGCCAGTTGGTCGCCCGCGATCTCGTTCAACGAGGCGTGCGCTTCGTGGTCGCGACGGGATATGCAAACGCGATCAAGGAGATCGACGAGCTCGGCGCCAGCGGGGTCCTGACGAAACCGTATGGCGCCAGAGAGATCGAACGGGCTCTTACGCAGAAAACCGCCTAACGCATCGGCCCTTCGTCGGCTGCGTCGGGCAGATCTCCGACGCGCTGAGCCAGGTCGCGGCGAAGTATCAGGACTTCGCCGTTCGCGACGACAACGCAGACATCCTCCATCCCGATCGCCGTAACCCGCAAGGAATCGGTACGGGCCAGCACGCCCCGGCACCCGTCGAGCGCGACCTCGCCCTGCACCACGTTGCCCTCCTCGTCCGCCTGTTCCGCCAATGCGTCCTGGAGCGCCCGCCATGTCCCGATGTCGGACCAGCCCATGTCGACGCGGATCGCTGCCCCTGCCTCGCTGTGTTCCATCACCGCGTTATCGATCGATTCGGCTGCGATGTCCGCGAACGAAGGTCCGGGTATGAACCGGAACCCGTCCCACCTGCCCTCATCCACTGCCGAGTGCAGGAGCGCACCCATGCGAGGACGATGCACTACGAGTTCGCGCAGGATCGCATCGGCACGAAATACGAAAATCCCGGCGTTCCAGACATAGTCACCGCTCGCGGCGAACGCCTCCGCCCGGTCCCTGCTCGGCTTTTCGACAAACTCCGCGATCGAAAATCCGGGATCGAGTTTCGCGCCAAGCCGAATGTAGCCATAGCCGGTTTCGCCCCGTTCGGGCGTCACGCCTAGCGCGACGAGCTTGCCTTCGCGGGCAAGGCAGGCTGCATCTTCCGCTGCGTTGCGCATGGCCCCCGCGTGCGCAATCGCGTGATCGCTGGGCGCCACCAGCATGATCGCGTCGGGCGGAAGGATCGAGGCGGCCAGCGCTATCGCCGACGCCGTTCCGCGGGGCGCGGGTTCGACGATCAGTCGGTACGGCGCGTCCCCCATCTGCGCGGCGACCAGAGCCTCGTGGTGTGCTCCTGCAACGATGATCGGTTCCGCGAAACGCACATCGTCGGCGAAGCGTGCGATGGTCTGCTGGAACAGTGTGTCGGCTCCGAGAAGCGGCAGGAACGGCTTGGGCTTTGCAGGCTGGCTCTCGGGCCACAGTCGCGAACCGCTGCCGCCGCACAGGATCACCGGATGAATGATAGGTGGTTGCGTCATCGATCCTCAGCGCGCGCTGAATTCCACGCGATAGCCGTAGCGCGCCTCGACCGGCTGCCCTGCCCGGTTGCGCGCCGGATTGAAGCGGATGCGCTCGATCACCAGCGGACAGACCCGCGCGGTCGTATCGGCATCGACCCCGCTGCGCGCGACCGAGCAATTGCGCGCGCGACCGTCCGGAGTAACAGTGAAGACCACCGTGACCGAGCGCCCGTAGCGGCTTTCGCGCCCCCCGGGCGGAACCGGAAAGTCGCTAGCGGTATCGAGATTGCCCGACCGCACGCTTGGCCTCTCCACGACCGCATTGCCCTGGCCCCGGCCACTGTTACCGCTTCCGGTGCCGAGCCCTTCGCCGGCGGCCCCGGTCCCCTCGCCCGCTTCGCGCGCGCCCGATCTCGTTGCGCTCCCTGTCGAAGAAGCCTGCGGACGCTGATCGGGTTGGCGCTCGATCGGCGAGGTCGGCGCCGTCACCGGTTGCGGCACTGCTTCTTCACCCGGGTTTCCCTGCGCGCCCTCATCGGGCTCGGGCGGAGCCGGCGGAGGTTCGGGTGGACTGGAGACCGTCACCGTGAAGGCGGAGACGACCTCGCGCTCTATCGAGGCGGTGAACTCGGGCGCGAGCGCACGCGACAATCCATACAGCGCCACGACGTGCAGGGCGACGATCCCAAGAACCAGCGGCCACCGCACGCCTTTCGGTTTTCCCTGATAGCGATGCTTGAGATTGCTCATCCAATTCCCGTCATATCGGTTCCTGCAAAGTCGGCATGGCGCCCGACCGAAGCCCGGCCCTGCTTACTGCGCGGCTATACCAGCACGCGGACCGATAGCGATGGAACAGATGATTTCGAAGCCGGAACCCGGCACGGTCTCCCGCTATCGCGGCTCACCAATCGCATCTCGTGTCTCGCTCGACCGGCGCAGTGTGCTGATCGCCCTGCTTGGCGGCATCGGTTTCTTTGCGCTGGGTCTTGGATGCCTTTCGCTTTCGCGCTTCGATCTTACCCTTGCAAGCCTGTGGATCCCGAACGCCGCAGCCGTTGGGCTGCTGTTGAGCGCGCGGCCCGCACATTCATGGCCCTTGTTCGCCGCCATCGTCCTTGCCAGTTTCGGCGCGAACGTGATGAGCGGGAACACCGTTGTACAGGGGCTTTTCTACACGCTCGCCAACGGGATCGACATCGCGCTCGTCACATGCCTGACCCGGCGAACCTGTGGCAGGGTCCCCGACATGACCGATGCGCGGCATGTCGCGCGGTTCACCGTGATCGGCGGTTTCGTCGGGCCGTTCCTGTCCGCGATGTTCGCCATGCCGGCGATGGACGGCAATGCACATGCAACGCTGGTCGGGGCGAGTTCCTGGTTCCTCGCCGACAGCTTCGGCATGATCCTGACCGTGCCGCCAATCCTACTCATTCGGCAGGCCATGGCTGGCGATACGAAGTACGACCGTAAGCGGATCGCGACGAAAGCCGCGATAATCCTGGTCAATCTCGCAATCGTCCTGATGGTGTTCCTGCAGCCCGCCTACCCGCTCCTTCTGCTGATCCCCACCCTGACCCTTCTGGTGGCGTTCGCAATCGGGCCGATAGGCACCGCGCTGCACGTTCCAGGGCTTGCTCTCATCGCCAGTTGGGCAAGCAATGCCGGGGTCGGCCCGATCGCCGAGGTAGCCGACACCGGCATTGGTGCGATGTATCTCATCGTGTTCTTCGTGCTGGCGAATTTCCTTTCCGGCCTTCCGATCGCCGCGATACTCGAAGGTCGATCGAGGATTGCCGAAGATCTGGTCCGGGGCCGGCGCGAACTGACCCTGCTGGCCGACAATATCACCGATGCCGTGCTAAAATACGATCTGGACGGCGTATGCACGTACGCTTCGCCGTCGGTCCGAACGGTGCTCGGGCGGCCGCCGGAAGCTTTCATCGGCCTGAAGGCTTCGGAAAACCTTCATCCGGACGCATGCGAGGCGGTAGGCGAAGTCGAGCGCAGCATGCTCGAAGGAGAGACCGAGAACGTTCGGCTGACCTATCGCCGCCTGCTCGATGGCCCCCTTGGCGATCCCGTGTTCATCGAGGCCGATTGCGCGACCGCGTTCAATCACGACACCGGCGAGCGCAACGGGTTCGTCGTGTCGGCGCGCAACGTGACTGAACGGGTCGTGCTGAACCGCGAACTGGTCGACGAGCGACGCAAGGCGGAGCAGGCGGGCCGGGCGAAATCGCACTTCCTCGCGAACATGAGTCACGAGATACGTACGCCCATGAACGGCGTGCTCGGCTTTGCCGAATTGCTGCTGCGCGACGATCTGAAACCCGAACACCGCCGCAACGCGGAAATGATCGTGCGATCCGGGCGCTCGATGATGATGCTGCTCAACGACATCCTCGACCTGTCGAAGATCGAGGCCGGCCGGGTCGCGATAGACATGGCTCCGGTCGACCTCGTCGACATGATCTCCGAATGCACCGCGCTGAAGCAGCCACTCGCGCGGGAGAAGGACCTCGAACTTGTCGCAGCGCGCTGCGATGCGCCGGAAGGGTCCGCACCGGCAATCGCCTCCGACCGCCCGTTCGTCGTGACGGACGGTCTGCGGCTGCGGCAGATCCTGCTCAATCTCGTCGGCAATGCGGTCAAATTCACCGATAGTGGCGGGATCGAGGTGCGATACTGGACCGCAGCGGAGGAGTTCGCGATCGAGGTGCGCGATACCGGCATGGGAATCGACGCTGCGCGGGTCGCCGCCATCTTCGACCCCTTTACACAGGCCGAAGGAGATATCTCGCGCCGCTTCGGGGGGAGTGGCCTGGGCCTCGCGATCTCGCGCCAGCTCGCGCAATTGCTGGGCGGCTCCATCACCGTCGAGAGCGAACCGGGCCAGGGATCGTGTTTCCGGTTGAGCCTGCCTGCCATCTATGTCGACGGCGCGGAATACGAGTTGGGAGAACCTGAAACGCCCGAACCAGCGGCGCTGCCGCAGAGTTCGCGCATATTGCTGGCCGAAGACCACGACGTGAACCGCATGCTCGCGCTCGAAATGCTCGAACGCTGCGGGCAGAGCGTCGCCGTCGCGCATGACGGGAACGAGGCGATCGCGATGGTGATGGAAAGCATGATGCGCGGCGAACCCTTCGATCTAGTGCTGATGGACTTGCAGATGCCGGGCTGCGACGGGTTGGCGGCTACGCGCGCGATCCGCGAGGAAGGCATCTCGTCCGCGCGCCTGCCGATCGTGGCGTTGACCGCCAATGTCTTCCCCGAAGACATCGCCGATGCTCGGAAAGCAGGAATGCAGGCGCACTTGCCCAAGCCGCTCGTCTTCTCGGATTTGGCGCGAACCCTGCAACGCTGGTTGCCCACCAAGATCGTCGAAACCGAAGCTGGCAAGGCAACTTCCACGGGCGATCCGGTTAGGGTGCCCAATCCCCCTGTACCGGATAAACGCGCAGACACGGTGCTGGAAAAGGATGACGAGGGAGCGGTTCCTTCTCCCGAAGGGCGCGGAGAGAATTTGGCCCGGGCGCTTCAGGAACGCTGGACCGCGCGAAGAGCGGAGGCGCTGGCAAAGGTTCGCGAGATCCTCGAAGACGGAACGCTCGAAGGATGCGAAAGCGAGGGCTGCGACAGGTGCGACGAGATCGCCCGTTTCGCGCACAAGCTCGCCGGCACGGCCGCGAGCTTCGGGGAGCCGGAGCTCGGACGGCAGGCGACCGTGGTAGAGAAGGCGTTTCGCGACCGCGCCGCCGCGCACGTTCGCGAAAAGGCGGCCTTTAACCTGCTGACGATAGCGGACAACCCGGTCGAGCGTCGCGCCAGCGAGCGAAACGGCGACCGAACCGGCGAGCGCCGCTAAATCGCGTCTTCCCCACCCAAACGCAAACGGCGGAGCCCGAAGGCCCCGCCGCTCGTGTGCTTGCCAGAGATGGCGCGCGATCAGAACTCGTAACGAGCGCCGACCTGGATGCGCCAGATGCTGTTCGAGATCGCCGTTTCGGCACGACCCGCGAAGTCGTTGAAGTTGGTGATCACGTACCGGCCTTCATCGTCGTAAGAGCCGTCGACCAGGTCGACGCGCCCGTCGAACCCGCCGAGCGAACGACGCACGTTCCAGCCGCTGTCGAGCATGTTCAGGAAGTTTGCGAAGTCCGCGAACACCTCAATCCGGTCTTCGGCGATGCCGGTGAAGCTGCCGATGAAGGGCAGTTCCTGACTGATGCGGAAGTCGAGATCGAAGAACCAGTCGTTGCGACAGGTGTTGCGCTCGATGGTCTGGCCCGGCGTGAACTCGCAGTTGAGGTCGCTGTCGATCCCCGCGCCGCTATTGATCGCATCGAGGAATTGCTGGACCGCCTCCGGATCGCTGTCCGGCGAGAGGTTCGGGTCATCCAGCCCGGTCGGGATGTAGGCGAGGATGTTTTCCTCGGCCGATCCCGAATCGCGGAACAGCGGACGAGTATCGTCGAACGTCAGGCTGTACGGACGGCCTTCCGATGCGCGGAAGAAGATGCCCAGGCCCGTGTCGAACCCGTCGAAGAATTCCTCGCGGAAGGCCATCGACAGAACGAAGTTGTGCCGCGTTTCGAAGCCCGACTGCGAAATCGCCGGATTCTGCGGATCGAACACGGCCGTACCGTCGAAGGACGAACCGGCCGTCGAAGAGCGGAAGTTGATCGTCTGCTCGCTGTCGCTAAACGAGTACCCGAAGTTCACGTTCGTGCTGCCGCCTTCGGTGAAGACACCGCCGTCGAAACGCTTCGTCAGGATGACCGAGGCGTTGTGGCTGTCGAAGCTCGGCCCGTTGGTCAGCTGCAGGAACTCGTCGATCCCGGTGGCGTAGCACTCGTCGGTAACGCCGGTGTAGGTCGGCGGGCTGTTGCCGACGAACTCGGCGTTGCACCCATCGGCCAGCGGATCGATCGCCGCGTAGATCGGGCGACCATCTACGGTGAAGCCGTCGAGACCCTGCCGCGTATCGACCACCTGCGTCAGGTCGACGATGCCGAGCGTGTCGTTGAAGCGGGTGTAGATGTAGTCGAGGTTGAGGCGCCAGTTCGAGAAGAACCCGGTCGCAGCCCCGAAGTCGGTCGAGAACGCGAGGTTGGCGCGCACCGCCGTCGGGACGTCGAAATCGGGATCGGTGTTCTGCACCTCGCCGCTTCCCCGACCGGCCGCATCCGCAGCCGCATCGACGATGCACTGCGGAATGCCGGTGAAGGTCCCGCCGCTCACGACGTCGATCTGGCCTGTGTCATCGTCGATCGGAAGTTCGTCGTCGTCGCACGCAGAATTGCTGCGCTCGACCGAGGAGAACCCGTCGTTCGAGAAGGCGTTGGAGAAATAGACGACCGGATCGCCGCCCGCGAAGACGCCGACCCCGCCCGTCAGGCGGCTGTTGTAGAAGAACCCGTCATTGTCGAATTCGTAGGTCGCGGCGAAACGCGGCAGCACCACCGGCTCGATCTTGCCGAACGAGTTGCGGTTGGTGAAGCCGTAGCGCTGCAGGAACAGCGGGTTGGCCCGGGGCGCGTCGCCGTCATAGAGCTGCACGCGGACACCGGCCGTCAGCGACAGCTGGTCGGTCGCCTGCCATTCGTCCTGCGCGAACACCGAGTAGATCCGACGGCTGAAGCGCGCGGCGGCGTTGTTGATGTCCCCATCGATACTGGTGGCAAAAGCGATGCCGCCGACATCCGTCCGCTCAAGCTGGCCGGTTGCGGGATTTTCGAAGAACAGATCGGCCGGGCCGTCGAACCCGCTGCCGCTGCCTTCGGCGATCAGGCCTTCCTCGAAATCGTCGAGGCCGTTGAAGAACAGCGTACCGGTCGCGTTGATCGCGAACAGATTGAAGACTTCGAGATCGCTGATCTCGGCACCGAACTTCAGGAAGTGTTCGTCGGCATCGACGTTCAGGATGAAGCGCGCCTGGTCGATCTTGGTGTCGAGCTGGTTGGCCGAGCGGAAGATGCCGGGGCCGGTGGCGAGACCGCCGTCCTGCCCATCGGGGATCGCATCGTTCTGCGAGTTCGGGAAAGCGACTACGAGACGCGGGGTCGGAACGTCGGCCTGCGCCTCACCAAAGCCGACCGGGCCCTGCACGTCGCCGACCTCGGCGCGGCTCAGCCGCAGCTCGGTGGAGATCGTGTCGCTCCAGTCGGAGTAGAGACGGACCGAGTAATAGTCGGAAATCGTCCCTTCGTCCTCGAACGAGTTGAAGCCGGTGAAGGTGTCGCCGCCTGAATCGTTCTCGACATTGGTTTCCTCGAGGCGTTGATACGTGCCTTCGAGCCGGTGATCGTCGGTGATCTGGGCATCGAGACGACCGAAATAGCGCACGTTGCCTTCCGGCAGCTGCGTCGGGATGCCGCCGATGTCCTGACCGTAGACGTCGCGCGCGATCTGCGCGAAGCGATCGAACTGCGCCTGCGAGACGAAATTGACCTCGTCCGCCGCGCCCGATCCGAACGGACCCTGGTTGAAGCCGTCCTCGAGAACGACTTCCTCGTAACCGAAGCTGAAGAACAGGCGATCGGGAATGATCGGGCCATTGAGGGTCGCGCCCCAGCGCTCTTCGCGCCCGGCATTGACGGACTGGACGGTGCCATCGGCGAGCTCGACCGAGTCGTTCTGGAAGTCCTGGTCGAAGTAGGTGTAGAACGCCGAGCCGTGGAAGCGGTTGCTACCGGCCTTGGTCACGACGTTGACGAGACAGCCGGTGAAGTCGGAATATTCGACGTCGAACGGTGCGAACTCGACCGAGGTCTGCTCGATCACGTCGAACGGAAGCGGCAGCGAGTTGCGCGCGGCGAACGGTGTACCGTTGAGGCCGAAGACGTCGGACTGGACGATACCGTCGACGGTGAAGGTGTTGGCGCGATCGTTTCCGCCAAGGCAGGAAATGCGATCGACGTCGTTATCGGTTTCGAGGCTGACGCGCGGGTCGATGCGGATGATGTCGCGAACGTCGCGGGTGATCGAGGGGAAGGCTTCGAGCGTCTGGGTGTCGAACGCGGTGCCCGGGCCAACGGCCAGCTGGGTGGCGCCGGCACGCGCGCCGGTCACGATGATCGTGTTGTCGGCCCCGCCCGCGATGGTCGGCGTCAGTTCGAAGTTGAAGCTGGTGTTGCCCTGAATGCTGGTGAAGACGTCCTCGACGCTCTGGCCTTCATAACCGGGCGCGGTGACGGTGACGGTGTACGGGCCGCCCGGCTGCAGCGAATCGAACCGGAACGTCCCGTCGGAGCCGGCAGCCATCGTGCGGGTCTGGCGGGTGCGCTCGTCGATGATGATGGCTTCGGCGCCGGCGATCGGCGTGCCGTCCACATCGGAAACGCGCCCTTCGACGCCCGAGGTGATCTGCTGCGCCGCAGCCGGAGTCGCGATGGTCGTCGCAGCCGCCAGGCTGACGACGCTCGCGGCGAGGAAATACTTGATCTTCATAGGATGAATGCCCCTGTGCACTATGAAAACGCACGCCCGATGGCGTCGCGCGTTGAGATGAAGCTGGATCAACGCGGCCCTATGTGCGTTGCGCTGCACAAAAGAGACGGTTCTATGACACTTCTGTTACAGCAGTCTGTGGACAGGGACCGCAACGGGGCGCGCCAACGAGGTTCGGGAAGGCAAAACGGCTGTTATCTCCGGACTTGCAAAGGCCCTGTTGCAACTGCGCAACGCCAACAGCTTATTTCGTTAAGAACCGACCGCCACCGACGGGCTGCGATCTGGGTGCGACGAGCCGAAAATGCCGGTGCGTTTGCGGCGTGAACGCGAAGCGATTCCCACGCTGTCGGACCCGAGTCGCGTGTCAGGCGAGATTGATCTCGCGAAGGCGCTGCATCAGGTAATCATGAGCGCTGATCGGCTCGAGGACGTTGTCCTGATCATCGATGCAACTTTCCAGCGGCTCGATCACGAAGTCGGGCCGGAAATGAAGGAAGAACGGCATCGAGTAGCGCGAGCGCCTCGCCCCTTCCCCGCGCGGATTGACGACACGGTGCGTGGTCGACCGCAATCGGCCATTGGTTAGCCGGTCGAGCATATCGCCGACATTGATGACCAGCGCCCCTTCGGGAACGTCGACCGCGCGCCAGGTGTCCTGCCAATCGAGCAGTTCGAGCCCGGCTTCCTCGGCACCGAGCAGCAGGGTAATCGTGTTGATGTCTCCATGCGCCGCGGCGCGGATCGCGCCTTCGGGTGCGTCGGGGCCGAGTGGCGGATAATGCAGCAGCCGCATGACCGAATTGCCGTCCGCGATGGTCGCATCGAAATAGTGCCGGTCGAGTCCGAGATGAAGCGCGATCGCCTCGAGTACGCGGTGTCCGGTCGCATCGAACGCGGCGAACAGTTCGCTCATCACCTCTTCGAATTCGGGCACTTCGGCCGGCCAGACATTGGGCGCCATGAATTCGCCCAGTTCGTGACCCTCGGGCAGCGAGCGCCCGACATGCCAGAACTCCTTGAGATCGATGACCTCGGCATCCTTCGCCTTTTCAGTGCCGAACGGCGTGTATCCGCGCGCGCCGCCGCCGCCCTGGATGGCATAGGACCGCTTCACCTTTTCGGGCAGCGCGAAGAACGCCTTGGACGCCGCTTCGGCGCGCGCGATAAGGTCCGCGTCGATGCCGTGATTGCGAACCACCGCGAACCCGTATTCGGTGAAACTTTCCCCCAGCGCATCGGCAATCGTGTCGAGCGGCTGGGCGAGCGAAACGGTCGCGATGTCGGAAGTGGTGCGGATGGCTTCGGAGCTGGTGGCTGGGGTCATGATCGCCCGCACCTACACCCGCGCAGCCCCGCCTGCCAAGAGCGCAGCGAAAGCCCCGCTAAAGGGGCAGGAACAGGCTCGCCAGCGCGGCGCTCATCAAATTGGCGAGACTGCCCGCGGCCAGCGCCTTCAGACCCAGCCGCGCAATCACGGGCCGCTGGTTCGGCGCAAGCCCCCCGGTGACCGCCATCTGGATCGCGATCGAGGAGAAGTTGGCGAAGCCACACAGCGCAAAGGTCACGATCGCGCGGCTGCGCTCGGTCAGCTGGGCATCGCCGAGTGCGCCCAGTTCGATGAAGGCGACGAATTCGTTCAGCACGATTTTCGTCCCAAAAAGGCCGCCCGCAACCTGCGCCTGTTGCCAGTCCGAAATGCCGATCAGGAACATCACGGGGGCGAACAGATATCCCAGCAGCTTCTGGAAACTGATCGTACTCAGCCATTCTGCTTGCTCGGCGGAAAGCGGCGCGCCGATCGCCTGCGCTGCCGCAACGATTCCGGAACCGAGCCCGCCCAGCAGGCCATTGGCAAGCGCGACCAGCGCAACGAAGACGAGGACCATGGCCCCCACCGCCACGGCGAGCTTCACACCCGTCTGCGTACCTTGCGCGGCGGCTTCGATGATGTTGGCGGGGCGTTGCCCCTCTTCGAAGGTTTCGGACATCTCGATATCGTCGTCGATGGCGGGATCGGCGCTCGCCGGGTTGCCCGCCACGGCGGATTGCGGCAGCTCGACCTCATCACCGTTGCGGTCGACCATGGTTACGCGGGTCTTCTGCGCCAACGGGCCTTTCGTCTTCTTGACCCTTGCTCCCGCCGCTTCTGCAACGCTGGCATTCGCTGCTGCCGGTGCGGGCGCGCCCAGATCGTCGGGCATGATGATCTTGGCCATCAGGATGCCGCCGGGCGCCGACATGAATGCGGCCGCCAGCAGGAACGGCACCGCCTCGGCCCCGATGAAGCTTGCATAGGCGGCGAGGATCGTGCCCGCGACGCCCGCCATGCCGACGCTCATCAGCGTGAACAGGCGCGATGGCGGCAACGCGGCGAGGTAGGGGCGCACCACCAGCGGGCTTTCCGACTGGCCGACGAAGATGTTGGCGGCGCTCCCCAGCGCCTCGACCTTGCTGATGCCGGTGATCCAGCCGATCGCCCCGCCGACCCAGCGCACCAGCTTCTGCATGATGCCGAGGTGATAGAGGATCGCGACGATCGCGGCGAAGAACACGATCACCGGCAGGGCGGCGATGACGAAGGTGTTGGCGAACGGATTGGCATCCATCGGGCCGAACACGCTTTCGATCCCGACTTTCGAGAAATCGAGCAGCGCGATCACCCCTTCGGATAGGAAGCGGATGAGCGCGACGCCGAAATCGGTTCGCAGCACCAGCAGCGCCATGAACGCCTGCAGCCCGAAGGCCGCCCCCACGACGCGCAGGTCGATACGTCGCTTGCCCGAAGACAAGAGGAACGCCACGCTCAGGATCGCGACGATGCCGATCAGGCTGAGCACGATGGAACTCGCGGTTTCGCTCACGTTATCGAAAACCCCCGTCGCGGAAAACAGTATCGCGGATTGCCCCTCGCAAAAGAGCACCCTTCCCCACAGGGGGCGCTCCCGCTGGCGCGTGCTTTGCACCATCCCATCGCTCGCGCAAGCGTGAAGGCGACGGCGATCAGGCAGTGTTCGACACGTTTCTACGGTGGGGAAGGCGGAGCGCGCGCGTC
Source organism: Erythrobacter sp. (assembly GCA_049649965.1). Lineage (GTDB taxonomy): Bacteria > Pseudomonadota > Alphaproteobacteria > Sphingomonadales > Sphingomonadaceae > Erythrobacter. The sequence goes on from JBARZK010000017.1 coordinate 21,521, forward strand.
TTTTCTTTTGGCCGGTGCTGGCCTAGCGCTGAGGCGATGGACGCACCTCCAAAAACCGTTTCTTCGCCCACCAACCCGACCGGGAATACCGGGGCGCCGGGCATTACCATGCCGCTCGGCCTGTTCGTTTTCACGCTGCTTTATGGCGGGATGACGGTCCTGGCGGGCGTTCTCGCCTACAAGCAGGTGCAATTGTGGCCGACCGACCTCGCGGTCGAATCAGGCATTTTCGCGTTCCTCCTGCTGGTGGTGATCTCGAGCACGATCGCGCAGCTTTACGGTCGGGCATTGGCGCAGCGGATCGTGTGGTGGGGTTTCCTCCCCCTGCTGATTTCCTCGATCCTGATGCAATTGGTGTTGAACCTGCCCGCCTCACCGGAAATGCTCGGGCGCGCGGACGATCTTGCTGCGTTCGAGAGGGTTCACAACACCGTCTGGCGCGTCTGGGCCGCGGGTCCGGCTGCCTATATCGTCTCGCTGCTGCTCAACGTGTGGATCTTCGACCGGCTCAAGGGCTCGCGCGAAGACACCACGGTTGGCCTGATGGTGCGCGGCGCGATCGCCTCGGCCTTGAGCCAGGCGGTCGATTCGGTGATCTTCATAACCCTTGCCTTCTATGGCCTGTTTCCGATCGGAAACCTGCTGATCGGCCAGATTATCGCGAAGGTCGTGCTGAGCCTAGTCCTGGTGCCGTTCCTGATCACGCTGGGCGTGAAAGCGGCGAAATGGCTCGATGCGCGCAGCGTCGCCGGTCAGCCTGCGGTGCGATAGGGCGCGAGGAAGGCAAAGCGGTCGATAATCTCGCGCACGCGGTTTTCCTGCGCGGCGCTCCAGCCGATCCGGTCCCGGCTCCTCGACTTGCCTACTCGCACGATCCCGGCCGCCGACAAAACCAGGCTCTCGTGCGCCTCGAGCCCGGCGAAACCATAGAGCGCGGCAATCTCATCGCGCGGCCTGGCGGCGAAATCTTCGTAGACCACGCTGTGCCATCGCTCGCGCGGCAGCTGGCGCTGCATCCGCTCGATCGACGCGCAAAGGTTTTCGTAGTCGTCTATCATCGCATCGGCGATGCTGTCGGGCACGCGTCCGTCATGTTGCGCCGCTCTCAATTCCCTATCGAATCCGCTCCGCGCACTCTCGATGCGTAGCTTGTCGTAGGCCTTGCCCAGCCGCAGCGACATGGTCGCGATGTTGTCGGCCGGGTGCCGCACGACGAGAACCCACCGGTCGCGGTCGCCCAGCACACGCCGAGCGCGCTCGAGCAGCGAAGGGTCGCGGTCGCAGCGACGCACCGCCCAGTCGCCCTTCTTGTCGCCGATCACGGCGGGACGGGCAGGAATGGCGTGCGATCCTTCCGGCACCGTATAGGAAAACCCGTTCCACCAGCGACCCGTGGCGGTGAAAGCGCTCGCATTGCGCGCTATCATGCCGCTAATCAGCGCCAGCGGCACATTTTTCGCGACGAGCCCCATGACGTCGAGCTCGTGCGCGATCACCGCTTGCGGATGCGCATCGAGAATCGATCCGACCAGCGAATGGCCCGATCGGGGAAAGCCGACGAACTGCACGAAGGCATCCGCCGCCGCGAACGAACCGGCATGCTGCAAGGTCGCCGGCAGCGCGTCCATCGACAGCCGCCATAGCGCCGCATCGCGATGCGCGCGGGATCCCGTCCCGTCGAAATGCGGCACGCTGTGCGCTTCGCGAAGCTTCACGAGGGCGCGCTGTGGAGAGGATCGACTGTGCGGATCATCAACGGTCCTTCGTTGGATTTTTTCGCGTTTTCAAGCGAGCATCGCAGCGAATAGGGCGCTCGATCCAAACTACCCTCCTTTGTGAGGGAATTGCGAGGCTCGGCTTTACGTGCAAGACATGCAGCGGGCTTTCGCGCCGTCCTTTCTGCGTCCGCGTGCGAAAGACATGAGAGAAGAACAAGCGGCGAAGCCGCGACCGGCGCGCGAAGGTGCGCCCTTGGGAAGAGAGACGCCATGCCCGAAACCGATCCGCGCCCGAAAACCGTCGAACGCCCCGTAGCTGGCCATCAAACGCACTGCACAGCGCAGCAATACGACGCCCTATACCAGCGTTCGATCGACGATCCCGATGGCTTCTGGCTCGACCAGGCCGAGCGGCTCGACTGGTTCGAAGCGCCGAAAAAGGGCGGCGAATGGTCCTACGATCCGGTCGCGATCAAGTGGTTCGCCGATGGCAAGCTCAACCTGTGCCACAGCGCCGTCGACCGGCACCTGGAAACGCGCGGCGACGATCCCGCGATCATCTTCGAGCCCGACGAGCCCGCGAGCGAAGCGCGCACGCTGACCTATCGAGAACTGCATGGCGAAGTCGTGGCGATGGCGAATGCGCTCAAGGCCATCGGCGTTCGCAAGGGCGAGCGAGTGACGATCTACATGCCCAACATCGTCGAGGGCGTCACCGCGATGCTCGCCTGCGCGCGGATCGGCGCGGTGCACTCGGTGGTGTTCGGCGGCTTTTCTCCCGAAGCGCTGGCGGGCCGCATCGTCGATTGCGACAGCCGCTTCGTCGTCACCGCCGACGAAGGGTTGCGCGGGTCAAAGCGCGTACCGCTCAAGTCCAACGTCGACGCCGCGCTGGCGCAGCCGCAGGTCGCAGTCGAAGGGGTCCTGGTGGTCCGCCACACCGGCGCCGAAACGGCGATGGAAGAGGGGCGCGACTGCTGGTTCCACGAATGCCGCTCCGACGAAGATGTCCCGTGCGAAGTGATGGCCGCGGAGGACCCGCTGTTCATCCTCTACACCTCCGGTTCGACCGGAAAGCCCAAGGGGGTGGTCCACACAACCGGCGGCTATGGCGTGTGGGCGGCAACGACGTTCCATTACGTGTTCGATTACCGGCCGGGCGAGGTCTATTGGTGTACCGCCGATATCGGCTGGGTCACCGGCCACAGCTACATCGTCTACGGCCCGCTGATGAACGGCGCGACCACCCTCGTTTTCGAAGGCGTGCCCAACTATCCCGATCACGGGCGGTTGTGGGACGTGGTCAACCGGCACGGCGTCAACGTTCTTTATACCGCGCCCACAGCGATCCGCGCGCTGATGCGCGAAGGCGAAGCACATGTGACGAAGCGCGACCGATCGAGCCTGCGCCTGCTCGGCACCGTCGGCGAACCGATCAATCCCGAGGCATGGCGGTGGTATTTCGAAGTCGTGGGAGACAGCCGCTGTCCCATCGTCGATACCTGGTGGCAGACCGAAACCGGGGGCGTGATGATCACGACGCTGCCCGGTGCGCATGACATGAAGCCGGGCAGTGCGGGCCTGCCCTTCTTCGGCATCCGCCCCCAGCTGGTCGACAGCGAGGGCGAAGTCCTCGAAGACGCGGCGCAAGGCAATCTTTGCATCACCCACAGCTGGCCCGGCCAGGCGCGCACCGTCTACGGCGACCACGATCGCTTCGTGCAGACCTATTTCAGTGCGTACCGGGGGAAGTACTTCACCGGCGACGGGTGCCGCCGCGACACGGATGGCTATTACTGGATCACCGGGCGCGTGGACGACGTCATCAACGTCTCGGGCCACCGGATGGGTACGGCCGAGGTCGAAAGCGCGCTCGTCGCCCATCCGCTCGTGTCCGAAGCGGCGGTGGTCGGCTATCCCCACGACATCAAGGGCCAGGGCATCTATTGCTACGTGACGCTCAATGCGGGCGAAGAGGGATCGGAGGACCTACTGGCCGAACTGCGCGCGCACGTGCGCAAGGAGATCGGCCCGATCGCGACGCCGGACCAGATCCATTTTGCCGACGGACTGCCCAAAACCCGATCGGGCAAGATCATGCGCCGCATCCTGCGAAAGATCGCGGAGGACGACTACGGGTTGCTCGGAGACACCTCGACGCTCGCCGATCCCTCGCTGGTCGATCGCCTGATCGAAGGACGCCGGAACCGCTAGGGTCGACAGCCGCGCTCCGTGCGCGAGGCCGAAGCTTACCGGCTCTTAAGGTCTGCGCGCTAAGGTTCGCATGGCGAAGCGGAGATCGTCCATGCTGACCTCGGCCCGGCAAATCTGGCGCGCCTCCATCCCGGCGCAGCGCACCCTTGGCGCCGAGTATCTCGGGCGGCTGGGCATCCCGCTCGATACCGCTTCAGTCCGCTTCAACCTCCTATGCCACCCCGTAGGCGCCCCACGAGGGCGGACGATGCCGGCGGTGGTCTTTGCGTACATGGCGGGAGAGACGCTCGCCGGTCTGGAGCGGCATTTCATCGATCCCGACACCACGGCCG
>JBARZK010000018.1:0-15888 GCA_049649965.1 Erythrobacter sp.
ATCAGGAAGGCTCGGGTCACAGCATGGTGGTGACGCAAGGTATTCCGCCCGTGCAATAAGCCGGGAGCGCAACAAGCAGAAAGGCCGGGCGGATCTTGTCGATCCGTCCGGCTTTTTGCATTGTAGCGAATGTTCGACGGCTTCAGCCGCGCTCGGCGAGGGATTGCATCCGTTTCAGGTAACGCGCGAGTACGTCGATCTCCAGATTGACCTCGTCGTCCGTGGAAAGGCTGCCCAGCGTCGTCATCTGTGCGGTGTGGGGAATGATGTTGAGCAAAAAATCGCACGACCCATCGGGCTGGTCGCGGATGTCGTTGACGGTCAGCGATACGCCATCGACCGTGACCGAGCCCTTTTCCGCGATGAACGGGGCAAGCTCGGGCCGCGCGCGAACTGCAAGCCGCCAGCTGTCCCCCGTGCGATCGTAAAGGCGCACTTCGCCCGTCGCATCGATATGACCGGTGACGATATGCCCACCCAGTTCGTCCCCCATCTTGAGCGATGGTTCGATATTGAGCTTCGCGCCTTCGTTCCACATGTGCGCGCTGGTGCGGCGGATGGTCTCATGCGAAACGTCGACGTCGAACCACGCCCCGGCGCCGTCCTCATTCGACGTGCCGCCGCGATCGACCACCGTCAGGCATACGCCCGAACACGCGATCGAGGCGCCGATGGCGATGGTTTCGGGATCAAGTGGTGCGGTGATGCGCACGCGCCGATCGCCGCGTTCCTCCGTCGCGGTAATCGTGCCGATCGCGGTTACGATGCCGGTGAACATGCCGCTTAATTCTCCTCGTGATCCCGGATACGGCGATAGGCCGTGAAATCGTCGCTGCCAAGCTGGCGGCGTTCGACAGGCCCCCAGCGCCCATGCGCATCGGCAAGATCGGAAAGCCCGACATCGCCCAGCGCGCGATGTCCGTCTCCGATCAGGATGGGCGCGCGGTAGAGGTGCAGTTCATCGACGAGGTCGTCGGCAAGAAAGCTTGCCGCCGCTTCCCCACCGCCTTCGACGTAAAGGTATTGCACCCCATCCATGCGGGCGATGGCTTCGGGTGCGTTGATCACAGTGACCCCGTCTGGCGCGATACCGCGCGACAGCAAGTAGCGGCGCGGGCTGCGCCCGGCGAGGCCCGGCAGCCGAACATCGAGCGATGGGCGATCCGCCCGCCAGGTTCCAGCGCCGACCAGGATCGCATCCGCCTTTGCCCTGTGAGCATGGACGTGGGCGCGAGCGATCTCTCCGGTAATCCACCGGCTTGACCCGTCGGCGGTGGCGATGCAGCCGTCCAGCGAGGTCGCGAGCTTCAGGGTTACGTAGGGGCGGCCCAGTCGTTTGCGGTAGAGATACCCGACAAGGCTGCGCGCGGCGAACGCATCGTTCAGCAGATCGACCTTTATCCCGACTTCCTCGAGCCGTTCGATCCCGCGACCGGCCGTTCGCTCATCCGGGTCGCGCTGGCCGATGACCACGCGCGCCGGAGCCGCTTCTGCAATCAGGTCAGCGCAGGCCGGACCGCGCGGTGAGCGGTGAGCGCACGGTTCGAGCGTGACATACAGGGTGCCTTCGTGCGCCTCTCGCGGTCCCAATCGGGCGAGCAGAGCCGCTTCCGCGTGGGGTCGGCCACCCTCCTGCGTCGTTCCCCGAGCGACAACGCGTCCTTCACGAACCAGCAGTGCACCGACGGCGGGGTTCGGGCGACTGAGAGGTCGCGCGCGGGTAGCAAGACGCGCCGCAGCCGCCATCCATCCTTCATCGGTTGCCGGCGAAGCGGCTATGGGGTGTCGCTTTCAGCTGGGTTTGGTCCAGGCGCGTCGGACGCGGCGGGACCTTGCGAAACATCGCCGGCGTCCTCGCTCGCTCGCCCGAACATCGCATCGCGGCGCGCCTCTTGAGCCGCTTCTTCGGCAGCGCGCGCCTCGTCCGCCTGGCGCTCGATTTCCTCGACATCCATTCCCGCCGCAGCGCCCAGTGCCTTGTAAAGGTCCCGCTTGCGCTGGGCACGCTCGGCCTCGTCGGCCTCGCGAAGGTCCTTTACTTCCTGGTGAGCCCGATTGGAGGCCATGATGTCCGCATCGGTGCGAGTGGGATCGAAGGTGGTGATGTAGGTGATCCGCGGCCGCTCGGGCTCGCGATAATAGGTCTCGCCCGACATAACGTAGAGCAGCCCCATGAACGGCATCGCGCTCAGGACCAGCAGGGGCCAGCGATAGGGGTTGGGCTTGCGGAATTCTGTCCAGAAATCCTTGATGCCCGGCGCGGGATTGAAGCGCGAATTTTCAAGCATGTGGTCGATATAATGCGCCCTGCGCGCTTGCGCCAGTGGCGAACAGACGTTCTCGCCTGCGGTTCAGGGATATTCGACGGTGATTGGCACCCGCCCGCGCAAGTTCCCGCTGGCCTGTGTCTCCGCCGCGATCACCAGCGTACCGGAAAAGGCGAAGGTGAGCCGACCGCCCGAATCAAGCCGGGGGAAGGGGGGCAGGTCCGTTTCGAAATCGCGCAGCCAAGCCGATCCGCCGCTTGGATCGCGCATCCCGATCTCGCCGGGCAAGTCGATCACTACCTGCTCGTGAGGCGCACCGGTTATCAGGACACGTCCGGTAACGGGGATCCCGCCAAGGTCGTCGACATCGCCGAACAGCCGCTTCTGACCCGTAGCGAGGTCGAGCAGGACGCGCCCCTCGCCATTTCCGAGCAGCACCACGCGGCCGAAATCGAGGTCGCTTTCGATCGCGATCTCGAGACGCTGGCAATTGCGTTTAGGCGGTTTGTCGGGCTTCTGATTGCCGTTGCCCCGGCAGCCGGGGGGCAAATCGCAATTCGGGCAATTCCCTTGCGCGCGCAGGCTCGCGCCCTGACCCGGGAAGCCGGTCATGGGCAAGCTTATCATCGCAAGGCCAATGATCGCCAAGGTGAGATGCAGGACGCGGAACATGGCCGCAAATTAGGCGAACGGGGTTAACGAACGCCTACGCGCTTCGCCCTATACCCGGCTGTTCTACCCAAACGTGACGTACAGCGTTCGGCCGTGCGCCTTCAGCCAGGCATCGGCCCTGCCGATATCGTCCTCGTAGATCTGCGCGAGGAGGGCATGAAACGCAGGACTGTGATCGAAATGCACGAGATGCGCGACTTCATGCGCAACCACCGACCGGCGGACGAAATCGGGCGCCTGCACGAGCCGCCAGTTGATGCGGAGGCGGCGTGCGTTCGAACAACTCCCCCAGCGCTTTTGTGCCCGCGACAACGCGACCGATACCGGCGAAAGACCGGCGGTTGCGGTGTAATGCTCCGCGTCTGCGTCCATAAGCGCCAGCGCTTCGTTTTCGAGCCATCGGCGGGCGCGCGGTTCGAGCGTGTCTTGCGGGCCGCCGAGAAGGAGACTGTCGCCCGAGAGCGCCGGTCTGCGGGGGCGATCGGCCTGCCAGTCGAGCCGCAGCTCGCTGCCACGGAAGCGTATCGTTCCGCCCGGCTGCGGCGCGATACGCTGCGGAATGGCCGCGTGCTGATTTGCAAGCCAGTCGCGCCGGGCGTGGGCGAACGCGATGGCCTCGCCCGTTCGTGCCCAACGGGGCAGGGTGATGCGCACTTCGCTGCCATCTGGCGCCAGGCGCAGGGTAAGGCGGCGCGCTCGTGGATGGCGGCGGACCGCGATCGGCACACGCGTTCCGTTGAGAACCAGTTCGGGCTCTTCAGGAGCGCGGGCGATCCAGTCTATCACCAGGCGAACCCCGCTTTCGGAGCCTCTGCATCGTCATCTTCCGGCTCGTTTGCCGCATCAATGCCTGCCATTCGTGGCGGACCCCATTCGACGATATGATGTTCGAGCGGGCCTGCTGCCGTTTCGCTGACCACCCGTCCGGCGACCGATACGCCGGCACGCTTCACGCTGTCCGGATCGCCGGTAAGCAATGGATGCCAAGCCGGTAGCGGGCGACCGGCTGCGCGCCTTCGATAGGCGCAGGTCGAAGGCAACCACTCGACATCCTCGACGATGGCAAGCGTCAGCCGTAGACAATCGGGCACGAAGGCTTTTCGGTTGCGATAGTCGGAACAGCAGGCCGTATCGGTGTTCAGCAGCTTGCACGCGACGTTGGTGTCGGCGATCTCGCCGGTGTCCTCGTCCTCGATCTTATGCAGGCAGCACCGACCGCATCCATCGCACAGCGCCTCCCACTCCGCGCGGGTCAGGTGCGCCAGCGGCAGCTCCCAGAACCGGTCCCTCAACTCACCCATTTGGCGAGCTCATCGGTAACGGCGTCGGCGCCCAGGTCGACAGGCAGGGTCGCGATCGGTTCGCCCTCGGGGCCGAAAAGATAGACGATGTTCGTATGACCGACGAGGTAGCCGCCGCTGCTTGTTTCTGCGCCTTTCTGGTACGCGACGCCGAACGTGTCGGCGGCGGCTTTCACCTGTTCGGGCGTGCCGGTCAGTCCGATGAGGTCTTCGGAAAATGCGCCTGTGAATTCGCGCAACACTTCGGGTGTGTCGCGTTCCGGATCGACGCTGACGAAGATCGGCTGGACTTGCTCGGCACGGGCGGGTGCCTGCTCGGCAAACTGGTTGAGCCCCTGAATCGTGCGCTGCATGTCGGTCGGGCAGACATCCGGACAGTAGGCATAGCCGAAATAGACGATGCGGTACCGGCCTTCGAAATCGTCCCAGCGAACGGTCTCCCCCGAAGAATTCACGAGTTCGAAGTCGCCGCCGATCGTCGCGCCGGCAAGCGGTGGTTCGCCCGGATCGACAGCCGTGACATCGCCTTGCTGCGGATCACCGCCGGGCGCGCAGGCGCCGAGCGCGAAAGCGATCGGCGCAAAAAGCGGCAGCACCAAGGTCGCGATGCGCGGGCGGGCGAAGGAGGGGTTGGCGGGTCTATTCATGGTCTGCTAATTGCTTTCGGGCGAGTGGCCCGGGAAACGGCCCCATACAGGGTGCGTCTGGTTCTCCGGGGTGAGAATGGCAGGAATTGCGAAAAGGATCAAAGCGGGATGGCCGGCGTTGTGCGCAAATTAGGGCTCCGATCAGGAATTGCCAATGCGGCAATCGGCACGGCAGCAGGACTTGCTTTGCTTTCCCTGGGCGCCGCAGCTTTCGTCCTGCCGGCGGCCCCGGCAGCGGCCCAGCTTTATTCCGAAGGGTACGAGTTCCTGAAAGCGGTGGAGGACCGTGACGGCGATGTCGTCACCGAAATGCTCAACAAGCCGGGCACGCAGATCGCCAATACCCGCGACATCACCAGCGGAGATACCGGACTGCACATCGTGGCGGCGCGCCGCGATGCCTTGTGGATCCGGTTTCTGCTTCAACGCGATGCCGACCCGAATATCCGCAACAACGAAGGGCTGACGCCGATCCAGATCGCGACGCGACTGGGCTTCGTTGAAGGTGTGGAAACCTTGATCGAGGGTGGCGCGCAGGTCCAGGTTTCCGACAGCCAGGGTGAAACCCCGCTCATCGCGGCGGTCCACCAGCGCAATCCCGAACTGGTCCGATTGCTGCTCGCCCAGGGCGCCGATCCTGATCGCAACGACAATTCCGGTCGCTCGGCGCGCGACTATCTCGCTCTGATGAACGGGAGTACGCTGCTGGTGCGCGAATTCGAGAAGGCGGACGCAGCACGCGAGGACGAGGGAACCACCGAGCAATACGGACCGTCTTTCTGATATGACGCCCACCGCTGCTATGCCTTCCGCTGGCGATTTCGCCGACATGACTCTGGATGAGCTGCGGATCGCGCTCGCCCCCGAGATTGCAGCCTCGGCCATGTTCGACGGGTGGAACGAAACCGCGCTGGTTGCAGCGGCAGAGATGGCGGGAGCCGATCCCGATATCGCAAAGCTGGCTTTCCCCACCCGCCGGGGCACGAGCCGGGCGATGGACATGATCGATGCGTGGGTCGAAAGCGTCGATCTCGCCATGGCAGAGGATCGGCCGAAGGAACGGCTCGCCCCGCTAAAGATCCGCGAGCGGATACGCACGCTCGTCGCTTACCGCCTCGAAACGGTCGAGCCGATCGACGAGGCCGTGCGCCGCGCGATGGCTATCATGGCCATGCCGCAGAACGCGCCGCGATCCTTGCGCATGGGCTGGCGATCGGCCGACGTGATGTGGCGGCTAGCCGGGGACACCGCGACCGATTACAATCATTACACCAAGCGCGCGATCCTCGCCGGGATCTATTCCGCGACGCTCGCCGTGTTCGTCAACGACGACAGCGAGGGGAAGGCGCGGACATACGAATTTCTCGACCGCCGGATCGATGGCGTGATGCGGTTCGAGAAGGCAAAGGCCCAATTCACCAATCGCGATCTCGAACTGCCGAGCCTTACGCGCTTTCTTGGTCGGCTGCGTTATCCCAGCCGCTAGAACCGGTCGGGGTTAACCCGCTTTGGTCGCGTTTCCATTGCTTGCGATCCTGTCCTAAGAGACGAATGAGATTCGCGCTGGGTCGATGATCTTGCGCGCATGCAATTCACAAGGAAGGATGTTTCGATGGCGGGTTCGCTCAACAAGGTCATGCTGATCGGCAATCTCGGGCAGGACCCGGAAATCCGCTCGTTCCAGAACGGTGGGCGCGTCGCCAACCTGCGCATCGCGACCAGCGAGCAGTGGAAGGACAAGAGCGGCGAACGGCAGGAGCGTACCGAATGGCACACGGTCGCGATCTTTTCCGACGGCCTGATCAACGTGGTCGAAAACTACCTTAAGAAAGGCAGCAAAGTCTTCATCGAAGGCAAGTTGCAGACCCGCAAGTGGCAGGACCAGAACGGCAACGACCGTTACTCGACTGAAGTGGTGCTGAGGGGGTTTGACGGCACGCTGACCATGCTCGACGGGGCGTCGGGCGGCGGCGGAGGCGGCGGCGGAGGTCGCTCCAGTGGCGGCGGCTCTGGCAGCGCATCCGGCGGGGCCGGTTATGGCGACCGCGGCGGTTCGGGAGGCGGCTCCTCCGAGGGCGGCTGGAACCAGGGCGGCGGTGGCTCAGGTGGATCGGGCGGCGGTTCGAACTACGACGATCTCGATGACGACATTCCGTTCTGATAAAGGTTAGAAACGCGTCGATTCCGTGGTTCGGCGCCGTGACAGGTTGATCGACGTCATGTTAGCCGCAAGCACATGGCAGAAGCACAGCGACCGAGCGGAACCGCAACTCTTGCGCAATTGCTAGCCGGCATGGCGCTGTTCGGCACGTCGACCCCGCTTAGCAAGATCGTCGGAGAGAGTTTCTCCGTCTTCACCGGCAGTTTCTTTCGTATGGCCATCGCGACGCTGGTCCTGCTTCCCTTCGTCCTATGGAAGACCGATCGCTTCGCGAAGATCGAACGGTCCGATTTCACCGTCGTGGCGGCGATCGCGGCTGTCGGTATGGTCGGTTTCACCGCCGCGATGCTGTTCGGTATGCGGATGACGACCGGGGTCATCGGCTCGACTGTCATGAGTTCGACCCCGGCGATCACGGCTTTGGGCGCCGTCATCTTCTTCGGCGCCGCGATGAACCGCCGCAAGGCGGGCGCAATTGCTCTCGCAGTCGCGGGTATCGCCCTCATCAACATTTTTCGCGGCGGCGATGGCGGCGGCGATGCCCGGTTGCTCGGCGCGGCGCTCATCCTGCTCGCGGTGCTGTTCGAGGCGGCCTATACCCTGCTGTCGCGCAAGCTGTCCGACGGAATTTCTTCGATCGAGGCGAGCTTTGCCGCCTCGCTTCTCGCGGGGCTGATGTTCGCGGTCCTGTCCTTCGCCTTCGACCCGCGCCCGTTCGGCATCGGCGAGGCCGATACGCGTTCGCTCGCCGCCTTGCTGTTCTGGGGCGCCGCGACCGGAGGGCTGGCGCCGGTACTGTGGTACACCGGAGCGCGGAAGGCTCCCGGCGCGCTCACCGCAGGGGCGATGGCCGTCATGCCACTAAGCGCGCTGAGCCTGTCCTACGTATTGCTGGGCGAGGCGTTCGAATGGATCCACCTTGCCGGGTTCGGCCTTGTCTTCGCTGGCCTCATCCTGATGATTTTCGAACACGCCAGCAGCGGCAAATCGCAGAAGGATGCGAAGGACGGTGAAATCGAGGCGCACGAACACCGCCGCTGCTGATCACCCCTTCTGGAGCGCTGCGAGCCCTGCCGCCAGCGGCCCTTCGGTTTCGCCTTCGCCGAGAATGCCCGCCTGCTTGCGCGCCTTGTCGGCGTCCGGCCCCTCGGCAAAAGGATCGATCGCGAGGCCGAGGGTCTGGGCTACGGCTTCGCCGAGGTCGAAGGCATCGCCCGAATACTCGATCTCGTCGCAATCGTCGGCTTCGAGCTCGATCTCCACCTCCTCGGTTTCCTCTGCATCGAGGGTGCCTTCGGGTACGAAGCGCAGGTCGATATCCTCCTCGAACCGTGCGGGAAATTCCTCGCCGGAAACCGCGCAGGCCTGCCGGATGGCGGCAACAAGCGAGCCCGTCGCCCTGATCGCCGCGCCACGCTGATCGAGCGAGACTTCGGCCTGCAGCCGGTCGATGCCGGGCAGGCCGAAGCGGTCGGCCAGCGCGGCGCGCTCGCCCGCATCCGCCTCGATGATGACGGGTTCGCCCGGAAGTCCCTTGATCCGGATCGGACGGGAGAGTTCGGAAGTTTCGGGGGTGTTCACCATATGCCGCTCGCTTTCAGCACGTCCTCGTCCTCGAAGCGTTCGAGGCGCCGGGACAAGGCCATGAGCTTGTGCGCGACGCCATCGGCGCTCGCGCTTTCATCGACGCCTTCGGAAAAGGTTACGTTGCGCATGACTGCTTGCGCCAGCCGGTCCTCGTCGCGTTCGACCAAGGCGGGTCGATAGGCGCCGAGTCGGCCCCCCAGCACGCTCATCAGTTTGCCCACACGCTTGCCCACCACGACGTCGTTGACGCCGAGTTCGCGCAGTTGGCCGTCCATGTCCTCGACGAACAGTTCGGCCAGCAGCGCACTTTCGGCGCGCATGTCGCTTGCCTCGATACGAACCATCACCACGCACAGCACCGCGGTGATGAGGTCGAACCGTCCGGCAACGCTGTCGGCGACATGGCACCGGGTGTAGAACGAGGGCTCGCGCGCAAGCTCGACGACGCGGTGCCACAGCGGGCGAAGACGCTCGCGCGGATCGGGCGCGGTGCCGAGCATGCGGGAGAGGAACTTGAGCGACGGTTTCGTCATGGGCTTCCCTTGGCGATGCCTCTTGTGCGAGCCCTTCGATCGCGAATATCTTCGCGGTGGCCGGATCGGCGGGCCGCGTTCATGGACAATTCAAACGCGTCGCCGCACCTCCGGCGTCGCCGCGCGCTGGTGCATTGCATGGCCCGCCGCTTCTCCGTAAGGGCCGGTGACGGGCGTATCATAGGCGCATATAGGTCGCGGCACGCTCGCGGCAAGTGACGCATGACGACGGGATCTGACTGGTAAATGACTGCAATCGGCAAGGGGCCCTTCGGCCCGGACACAGTATCTAACAGTGCTTCGGCGTTGCGCAGCAGGAGACTTCGCGGACGCACGGCGCGGGCCATGTTGCTGGGCTGCGCCGTGATTTCGCTGGGCGCATGTTCCTCGATCCGCGAATCGCGCGGTTTCGTCGACGATCCGGTCCTCACCCGCTCGATCCAGCCCGGTATCGACAATCGCCGCTCGGTCGAGGGGACGCTTGGCCGTCCCACGTTCGAAAGCCAGTATGGCGATCCGACCTGGTATTACATTTCGAGTGTAACAGGCCGGCGCCCGTTCGTGCGTCCTCGCATTCGCGATCATGCCGTCCTGAAAGTCGAGTTCGACGAAACCGGCAATGTCGTTTCGGTCGATCGCAGCGGTGTCGAGGATGTCGTCTATCTCCAGCCCGATGGCGCAGAAACGCCGACGCTTGGGCGGGAGCGCAGCTTCCTCGAAGATTTGTTCGGCAATATCGGCCAGGTCGGCGGGATCGGCGCGCCGGGCGGAGCCGGTGGCCCCGGCGGCCCGTAGCGCGGGTAGCGTCGGTTGGGCGGCGCTTGCCTGAAGCCGGCTCGTCTTTCTTGAAGCGGGCGGGGCAGGTCCCATATCGCCCCACATGACAGACAGCCAGGCGAGCCACGGCCTTATCCAGTGGCACGGCACCACCATCATCGGCGTCAAGCGCGGCGACAAGGTCGTGGTCGCGGGGGACGGTCAGGTGTCCATGGGCAACACCGTGATGAAGCCAAATGCTCGCAAGGTCCGCCGCATCGGTGAGGGCGAGAAGGTCGTGGCCGGCTTTGCCGGAGCCACCGCCGATGCCTTCACCCTGTTCGAGCGGCTCGAAAAGAAGCTCGAGCAATATTCCGGCCAGTTGATGCGCGCCGCAGTCGAGATGGCCAAGGACTGGCGTACCGACAAATACCTGCGCAATCTCGAGGCGTTGATGATCGTGGCGGATGGCGAAAGCCTGCTGGTGCTGACCGGCAATGGCGATGTCCTTGAACCCGAAGGCGGGATCGCCGCGATCGGTTCGGGCGGCAATTATGCGCTCGCCGCCGCGCGCGCCCTTGCCGAATACGAGGAGGACGCGGAGCAGATCGCGCGCAAGGCGATGGCGGTCGCGGCCGATATTTGCGTCTTCACCAATGGCAATCTGACCGTCGAGACGGTCTGAGACTGAAAGCATCCATGACCGACACCAGCACTTTGAAGGCGCTTACGCCCAAGCAGATCGTATCCGAGCTCGACGAGCACATCATCGGGCAGAAGGACGCCAAGCGCGCCGTAGCCGTGGCGCTGCGCAATCGCTGGCGCCGCCAGCAGCTCGGCCCGGACCTGCGCGACGAGGTGACGCCCAAGAACATCCTGATGATCGGCCCGACCGGCTGCGGCAAGACCGAGATCAGCCGGCGGCTGGCGCGGCTTGCCGAAGCACCCTTCGTCAAGGTCGAGGCGACCAAGTTTACCGAGGTGGGCTATGTCGGGCGCGACGTCGAACAGATCGCCCGCGACCTCGTCGAGGAAGCGATCCGGCTGGAGAAGGAGCGCCGCCGCGAAAGCGTGCGTGAAGCGGCATCGCAAGCGGCGATGGATCGGCTGCTCAACGCGCTGGTCGGCGACAATGCCAGCGAGGCGACGCGCGAGAGTTTCCGCGAACGCATCGTCCAGAACGCGATGAACGAAGTCGAGGTCGAGATCGAGGTGGCCGACAGTCCCTCCATGCCTTTCGACATGGGGAACATGGGCGGCAACATGCAGATGATCGACCTCAGCGACATGATGGGCAAGGCGTTCGGCAAGCGACCCGCCAAGAAACGCAAGCTGCGCGTGCCCGAAGCCTGGGACAAGCTGGTCGACGAGGAAGCCGACAAGCGGCTCGACGACGAGGACGTGGCCCGCGTCGCGCTCCAGAACGCCGAAACCAACGGGATCGTGTTCCTCGACGAGATCGACAAGATCGCGGTCAGCGACGTGCGCGGCGGCAGTGTCAGCCGCGAAGGCGTGCAGCGCGACCTGCTTCCCCTGATCGAGGGCACGACGGTTTCGACCAAGCATGGTCCGATGAAGACGGACCATATCCTGTTCATCGCGAGCGGCGCGTTCCACGTCGCCAAGCCTTCCGACATGCTGCCCGAATTGCAGGGCCGCCTGCCGATCCGCGTGAGCCTGCGTGCGCTGACGCAGGAGGATTTCGTCGCGATCCTGTCGGAGACGCGGGCCAACCTTGTCGAGCAGTATCGCGCGCTGATCGGGACAGAAAAGGTCACACTCGACATTGGCGAGGACGCGATCGAGGAGATCGCCAGCATCGCCGCTCGGGTAAACGAAAGCGTCGAGAATATCGGCGCCCGGCGATTGCAGACGGTCATGGAAAAATTGCTCGAGGAAATCAGCTTCGAAGCCGAGGAACACACCGGCGAGACGGTCACGGTCGATGCCGCCTACGTGCGCGAGCGGCTCGGCGATCTTGCGGGCAATACCGACCTTTCCAAGTACATCCTGTAGGCACGCGCCGTGCCGGTCATCCTGTTCGTTCGCATCGCCACCGACCTCGATCGCGCCGAAATCGAACGGCGCATGGCCGAGCGCGCGCCAGCATTCCAAAAGGTGCGCGGTCTTGTCGGGAAGCGTTTCGGCTATGACGAGACTACCGGCAATATCTGCGGGTCCTACGTGTTCGACAGTCGCGACGCGCTCGAAGCCTATCTGGGCTCCGACCTCGCTGCCTCGATCCCGCAAGCCTACGAAGCGATGCATGTCCGGCGCGAGACCTTCGACCTCGTGCGATCGGTGAAGGGACCGGAATAGTGAAGCCGGGTGCGGTGCGAGAGCTGAAGGCGATGCTGGTCGGCCTCGATCCGAGGCTCGATGAACGCGCCTGGTGTTTCCAGCCCGTCGCGGACGACGCGCTTCTTCCCGATACTGCTTTCGCGTTGATCCGCGAGGAGGATGGAGCTTGCGCCATCACCCCCGCTTCGTCCGCCGAAGACGATGCGCCTCGCTTCGCGCGGATAACCCTCGGCGTACAGTCCGATCTCGAGGGCGTAGGCCTGACCGGAACGGTCGCGAGCGTGCTCGCGAAATCGGGGATCGCGTGCAACGTCGTCGCAGGGCTGCAACACGATCATCTGTTCGTCCCACATGCAAGTGCGAACGAAGCGCTCGAGTTGCTACGCCAGATAAGCCTCGACGCGCGAGAATAGCCAAGCGGTGTTGCGGCGCGCCGCGGGACTCGGCCGTCCGAAACTTGCTACTGTGCCGGCTCGGTCTCGTCCTCGGTCCGTTCGCTGGCCTGCCGCATCCACATCTCGGCATAGAGCCCGCGCTTGGCGAGCAGGCCGGAATGGGTGCCGCTTTCGACCAGTTGTCCGCCATCGAGGACGAGGATGCGATCCGCATCGGCGATCGTGGAGAGGCGGTGAGCGATGGCGATCGTTGTGCGCCCTTCTTCAAGCCGCTTGAGCGTACCCAGAATTTCCTGCTCGGTCCGGGTGTCGAGCGCGCTCGTTGCCTCGTCGAGTAACAGGATCGGCGGGTTCTTGACGAGCGTGCGGGCGATCGCGACGCGCTGCTTCTCCCCGCCCGACAGTTTAAGCCCGCGCTCGCCGACGGTCGTCGCGAACCGATCGGGCAGGCGATCGATCAGCGGCATCAGCGCGGCATCGCGCGCCGCCTGCTCCATCGTGCTTTCGTCCGCCTCGTGCGCGCCATAGGCGATGTTGTAGGCCAGCGTGTCGTTGAACAGCACGCTGTCCTGCGGAACGATCCCGATCGCAGCGCGCACGCTGTCCTGCCGGACCCTGGCGATGTCCTGCCCATCGATCAGGATCCGCCCGCCCTGCGGATCGTAGAAGCGAAACAGCAGCCGCCCGATCGTGCTCTTTCCCGCGCCGGAGGGGCCCACGATTGCCAGCGTCGATCCGGCGGGCACCTCGAAACTAAGGTCCTTCAGGATCGTGCGTCCCTTCTCATAGCCGAAAGTCACGTCATCGAAGACCAGCGAAGGTTGCCGCACGACGAGAGCGGGCGCGCCGGGCACGTCCTTCACCTCGACCTCGGTATCCATCAGGCGGAACATCTCGGCCATGTCGACCAAGCCTTGGCGAATCGTGCGGTAGACCCAGCCCAACAGGTCGAGCGGGCGAAACAGCTGCATCAGGTAGGTGTTGACCAGCACCAGGTCGCCGACGGTGAAATCGCCCCGGCTCCAGCCCCAGACGGTAAACGCCATAGCGGCCGCCATCAGCGCGTTGGTGATGCCAGACTGGATGATGTTGAGATAGGCCAGTGAATTGTCGGACCGGATCGCGGCGGCGGCATAGGCACGGGCAGCGCGTCCATACCGCTCCTGCTCGCGGCCTTCCGCGCCGAAATACTTCACCGTCTCGTAGTTCAGCAGCGAATCGACCGCGCGGTGGAGCGCCTGCCCATCGAGATCGTTCATCTCGCGCCGCAGCTGCGTGCGCCATTCGGTGATCCAGCGGGTGACGGCGATGTAGGTTACGACCGTCAGCGCCGTGGCCGCCACCAGCTCCCAGCCAAAATTGAGATAGAAGATCACGCCCACCGCGATCAGCTCGATCGCGGTCGGAGCGATGTTGAACAGAATGAAATAGAGCATCGAATCGATGCTCTTGGTCCCGCGCTCGATAATCTTGGTGACCTCTCCCGTGCGCCGCGTGAGATGAAAACGTAGGGACAGTCGGTGGAGGCGCGCGAACACGTCTTCGGCGAGATTCAGCGTCGCGGTCTGTCCGACTTTCTCGAAAGCGATGTTTCGAAGGTTGTCGAACAGCAGCGAGGTGAACCGGCCAAGCACATAAGCGGCGACCAGCGCCATCGCGACTTGCGCGCCCGCGGAGATATCGGCCGCGACATCGGTGCCCTCCATCGCATCGACTGCTCCCTTGTAAGCGAAGGGCAGCGCCAATGTGACTGCCTTCGCCGCGAGCACGAACATCATGGCGGCGACGATCCGGATCTTCAGAGCGCTATCGTCGCGCGGCCATAGATAGGGAAGGAAGCGCTTGAGCGTCGCCCAGCTCTCCGCGTCGAGGGCGGTGGGGCGATCGCTGTTGGCTGTATCGGGTGGCATGGCGGCCATCATGTGGGCGCGGGCGGCGTGTGGGGCAAGCATGGTGGGCCAGCGTGATTCGTATGAGGCGGGATCAATCGCTGAGAGAAGGAAGCGATGAATCGGTGAGTCACAGGCAAATTGAACGCGATGACGCCGATTCTTCGCCATGCGTGCTTGAACTGGCGAGGGCCGATCCCATTTAGTGTGGGCGGACGGTTCACGGGAAACCGAGGCTTTCCGCGGGTTCGACGCCGATTTGAAATAAAATTGCAAAAAGGCGTTGACCGAATCTGAGGGCACCCATATATGCCCTCTCACCGACGCGGCGCTGACGGTTTCGACCGGCTCCGCAGCGATCGGTCGCCAACATAATCGGATAGCCGGTCCCCCGGTGTAAATCGGGGAAGCCTTCGCTGTCCGCTTTTATTGTCTGGCGGCTCTTTGACATTGTTGGTTTTTGATGAAGGGACATGTGGGCGACGGCGCCCGGTCCGGGGACCTCAAGGCTCCGGTAACCGGTTAACCTAAAGCCGACGCCACATCCTTGTCCGCCTCCACAGGCGGCTTGGGTGATGCATGTTCATTCGTATCCATTACGTTTGACAGTGCAGGTATCGGCTCCTTGAAGCTCATGCCTTGCGGGTTTGCGGTTCGCCGTGCCCGTTTGGTGTGTGACACAAACTTGAGAGTTTGATCCTGGCTCAGAACGAACGCTGGCGGCATGCCTAACACATGCAAGTCGAACGCCCTCTTCGGAGGGAGTGGCGCACGGGTGCGTAACGCGTGGGAACCTGCCTTTAGGTTCGGAATAACTTCCCGAAAGGGAAGCTAATACCGGATAATGTCTTCGGACCAAAGATTTATCGCCTTTAGATGGGCCCGCGTTAGATTAGATAGTTGGTGGGGTAATGGCCTACCAAGTCGACGATCTATAGCTGGTCTGAGAGGATGATCAGCCACACTGGGACTGAGACACGGCCCAGACTCCTACGGGAGGCAGCAGTGGGGAATATTGGACAATGCGGGAAACCGTGATCCAGCAATGCCGCGTGAGTGATGAAGGCCTTAGGGTTTTAAAGCTCTTTTACCAGGGATGATAATGACAGTACCCAGAGAATAAGCTCCGGCTAACTCCGTGCCAGCAGCCGCGGTAATACGGAGGGAGCTAGCGTTGTTCGGAATTACTGGGCGTAAAGCGCGCGTAGGCGGCTCATTAAGTCAGAGGTGAAATCCCGGGGCTCAACCCCGGAACTGCCTTTGAAACTAATAGACTAGAATCTTGGAGAGGTCAGTGGAATTCCGAGTGTAGAGGTGAAATTCGTAGATATTCGGAAGAACACCAGTGGCGAAGGCGACTGACTGGACAAGTATTGACG
>JBARZK010000019.1:0-14125 GCA_049649965.1 Erythrobacter sp.
CCTGCACGCATTTCCCCCTGCTTGCCGAAGAACTCGCGGCAGTGTTCGGCGATGGAGTCGCGCTTGTCGACGGGGCGGAAGGAATCGCGCGGCGGATCGCCTCCCTGCTCGAGGGGCAGCCGATGCGCCGGACGGGCGCGGACCGCTTCGTCGTGACCGGGCCGGTCGATGCGGCGAAGGGGCTGGAGAATGCGCTGGAAAGGCGCGGTTTCTCGTCGCCCGAAACCTTCTAGCCGCCACCGATCCGGCCCGCGTAAAAGCTGCGATCCGTTCGCAAAGATCGCGGTGGCCAATCTGGCGCCGAGCACCTACATAGCCCGCAGCATTTCGTCCGGGCTTCTGGCGTAAGCGCGGTTTTACCGGGACGAAATTTCCGCCACGGCAAAAGCGTGAGAGCGATGAATTACGACCAGATCTTCGATGCGGCGATCGACCGCCTTCACGAGGAAGGGCGTTACCGCGTCTTCATCGATATCCTGCGCAACAAGGGCGCCTATCCCAACGCCCGCTGCTTTCACGGACATAACGGGCCCAAGCCGATCACGGTGTGGTGTTCGAACGATTACCTCGCCATGGGCCAGCACGATGTCGTGATCAACGCGATGGAAGAAGCGCTGCACGATGTCGGCGCGGGTTCGGGCGGCACGCGCAATATCGGCGGCAACACGCACCTCCACGTCGAGCTGGAGCGCGAACTGGCGGACCTGCACGGCAAGGAAGGCGCGCTGCTGTTCACCAGCGGCTATGTCTCCAACGATGCGACGCTTTCCACGCTGGCCAAGCTGCTGCCGGGCTGCGTGATATTCTCCGACGAGCTCAACCACGCCAGCATGATCGCCGGGATCCGCAATTCGGGCTGCGACAAGCGGGTGTTCCGCCACAACGACATCGCCCATCTCGAAGAATTGCTGGCTGCCGAGGATCCCGACACGCCCAAGGTCATCGCCTTCGAAAGCGTCTATTCGATGGATGGCGACGTCGCGCCGATCCACGCGATCTGCGACCTTGCCGACAAGTACAACGCGCTGACCTATATCGACGAGGTCCACGCGGTCGGCATGTACGGCGAACGCGGTGGAGGCATTTCCGAACGCGATGACGCCGCGCATCGCATCGACATCATCGAAGGCACGCTGGGCAAGGCATTCGGCGTCATGGGCGGCTACATCGCCGCCGACACCCGCGTCATCGACTGCATCCGCTCCTATGCCCCTGGCTTCATCTTCACGACCTCGCTCAGCCCGGTGCTGGTCGCGGGCGTGCTCGCCTCGGTGAAGCACCTCAAGTCCTCGAGCATCGAACGCACCGCCCAGCAGGCCGCCGCCGCCATGCTGAAGCTGAAATTCGCCGAAGCCGGGCTGCCGGTGATGGATTCGACCACGCATATCGTGCCGCTGATGGTCGGCGATCCGGTGCGTGCGAAGAAGATCAGCGACATCCTGCTCGCCGAATACGGCGTCTATGTGCAGCCCATCAATTTCCCCACCGTACCCCGCGGGACGGAGCGCCTGCGCTTCACCCCCGGCCCGATGCACAACGAGGCGATGATGGACGAACTGGCATCGGCCCTGGTCGAGATCTGGGACCGGCTGGACATCAAACTGGCCGAGGCTGCCTGAGCCTCGACGAACGCGGCACTGCTTTCGACAGGCGCGCGCACGCTTCCCCTTGTCTCGAACACGCGCGGCGCTAGGCTCGGCGCCGATCGCATGTTTCGAGGGGACCATCTTGTCTGACACTCCATTCCGCCGCGCGACGCGTCTCGCGCGTTGCCTGTGCGCGGGTGCCGCCCTGGCCGCCGCACCGCAACTAACCGCGCAGGATCGCCCGGTCGCCTTCACCGGGGCGACGATCATGCCGATGGTCGGCGAACGGATCGACAACGGTACCGTCGTGATAAAGGATGGCCGGATCGTCGCCATCGGCGCGAACGTCGCGATTCCTTCCGATGCGCAGGTGCGCGATGCGAGCGGGCAGGTCATCATGCCCGGCATCGTCGACACCCACTCGCATATCGGGCAGGTCCAGGGCGCCGACCGCAGCGCCCCGATCCAGCCCGAAGTTCGCGCGATGGATTCGATCAACCCGCGCGATCACAGCCTCGACAAGGCGCGCGCGGGCGGTGTCACCTTCGCCAACGTCATGCCCGGGTCGGGCCATTTGATGAGCGGGCAGACCTTCTACATGAAGCTGCGCGACGGCGACGTGATCGAGGATGTCGCGATGTTCGGCGAGGATGGCGAGATGCTCGGCGGTATGAAGATGGCCAACGGCACCAATCCGATGGGCTGGGTCACCGGCGGCCCGGGCACCCGCGCCAAGTCCGCCGCGCTCGTGCGCCAGACCTTCATCGAGGCGCAGCCCTATTGCGCGAAGGACGAGGACGAGCGTGAAGAGCGCGACCTTGCCAAGGACGCGCTGTGCGAAGTGCTGTCGGGCGAGCGGCTGGTCCACCACCACACGCACCGCGCCGACGACATCATGACGGTGCTGCGGCTCCAGCGCGAATTCGGGTTCGACCTGCTGATCCAGCACGGCATGGAAGCGGGCGACCTAGCGGAGCAGCTTGCCGCGGCGAACGTGCCGGTTTCGCACATCCTCGTCGATGCGCCGGGCGGAAAGGTGGAAGCGCAGAACTCGCGGATCACCTCGGCTGCGGACCTCGAACGCGCAGGCGTGCTCCTATCGCTCCATTCGGACGATCCGATCGTCGATTCGCGCATGATGCTGCGGCAGGCCGCGCTTGCAGTGCGCGGCGGCATGACGCGCGAGGGGGCCTTGCGCGCCCTGACCATCAACGGCGCCCGGCAGGTGGGTCTCGCGGACCGGATCGGCTCGCTCGAAGTGGGCAAGGACGCCGACCTTATCATCCTCGATGGCGACCCGCTTTCGATCTACTCCAAGGTGCTCGAAACCTGGGTCGAAGGCGATCTGGTGTTCGACCGCAGCGATCCGGAGGAGGCGAAGTTCGCAACCGGTGGCTATGGCACCGCAAGCGACGGGCGCGCGGCGGCCCATCATCACCTCGACCGCGAGGCGGCCATGCTGGAGGGCGGACTATGACTTTGGTTTCGAAAACGCGCGCCGCCATCGCGGCATTGGCGATCGCGATCGCGCCCGCTGCGCTGGCGCAGGACGTCGCGGTTCGCGGCGATACCGTCTATACCATGGCCGATGCGCCGATCAGCGATGGCGTGGTGGTGATCGAGGACGGGGTCATCACCGCCGTCGGCCCGGCCGCCACGACGCCGGTCCCCGAAGGCATGCGGGTGCTTGCCGCGCCGGTGGTAACCCCCGGCCTGATCGACGCGCACAGCACTGTCGGGCTGGCGGGCTATCTCAACCAGTCCAGCGACCAGGACCAGCTGGAAAACTCCGAGCCGATCCAGCCGCAACTGCGCGCGATCGACGCCTACAATCCGCGCGAAAGGCTCGTCGAATGGGTGCGTGAGCTTGGCGTCACCACGCTGCACACGGGCCATGGACCGGGCGCGCTCGTTTCCGGGCAGACGATGGTGGTAAAGACCACGGGCGATACGGTCGAAGAGGCACTGCTCGTCGACCGCGCCATGATTGCCGCCAATCTCGGCAGCATGGCCTATGGCGATGAAGGCGCCGCGCCCGGCACCCGGTCGAAGCAGATCGCGATGCTGCGCGCCGCTTTGGTCGCAGCGCAAAACGGCACCGCCCCGGACAGCGACGAGGACGACGAGGACGAGAACGCAGACGCCACGCGCGACCTCGCCAACGAGGTCATGCAGGACGTGCTCGCCCGCCGCGTGCCGCTGATGGTCACCGCATGGCGCGAACGCGACATCCTCAACGCCCTGCGCCTTGCCCGCGAATTCGACATTGACGTGGTGATCGACGGCGCCGCCGAAGCCTATCTCGTCACCGACGAACTGCGCGAAGCGGGCGTGCCGGTGATCCTCCACCCGCCCCGCGCCCGCCAGTACGGCGATCTTGAAAACGCGAGCTTCACCACGGCCGCGACCTTGCGCAATGCAGGCATCCCCTTCGCGTTCCAGTCCGGCTATGAAGGCTATGTGCCCAAGACCCGCGTGGTCCTGTGGGAGGCGGCGGTCGCGGCCGCCAACGGGCTCGGCATGGAAGGCGCGCTCAGGGCTATCACGATCGACGCCGCCCGGCTGATCGGGGTCGACGACCGGGTCGGCTCGCTCGAAGTCGGCAAGCACGGCGATGTCGCAATGTTCGAAGGCGATCCGTTCGAGACGACCAACCGCACGACCGGCGTCGTCATCGACGGCGTGGTCGTCAGCGACCAGCCGCGCTGAGGGGTCCGGCATGAGCGTTTCCGATTACGGTTCACCTGAACAGCGGTACGACGAGGTGGTCCTCGGCCGCCGTTCCATTCGCGGCTATCTCGACAAGCCGGTGGCGCAGGACCTGGTCGAGGAGGTGCTGGCCCTCGCCATCCGCTCGCCATCCTCGATGAACACGCAGCCCTGGCATTTCCACGTCATCACCGGGGAGCCTCTCGACCGCATTCGCAAGGGCAACACCGAGAACATCCTCGCCGGCGTCCCCGACAGCCGCGAGTTCCGACGGGGCGAGCCGTTTGCGGGCGTTCACCGGGAACGGCAGGTTGGGGTCGCCAAGCAGCTTTTCGGCGCGATGGGCATCGCACGCGAGGACAAGGACGGGCGGCAGGACTGGGTGCTGCGCGGCTTCCGCCAGTTCGACGCGCCCGTCTGCGTGATCATCGCCTACGACCGGGAACTGTCCGGCAGCGACGACACCGCCTTCGATTGCGGCGCGGTGACAACGGCGCTGGTCAACGCCGCATGGTCGCGCGGCCTTGGCTGCGTCATCAATTCGCAAGGCATCATGCAGAGCCCGGTCGTTCGCGAACATGCCGGGATCCCCGAAGACCAGGTCATCATGAAGGCCGTCGCCATGGGCTGGCCCGATCCCGACTTCCCCGCCAACGCGGTGGTCAGCGAGCGCAAGAGCGTGGGCGAGGCGGCGCGGTTCGTCGGGTTCGACTGAGCAGGTATCGGCCCGATTCCTGACGAAGCGCTTCTCGGCGGCCGATGACCGGTTTCAGGGCAGCGAAATCGCGATGCTGACGGCTGCAATTGGGGTGGTTAGCTGACGTTCAGTTTTGATGGTTAGAAGAGCAAAAAGCGGTGGTAGGCGATCGCTGTGCGTCCAAATCAGAACTTCACCTTTTACTTTACCCGCTCGCGCATTCGCCGCAGAGCGTTGAACTAATGGGCCTGCGCGATCCGATACGACTAATTCCGGTTCTCTTTCTGGCCGCCATAGCGCTCGGCACAGCGCTCCTCAGTTTGCCTTTTGCAACATCGGATGCCGGAAGCGCCCCGTTTTTGACTGCTTTCTTTACCTCCACCTCGGCTGTGGCAGTAACCGGCCTGATCGTGGTGGATACGCCAACATACTGGACTACATTCGGGCAGACCATAATCTTGCTACTGTTCCAGATCGGCGGCTTCGGAATAATGACTGCCGCGACACTGTTTGGCCTGATGGCTGGTCGGGGCTTCGGATTGCGGGACAGAATGGCTACGCAGGTGGAACGCAGCCAACTGGACTCTGGCGATGCTGCCTCGGTGCTCAAGCTAATCTTTCTCATTACCATTGTTGTCGAAGCGACCATCGCGGTCATTTTGGCAGCGCGCTTGGCCACGAATTATTCGATGCCCGTCTCCGAAGCGATCTGGCATGGCATTTTCCATTCCGTCAGTGCATTCAATAATGCCGGGTTTTCCAGCTTCTCCGACAGCGTAATGGGATTTCAGAACGACGCCATCATCTTGGGGCCGATCATGCTCGCCGTATTCCTAACGGCATTGGGCTTCCCCGTTATGCAGGATATTCGCGCCAATCGTTTGCGGTGGGGCCGGTGGTCATTGCACACCAAAATCACGGTCGCAGGCACAATTGTCCTGCTCGCATTCGGTTTCCTCTCAATCCTTTTGATGGAGTGGAACAACGAGTCCACGCTGGGGCCGATGCCTGTTGGGGCAAAACTTCTTAATGCCGCATTTCATTCGGTTATGCCGCGCACAGCGGGATTTAACAGCATAAATGTCGGTGCGTTTTATGACGAGACCATCATGGTCAATTTCTTCCTGATGTTCATCGGGGGCGGCAGCGCAGGAACCGCGGGCGGCATCAAAATCACGACATTTTTCGTCTTGCTTGCCATAGTGTTTTCCGAAGTTCTGGGGCGCAGAGACGCGGGACTGTTCCAGCGCCGTTTCGGGCGGGAGATAGAGCGGCAGGCTCTATCAGTTACAGTTCTGGCGGCATCGCTTATATTCGCTGCGACGACTTATATTGCATCGATCAGTTCCCTGCCGCTCGATGACATTTTATTCGAATGTATATCGGCCTTCTCCACTGTCGGCCTGTCAACCGGGATCACCGCTGATCTGCCGCCGAGCGGTCAGTTCGTCATTGTAGCGCTAATGTTCATCGGGCGAGTTGGAACCATCACCGTCGCGACGGCGCTTGCTCTTGGCAGGCGGGAGCTTCCGTATCGTTACGCAAAGGAGAATCCGATTGTCGGGTGATAAACGAAAACCCGTATTAGTGGTTGGCCTTGGCCGGTTCGGCGCCGCTGTGGCGCAGACCTTGGAGCGGATGGGTCACGAAGTGCTCGGCGCGGATACGAACGCCAAACTGGTGCAGGAGTTCGCGCCGCAGCTTACCAAGGTCGTCGAGGCCGACTGCACTGAGATGAAGACTCTTGAAAATCTGAGCGTGGCCGATTTCGAGGCGGCAGTGGTCGCAATCGGCACCGATATTGAGGCCAGCGTGCTCACGGTGCTGGCGTTGTCCGATCTCGGCCTGACCAATATCTGGGCCAAGGCGGTCAACGATAAGCATGCCCGCATTTTAGAAAGAACGGGCGCTAATCACGTCGTATTCCCGGAGCAAAGAATGGGAGAACGGGTCGCTCACCTTCTTAACGAGCGGCTCCTGGATTTCATCTCTTTCGGCAACGAGTTCGCCATCGCCAGATTGGCCGCACCGGAACGGATCGTCGGACTTCCGCTCGTGACCAGCGAATGTCGCAAGAAATACCACGTCACAGTGGTAGGCGTGAAACGACAGGATGAGGATTTCATCCATGCTGTGCCAGATACGATCATCTTTCCCAATGATGAACTAGTCGTTTCGGGCCGGATCGATGATATCGAGCGCTTTTCTGCTATTTAGCAAGGTTATCCTGAGGGTCCGCTCTGCAGCACAAATGGGCTAAGAACCCATGTCCTCAATAGGGTCGCTAGCCGACAGTCCGCTCCTGGCGATCGCCCACGCCAAAGCTGACCTTCAGACACGCGACCCACGGGAACCCTACCGCAGGTTCACCACGTTGCCGCTGTCCTCGCGGGTGCGACTGCCGTCGAACAGGCTCATCATCGGTTCGTCCTCGACCACCAGCACCTGCGCATCGCCGAAGCCGTTGAAGCCGGTCTTCATCGCCGCGCCATAGGCGCCCAGCATGCCGATCTCGATATAGTCGCCGGCCTGGATGTCGCCGGGCAGCGGGAACGGCCCCGCCATGTAATCGGCATCGTCGCAAGTCGGGCCGTAGAAGGAAAAATCCTCCAGCCCGTCGCGCAAGTCGTCCTCGAGCGCGGCGACCGGGAAACGCCAGTCGACATGCGCCGCGTCGTAGAGCGCGCCATAGGCACCATCGTTGATGTAAAGCTCGTTCCCGCGGCGCTTTTCGACGCGCACGATCATGCTCGAATATTCCGCCGACAACGCCCGGCCCGGCTCGCACCACAATTCCGCATTGTAGGCGATGGGAAGCGCGTAGAAATGCTGGTGGATGATCTGGAAATAGTCCTCCAGCGCAGGCGGCTCCAGCCCGGGATAGATGCTGGGGAAGCCGCCGCCCACATCGATCATGTCGATGACGACGCTCGCCTCGGCAATGGCGGCGCGCGTGCGGTCGAGCGCCTGGACGAAGGCGAACGGGCTCATCGCCTGGCTGCCCACGTGAAAGCACACGCCCAGCCAGTCGCAATGCTGGCGCGCCTGTTGCAGCAGCACGGGCGCCTCGATCAGGTCGCAGCCGAACTTGCTCGCAAGGCTGAGCTGCGCGTGCTCGCTCGATACGCGAAGGCGCACGCACAGGCGAAGGTCGCGCGCCGGTGCGCCGGTTTCGGGATCGCGGCACGCCTCCACAATCTTTTCGAGTTCCTCGATCGTGTCGAGGCTGAAGGTCTTCACGCCGTGCCGATGGTAGGCTTCGCGGATGGCGGAGCCGGTCTTGATCGGATGCATGAAGCACAGCACCGCGTCCGGCAGCGTCGCGCGCGCCAGTCGCACCTCGGCGATCGAAGCGACGTCGTAATGGGTCACGCCCGCATCCCACAGCACGCGCAGCAGGTCGGGCGCGGGATTGGACTTCACCGCGTACAGCGTCTTGCCGGGAAACTTCTCGACGAAAAAGCGCGCCGCGCGCCGGGCGGCGTGCGGACGGTTGAGAATGACCGGCTCGTCGGGCGAAAGCGCCCGGGCTACGGACTTGGCGTCAGGGAAGGTGTGCAATTCAAGGGACCCCCAAGGGTTTAGTCGGTTGAACCAAACGGTTTGAGGCTGCCTTGCGGTAGTTACGTCCCTTGGGGCAGCGGAGCGGGCGCATATAAGCGCAGCGTTTCCAGACGCAAGCGGTTTCGCACCATCGCACACGTTCGGTGTTTCCCCACCAACGGCGCGGACCGAAAACGTTTCCGAATTCGTCGAGCGAGCGCGATCAGAACGCGACTTCGGGCACCTTGTCGACCGAGCCGCGCTCGCTGTCGTCGAGCCGGTGGAAGTCCGCCTCGCGAAAGCCCAGCGCGCCGGCGAACAGCACCGCGGGGAATTGCTCGCGCGCGGTGTTGAAGCGCGAAACCGCGGCGTTCAGCGCCCGGCGTGCGGCGGCGAGCTTGTCCTCGATATCCGCCAGTTCCGCCTGCAATTCCTGGAAATTGGCGCTCGCCTTGAGGTCGGGATAGGCCTCGCTCAATGCGAGCAACCGGTCGAGCGCGACCCGCAGGCCCTGTTCGCTGGCGCTGTCGGGCGATCCTTGCGCGGCGTTGTTGCGCGCCGCGGTCACCGCCTGCAGCGTATCGGATTCGTGCCCGGCGTAGCCCTTTACCGTCTCGACGAGATTGGGGACCAGGTCGTGCCGCTGGCGCAATTGCGCATCGATATCGGCCTTCCCCTGCTCGACGTTCTGCCTGAGCCCGACGAGGTTGTTGTAAATGCCCACCACCAAGATCGCGAGGCCCACAGCCACCGCGATGGGGATGATCGTCCCGATATCCATTGCCCACCACTCCTTTACCCGTTTCGTGATATACTAGCATGAACTGGTTAAGGAACAGGCGATTGAGGCAACGGGGGGACGATGCAGGCCGACATTGATGCCTTGATGGACGGCGATCTCGGCCAGTGGCTCACCGATCAGCAGGCCATGCGCGCGGCCGCGAAGGCGAAAGCGCACAAGCGCTGGCTGATCGGCACCATCGCGCTGGTGCCGCTGCTCGCAATTCTGTGCCTTGGCGTCGGGTGGTCGCAGGACCTGCGCTTCATGATTTCGGCCATTGCGGCGGGCGGCGTGTTCGCATGGGGCCAGGCCCCCATTCAGGCCGCGAAAAAGGCGATGAAGATCGGCATCAATTCCGCCATCGCCGCCAGCCTCGGCCTCGCCTACGAGCACGACGTCGAGCGCGGGCCCGCCTTCGACCTCGCGCGGTCCTATGCGCTGCTGCCCTCCTACGACCGCCGCAATCTGGAGGATCGCTGGTACGGCACGCTCGACGGACACGGCTTCGACCTGTTCGAGGCGCATCTGGAGGAAGAGCGCGGGAGCGGGAAGAACCGGCGCCATGTCACCGTCTTTCGCGGGGCGGTGATCGCGCTTGGGTTCGGACGCCCCTTCCATTCGACAACCCTGCTCCAGCGCGCGGGCAAGCATCGCAAGTGGTTCGGGCTCGGCGGGCGGGCGGATCACGTCAATTTCGACGGCCACCGGCTCGATTACGTCGACCAGGTCCACCCCGCCTTCGAGGATGTGTTCGAGCTGTGGAGCGACGACCAGGTCGAGGCCCGCGTGCTCGTCCACCCGTCCTATGTCGAGCACCTGCTGGAGGTCGAGAACGCCTTCGACGGGGACGCCGTGCGCGCGCTCTTCATCCGCGGCGAGGTCCTCATCGCGGTGGAAAGCGGCAACATGTTCGAAAGCGGATCGATGAAGGCGAGCGAGGACCGCGCCCGGGTGGAGCAGGCGGCGCGCCAGTTCGGGGCCATCGCCGGCCTCGCCCGCGCGATCAACCAGAACGAGCGCGGCAGGGTGGTGGGCCCGATCTCGAGCTGAAGCCTAGCTCAGCCGGTTCCGGAAATCCTCGTACCCGAACGATCGCACGCATTCGAGCACGTCGGTCTCGCTGTCCCACAGCCAGATGCCGGGCAGCGGCACGCCGTTGAAGGTGTTGGTCTTCACCATCGAATAATGCGCCTGGTCGAGGAAGGCGAAGCGCGCGCCGGCTTCCGCCTTAACCGGCAGGCGGTAGTCTCCGATCACGTCCCCGGCGAGGCAGGACGGTCCGCCAAGGCGCGTGGGCACCTGGCTTTCATCGGTGAGTTCGCCCAGCATTGCGGGGCGATAGGGCGCCTCTATCACGTCGGGCATGTGGCAGGTGGCGGACACGTCGGTGATGGCGAAGGGCACGTCGTTGAAGCCGGTGTCGAGCACGGTGCCCACGAGTATCCCGGCATCGAGCGCCACGGCCTCGCCAGGTTCGATGATGATTTCCGCAGCCGTGTCCTCCGCCGCGTCGCGCAGGAATTCGACCAGTTCCTCGCGCTGGTAATCGGCGCGGGTGATGTGGTGCCCGCCGCCCATGTTGATCCACTTGAGCTGCCCGAACCACGGCTCGATGACATCGAACACCTTGTCCCACGTCCGCCTGAGCGGTTCGAAGTCCTGCTCGCACATGTTGTGGAAGTGGATGCCTTCGACGCCCTCCATGTGCTCTTCGGTCAACTGGTCGATCGGGAAGCCGAGGCGCGAGCCGGGGCTGGAGGGATCGTAGCGCGGCACTTCCCCGGTCGGGACCATCGGATTGAGCCTGAGGCCGACGCTGACGTCCCCGCCCGTCACCTGCGCCTGTTCGAGGATCAGGGCGGCCCGCTGCATCTGGCCGGGCGAATTGAAGATCACGTGGTCGGAAAGGCGGCAGACCTCTTCGAGGTCCTCGGGCTTGTAGGCCGCGCAATAGGTCGCGATCTCGCCGTCGTAGAATTCGCTCGCCAACCGCGCTTCCCACAGGCCGGACGTGGACACGCCGTCGAGATATTCTCCGAGGATCGGCGCGGCGGACCACATGGAAAACGCCTTGAGCGCGGCGAACACCTTGATACTCGCCCCATCGCTCGCGGCTGCATCGCGGATGCCCGCAAGCACCCGGCAATTGTCGCGCAGCTTCGCCGCGTCCACGACGAAGGCTGGACTCTCGACGCGGGACAGGTCGAAATCGGCGAAAGCGCCCGGGTCACCGGCCTTGGTTTGCATTCAGATCGTCTCCAATGCTTGCCCGAAGGCGCGTTCGGTGGCTTGATCGAAACAAACCAGCGCGATGCGGTCGTAGGTTTGCGGATTATCGGCCACCCATTCGGCGATCGTCTCGACCGAGGTCTTGGCGGCTTTCTCGACGGGATAGCCATAGATGCCGGTCGAAATGGCGGGGAACCCGATGCTGCGGGCCTCCACCTCAGCCCCGCGATCGAGCGATCGGGCGTAGCAGCTGGCGAGACGTTCCGCTTCGCCGTTGTCGCCGCCTCGCCAGACCGGGCCTACGGTGTGGACGACGTGCCTGGCGGGCAGATCGTAGCCCCTTGTCACCTTCGCATCGCCGGTTTCGCAACCGCCGAGAGTGCGACATTCCGCGAGCAATTCGGGTCCCGCTGCACGGTGGATCGCCCCGTCAACGCCACCTCCGCCGAGAAGCGAGGAGTTGGCGGCGTTGACGATGGCGTCGAACTCCATCGTTACGATGTCTCCGCGAACGGTCTCGATAGTGGTCTCGCCGATCTGCAAGCGCCTAGAACTCCACCGGCCCGTCCAGCTCCTTCACGTCCCATGGCAGGCCGTACTCGTTGAGCATGTCCATAAAGGGATCGGGGTCCATTTCCTCCATGTTGAAAACGCCCTCGCCGCTCCACTTGCCGGTCACCATCATCGCGGTGCCGATCATCGCGGGGACGCCGGTGGTGTAGCTTACCGCCTGGTTGCCGGTTTCCTCGTACGCCTTTTCGTGGGAGCAGATATTGTTGATGTAGAACGTCTTTTCGCCGCTCCCGTCCAGCGCCTCTCCGGTTGCGATGACGCCGATATTGGTCTTGCCCTTGGTCGTCTCGCCCAGGGTCTCTGGCTTGGGCAGGACGGCGGCGAGGAATTGCAGCGGCACGATCTCGCGGCCCTGGTAACGTACCGGCTCGATCCTGGTCATGCCGACCGCCTGAAGCACGGTCAGGTGCTTGATGTACTCATCGCCGAAGGTCATCCAGAACCGCGCGCGCTCCAGTTCGGGCACGTGTTTCGACAGGCTTTCCAGCTCCTCGTGATACATGAGGTAGGCGTTGCGTTCGCCCACTTCCTCGAAATCGAACTCGGTCTTCACCTGCATGGCCGGCGTCTCGACCCATTCGCCGTTCTCCCAATGGCGGGCCGGCGCGGTGACTTCGCGGATGTTGATTTCCGGATTGAAGTTGGTGGCGAACGCCTGACCGTGGTCGCCGCCATTGCAGTCGAGGATGTCGAGCTGGCGAATCGACTTCAGCTTGTGCTTCTTCAGCCACATGGTGAAAACGGACGTGACGCCCGGATCGAAACCCGAACC
The DNA here is from genome assembly GCA_049649965.1 of Erythrobacter sp. GTDB lineage: Bacteria > Pseudomonadota > Alphaproteobacteria > Sphingomonadales > Sphingomonadaceae > Erythrobacter. The sequence continues at coordinate 12,891 of JBARZK010000019.1, forward strand.
CAGCAGCGCCATCAGCCCTGCGTCCTTGTACCGGTCGTGATAGGCCCATTGCCACTTGTACTCGAACTTCGCCTCGTCCTTGGGCTCGTAATTGGCGGTGTCGAGATAATGGACACCCGCCTCGAGACAGGCATCCATGATCGGCAGGTCCTGATAGGGCAGCGCGAGGTTCACGACATGGGTCGCGCCGATCTTCTTGATCAGGTTCACCATCGCGGGCACTTCCTCGGCGTCGATCTCGTAGGTCTGGAGCTCCGCGCCGGTGCGCTTCTTCACGCTGGCGGCTATGGCGTCGCACTTCGATTTCGTACGGCTGGCGAGGTGTATTTCGGGAAAGACGTCCCCGCCCACCTGCGCCATCTTGTGGACGCAGACCGAGCTGACGCCCCCTGCCCCGATCACCAGCACCTTCGACATAGTCACACCTCTTGGAATTGCTTTTCGCGCGCGTCCCTAGAGCAATGCGTGCGAGCGCTCAAACGATCCGGCGTTTCCTAATGTGGGCGCGGGTTGTAGGGGCGCTGCATGACCGTGTGTCCCTTCCTTCTCCGGCCCCGGGTGTGCGCGCTCGCGGGCGCTTGCGGGCAGGCGGATTTTCCTTCGCAGGACCGTGTTCCATGTGTTCCATCCTGTAGGATTGGCGCCGCAGGATGAACGAGCCCGGCAAGAAGGAACAGCGCCAGCCGACTCGCGAAGGCGTTCGCGCCGCAGCCGATGCGATCGGGGCGATCCTGCCGCCGACGCCGCTCCTGCCGCTCGAAATCGCGGGCGCGAAGGGGTGGGCCAAGGCGGAAAGCCTGCAACCGATCGGCGCGTTCAAGATCCGGGGCGCGTGGTGGCGGCTGTCGAACCTGACCGATGAGGAACGCGCGGCGGGCGTGGTCGCGGTATCCTCGGGCAACCATGCGCAAGGGGTGGCATGGGCCGCGCGGCGTCTTGGCATTGCCGCCACCATCGTCATGCCGCGCGATGCGCCGCAGGTGAAGCTGGATGCCACGCGCGCGCTTGGCGCGGACCTCGTGCTTTAAGACCGACCCGGAGAGGACCGGGACGACGTGGCCGCGCGCGTGATCGGCGAGAAGGGCGGCACGCTCGTCCATGCTTTCGGCGACCCGTGGGTGATCGAGGGTCAGGGGAGCGCCGGGATCGAGATCGCCCGCCAACTGGGCCGCGCGCCCACCCGCGTTGTCGCGTGCTGCGGCGGCGGGGGGCTGGCTGCAGGCCTCGCCCTCGCC
>JBARZK010000020.1:0-20076 GCA_049649965.1 Erythrobacter sp.
GGACACGGTTCAGGACAGGGGCGAGGCCAAGCGGCCGACGCCCGAACTGATCGAATGGTGGACGAACCTGTTCGAGATTCCGGCTGTAGTCATCGGCGGCATCACCCCGGACAATTGCGCGCCCCTCGTCCGCGCAGGTGCCGATTTCCTCGCGGTCAGCGGCGGGGTGTGGGCAGGGGACGAGGTCGCCGCGGTCCAGGCCTTCGGCGAAGCCATTGAAAAGTCGGGACCCGGTCGCGATTCGAAATAGCGCGATCGGGAGCGATAAGGCGCCTCGCGTGTTGTGCAGGAGACGCAACACAAAGGCCTTCTTATGATCCGCACACGTTTTCCCAGCCTTCTCGCCGCTGCCAGCGCCCTTGCCCTCGTTTCGGCTTGTGGTGGCACCGAGGACCCCGAGGAGGGCGATCGGGTAGCTACGGAACAAAATGCCCCCGATTACGGCTACGAAACCTACAGCGACGACAATCTCGCCGACACGATGGCCTCCAACGACGAAGCCTATCTCGGCAGTGATCGATCCGAAGGGACGAACGGCGGCAGCACATCGTCATCGTCGTCCGACACGGCGGACAGCGGCGATGGCAACTCGTCCCGTCAGGATACCGAGATAGAGGACACTGAAGAGCGGCCGATCATGAAGCTGCAGGTCGCGCTCGACCGCACGGGCTTCGGCCCCGGCGTGATCGACGGCAAGATGGGCATGAGCACCGAGAACGCGCTGCGCGGCTTTCAGGAAGCGAACGACATCGAGGTGACCGGAGAGAACGACGAGGCGACGAGAGAAGCGCTGGCCCGGTATGATCGCCTGCCTGCGACGCGCGTGGTGACAATCCCGGAAAGCTGGGGCGGAAACACCTATTACGACATTCCTGAATCGACCGAGGCGAAGGCGGAGATGGAGCGGCTCGGCTACAAGTCGCTCGACGAAAAGCTCGCCGAGAGGTTCCACACCACCATCGAGGTTCTTCGCAGGCTCAATCCCGGCGGACGTCCGGCGGGTGCTGAAGGATCAAGCGAGGACGACGCATCGTCCGATTCCGGCGGATCCGAAGATGCGAGCGGTGGCAGCTATTTCACGGCGGGCCAGATGGTGCGGGTGCCCAATATCGGCGCGGACCGCATAGCTCCCGCCGTGGTCGAGGACCGCGAATGGCAGCGCGTGCTCGCTTCGCTGGGGGTCGGGACGGAACAGCCCGAAGTCGACCGGATCGTCGTCAGCAAGGCGGGCAAGACCCTCAAGGCGTATTCCGGCGAGGACCTGGTCGCGCTCTTCACCGTCAGCTCTGGATCGAGCGAGTTTCCCCTACCGCTGGGTGAGTGGAACATCGTGGGCGAAGCCTACATGCCGCCATACAGCTACGATCCCGAAGTACTCGGGCTCGAGAACGCCGAGCAGGAAACCTATACCCTCCCGCCGGGTCCCAACGGACCTGTCGGCGTGGTCTGGATCGACCTCAGCAAGGAGCATTACGGCATTCACGGCACTCCCGACCCGGAAACCATCGGGCGGGCGCAAAGCAGTGGCTGCGTGCGGCTCACCAACTGGGACGCGGCGCGCTTGTCGCAGATGGTATCTCAGGATACGCAGGTGATCTTCGAGGCGTAAGGGGATCGTAGCGGGGTATGAAAATCGCGGACCGCCTGCTCACCATCGCGGTGACGGCCACGCTGACGTCGGCCGTGTGGATCATGTTCGGCGCAGGCTGGCTGGAACTGGCGCAGGACCGCCAGGATGATGATGCGCCCGCGACCATGGACGAGCAGCCGGGCGGAGTGGAAAGCGCTGACGAACCGGGCCTCGCCGACGACCGGCAAACCACCGCATCGGCGGGAATGGGGAGTCTTGGTGCGACCGGGCTGGTGATCCCCGTTGCCGGTATTGCCGGGACCGATCTTTCGGACAGCTTCCTCGACGATCGCGGCCCGGATGACCAACGCACGCACGAGGCGATCGACATCATGGCCCCGGCCGGAACGCCGGTGGTCGCCGCGACCAACGGCACTCTTGCGAAGCTGCATCGGTCCGATCGGGGCGGGAATTCCATCTATGTGCGCAGTCCCGATCGCCTGCGCATCCACTATTACGCGCACCTCGACACTTACGCGCCCGGCCTTCGCGAAGGGCAGCGAATTCGGGCAGGGCAGACATTGGGGACGGTGGGAAGTTCGGGCAATGCCGGAAGCTCGGCGCCGCACCTGCATTTCGAGATCAGCGAAACGACCGCCGATGCCCGGTGGTGGGAACCTTCGACCGCGATCAACCCCTATCCGCTGCTGCGCGAGGCTTCTTCGGTTCCGGCCCGCTAGGCGCGATCATCCGCCGCGCGTGCAGAGCAGATCGCTTTCGGACCCGTCCTCGCGAAGCTTGCGCAGCTGGTTGTCGCCGACGCGGTGGAACCTTTCGCCCTTGCGCGGCCCCCTGGTGAACAAAAGCTCGCGTCCGCGCAGCAGGTAGGTGCCGTCTCCCGCAGCGCTCTGATAGCGCGAGGCGGTGCTGATGCGGAAGGCTTCCTCGGCCACGACCACGAATGCGTCTCCGCCGGCATCGCCGGGCAGCGCGCAGGAATAGTTACCGCGCGGCAATGTCTTGAGCATGCCGCCCGGATCGCGTGATGGACCGGGATCGCCGCTGTCCTGCGCGGCAAGGCCGGTTGCGAGAAAGGCAGCCGCAGCTGCCAGCGTGATGCGTGCCAAACCTGTCATGACCCCTCCAACTTCACCGTGAGCCTCCCACCCTATCGCACGGTGCCACTGGCGCTGCAATGAACCGGCCGGTTCAGGCCCCGCTTGCCGCGCCGGGTGCGAGCCGCTATTGGCGCGACCGTTCCGCCTTGCGCCGCGCCAGAAGGTCGCCGGCGCGGCCCCCCGATACAGAAAGCGCATTGTTCCATGAAGATCAGCGGCGTCGACATTCGTCCCGGCAACATCCTCGAATACGAGAACGGCATCTGGAAGGTTGCGAAGATCCAGCACACCCAGCCGGGCAAGGGCGGGGCGTACATGCAGGTGGAGATGAAGAACCTGCAGGACGGGCGCAAGACGAACGTGCGCTTCCGCAGCGCCGACACGGTCGAGAAGGTCCGGCTCGAAACGCAAGAATCGCAGTTTCTCTACGAAGACGGCGACATGCTCGTTTTCATGGACCAGACCACCTACGAACAGATCAGCCTGCCGTCCGACCTGCTCGGCGATGCGCGGCCGTTCCTGCAGGACGGCATGCAGGTGAAGCTGGAGCTGTGGGAAGAAAAGCCGATCAGTGTCGAACTCCCCGCGCAGATCGAAGCCGAGATCGTCGAGGCCGATGCCGTGGTGAAGGGCCAGACCGCGTCCTCCAGCTACAAGCCCGCCGTGCTCGACAATGGCGTGCGCATCATGGTGCCGCCCCACATCGAAAGCGGGACGCGGATCGTGGTCGACGTCTATGAACAGACCTATGTCGGCAAGGCCGGCTGACCTTCGATGAGCATGTTTTCAGGCCTTATCCGCGTCATGGAACGCGCCGCGCGCAAGGCGGGCGGACGGTTGCGGCGCGATTTCGGGGAGGTGGAGCACCTCCAGGTCAGTCGCAAGGGACCGGCAGACTTCGTGTCGAAGGCGGACATGCGCGCCGAACGCGCGTTGTACGACGAGCTCAGCCATGCGCGCCCGGGATGGGGCTTCGTGCTGGAAGAGGCCGGCATCATCGAAGGCGACGAGGGCAAGCCGCGCTGGATCATCGACCCGCTCGACGGTACCTCCAACTTCCTCCACGGCATCCCGCACTTCGCGATCAGCATCGGGGTGCAGGAACCGCGGCCCGACGGGACGGGATGGGGCGAGGTTACCGCGGCCGTCATCTACCACCCGATCAACGATGAAACCTACTGGGCCGAGAAAACCCGCGGCGCCTGGCTGCAGGATGCGCGGCTTCGCGTGTCGGCGCGGCGCGGGCTTGCGGATGCGCTGATCGCGACCGGCATTCCCTATTCGGGGCACGGCGACTTCGCCGAATGGAGCCGCATTTTCGGCGCCATCGGCCCGGAAGTTGCGGGCATTCGCCGCTTCGGCGCCGCTTCGCTCGATCTGGCCTATCTCGCCCAGGGACGTTTCGACGGGTTCTGGGAGAGCGGGCTCAACGACTGGGACACCGCGGCGGGCTGCCTGCTGGTGCGCGAGGCGGGCGGCTTCGTTTCGGATTTCCGCGGCCGCTCTAACCCGATCCATTCGAGCCAGGTTCTGGCCGCGAACCAGACGCTGCATTCCAAGCTGCACAAGCTGCTGGCGGGATCGCTGCGCTAGACAGCCGACGGCCGTGTTGATTTGGAACCGGACGGACGCTAACAGCCGCGCTTCGTCGGAAGGCGTGCCCCTGTGGTGGAATTGGTAGACGCGAGCGACTCAAAATCGCTTTCCTTTTAGGAGTGCCCGTTCGAGTCGGGCCAGGGGCACCAAACCTTTCGGTTATTGCTTGGCTTTCATTCGGGGCCTGACTTTCGTTCAGGGCTTGAGCGCACCCGCCACGGCGCTACGCTCGGTTGCGATGGAAACCCCCTTCGAAACCCCCTTCGAAACCGGTCCGACGCGCTACCAGCCGCCGCGCGATTATCCCTATGCGCGCGATCCCCGGTTGCGTTTCGACCAGCGACGCCTCGCAAGCCTCGTCGGCGTCATTGCCTTCGGAATGCCGGTTGTCCTGGGATTAGGCGGAGAAGCGCTGGGTCGGTTCCGCAGCGCGTTGTCGGGATATTACTACGAGCCGATCGTGCTGGGCGACCTGTTCGTCGGCTGTCTCGTCGCGATCGGTGCGCTGCTGCTGGCCTATCGCGGGTGGACGCCCAAGGTGGCGCAGCTCGCGACGATCGCGGGCATCGCGGCGCTGGCGGTCGCCTTCGTGCCGATGTCGGGCTGGATCACCGATTGTGAGGCGCTGGCCGAAGACGGCACCTGCGCTCGCCCGATGGTGGTCTATCCGGTCGTCGGGTACTGGGTCCACGCCGCTTCGGCGGGGTTGCTCTTCGCGATCCTCGCCTTCTTCTGCCTGTTCGTCTTCACCAAGGTGCCGAGCGGACCGGGCGGTGAACGCCCCTTGCCCACGCATGCGAAGCGGCAGCGCAATGCGATCTACCGGACCTCGGGGATCGTGATCGCGGCAGGTACGATCGCGATTCTCGTCGGCAATCTCCTGGCCGGCGAGCGGTGGTCGGCGAACAACATGACCTTCTGGATGGAGGCCATGATCCTGATCGCATTCGGGATTTCCTGGATGACGCAGGGCAGGGCGCTTGCGCGGTTTGCGGATCCGCAGGATCGAGCCGACGCCGCGATGGTCCGAGCTGCCAACCGCGAGGCGCCAGTCTGAGACACCAACAAAGGTCTGGACGCCCCGCGGATGCGATCAAAATGCTTGCCAATCCCCCGTCCCTCTGTGAGATCGCGCATCATACGCAATGATCGATGAACCATCCTATCATGCCATAGCCGCAATGGCGGTGACGGTTGCGATGTTCATCGGCTTCGCACGCGGCCGGCTTTCGGTCGAGATCGTGTCGCTGCTGACCATCGCGGTGATCGCGGTCGGCCTCTATTTCTTTCCGCTCGAAGGCGACAATCCCACGGACGGGCTTACACTGGCGTTCGCCGGGTTTGGCCATTACGCGCTCATCACGATCTGCGCGCTGATGATCATGGGGAGGGGGCTCGTCGTCACGGGCGCGCTCGAGCCGGCGGCGCGGTTTCTCGAACAGGTGTTCAAGTTCAATTTGCAGCTGGGCCTGCTGGTCTCGCTGCTGCTGGCGTTCTTCCTGTCGATGGCGGTCAACGATACGCCAGTGCTCGTCCTGCTGCTGCCCATATTCGTCGCTCTCGCGGCGAAGGGCGGGATGCCTGCCTCCAAGACGCTGATACCGCTCAACGCCGCGGTGCTGATCGGCGGCATGGCGACCACGATCGGGACCTCCACCAACATCCTCGTCACCTCGATCGCGGTCGATCTGGGCCAACCGCAGATGAGCGTGTTTCACTACACCCCGATCGTGCTGATCGCGGCACTGGTGGCCCTCCCCTATCTGTGGCTCGTCATGCCGCGCCTGCTCGACGACAACAGCGTCGAGGCCGATGGCAACCGGCGGCTGTTCCATACCCGGCTGAGAGTCGGGTCCGACAGCGAACTGACCGGCGCCAAAATGGCCGACATCCGCGACAAGCTTCCGGCGGCCATCACCTTTCACGATCCGCCGGTCGGCGAATTCCAGCCGCAGCAGCGCCTGCATATCTCGGGCACGCACGAGGCGCTGGAAGACGCCACCCGCGTGCTGAAGGGCGAGCTGGCGCCCAGTTGGGTGCTCGACCGGATCAAGCGCACGGCCTCCGCCCGCAAGCAGGACGTGGTGGTCGTCGAAATGACGGTCACCGCCGATTCCCGCCTCATCACCCGCACGTTGCCGAGTTCGGGGATCGCCGACCTCTATTCGGTCGCCATCCTCGGCATCCATCGCCCCGACCGGCTTCTGGGCGAGAAGGACCAGTATTCCGGCGGCGGCGACCTTCGCATCTCGGAAGGCGACGTCCTGCTCGTCATGGGGCTCAACGACGATATCCAGTCCTTCGCGCGAAACGACAGCCTGCTCCTGCTCGAAGGTGCGCGGGAATTGCCGCGCCGTTCGAAAGCGGTCCTGTCGGCGGTCATCATGGGCGTATCGATCGCGCTCGCATCCTTCGGCTTCCTGCCCATCGCGATTTCCGCTCTGGCGGGCGCGATCCTCATGTTCGTGACCGGGTGCGTGAAGTTCGACCGCGTGGGCCGCGCCTTGTCGGCAAAGGTCATCGTGCTGGTTGCCGCCAGTATCGCGATCGGCCGGATCATCCTGGAAAGCGGGGCGGCGGACTGGCTCGGCAGCGTCATGTCGCTGGGCCTGTCCTACCTGCCGCCCGCACTGGTGCTGGCGGCGATCATGGCGTTCGTCACCCTTCTCACCAACTTCGCGTCCAACGCGACCGCGGCAACCGTGGGCACGCCGATCGCGGTGAGCATCGCGATGCAGCTCGGCCTGCCGCCCGAACCGCTGATCCTCGCCGTGCTGTTCGGGTGCAATCTGTGCTACGCGACGCCCATCGCCTACCAGACCAACATGCTCATCATGGCCGAAGGATCGTACGAATTCGGCGACTACATCCGCACCGGCGTCCCGCTGGTGGCGCTGATGGTGACGACGCTCTCGGTCCTGCTGGTGCTGTGGTACGGATTATGACCGTTTCCTACGCGGGCGGTATGTGGGAAGAGCCGCGAATGATCGCAGCTTCGTTCGCAAACCCTTGTCGTAGAAAGAAAATCGACGCTGGAACCTCGGGGAGTTTTTTGCTCCTGGACAGTGTTCCATGTGTTCCATTCTGTAGGGAAGAAGGATCAGGATAGATGGTTGAACGGATGAAGACGGCGTGCGCGGCAATCGCGCTTATCGGAGCCGTGACCGGCGCGGTGCCCGCATGGGCGGAGCAGCACGTCGAGGCCGGAGCACAGCAAGGTGACGCGTTGCGTTCTGCCGTAATGGAGGATCTGCCCGGGCTGGTGGAGCTCTACAAGGACCTGCACGCCAACCCGGAATTGAGCTTCGAGGAGCACGAAACCGCTGCCAAGCTCGCGGAACGGGCGCGGGCGCTCGGCTTCGAGGTGACCGAGGGTGTCGGGCAAACGGGTGTCGTCGCGGTGATGGAGAACGGCGAAGGGCCGACCGTCATGCTGCGGGCCGACATGGACGGACTGCCCGTGGTCGAGCAGACCGGGCTGCCCTACGCCTCCACCCGCACGGCCGTTCCGGCAAGCGGGGTCGAGACCGGCGTCATGCATGCCTGCGGCCACGATACCCACATGGCCGCGTGGGTCGGCGCGGCGCAGTTGCTGGTCGAACGCCGCGACGAATGGTCGGGAACGCTGGTGATGATCCTCCAGCCCGCCGAGGAGATCGGCGAGGGCGCGCTCGCCATGCTCGAAGACGGCCTGTACGAGCGCTTTCCCAAGCCGGACTACGTCCTCGCCTTCCACGACGCGGCGCAGGCGCCTGCGGGGATGATCGGCTATTCGAAGGGATACGCGCTGGCGAACGTCGACAGCGTCGACGTGGTCATTCCAGGCATCGGCGGCCACGGCGCCTATCCGCACACGACGAAGGACCCGATCATCATCGGCACCAACATCGTCGATCGCTTGCAGACTCTCGTCAGCCGCGAACTGAACCCCCTGGACCCCGCTGTGGTCACCGTAGGTAGCTTCCAGGCCGGGTCGAAGCACAACATCATCAGCGATGTCGCCAAGCTTCAGATCACGGTGCGCAGCTACACGGACGAGGCCCGGGCGCAATTGCTCGACGGGATCGCCCGCATCGCGCGGGGCGAGGCGCTTGCTGCCGGAATGGCGGAGGACATGTTGCCCGTCGTGACGGTGCAGGACCCGTACACCCCCTCGACTTACAACGACCCTGACTTCACCGAAGAGGTAATGACGAACCTGCGCGGCCGGTTCGAGGGTCGCATCTTCGAAGTGCCGAGCGTGATGGGTGGCGAAGATTTCGGCCAGTTCCGCAGGGCCGACCCCGACGAGATCGAGTCGCTGATCTTCTGGGTCGGCGGCGTGCCGCAGGAACGGTACGAAGCCGCGCAGCGCGGTGAGGTCGAGCTCGTCTCGCTCCATTCGCCGTTCTGGGCGCCCGACGCGCCGGTGGTGATCGCGACCGCGACCGAAGCGCTTACGGCTGCGACGCTGGACCTGATGCCAAGGAGCGGCGGCTGAGTTCGACCTGAGGCTGATGCATTACGGCCGCCGAACCGGGAAACCCCGGGTCGACGGCCGTATTCTCCTCCCCAGGAGAATCGTTGCGTACGCGAGTGCTTACTCCGGATCGGGCACGTAGGTGCCGAGCCGATGGTGCAGCGCGTTGATCTTCGCCAGTTCGTCGCGGTCCTCGGTGCCACGGGCGTGGCTTTCGAGGGCGCGGCGCAGCAGCTTCATGTCCGCGGTCGAAAGAAGCGCACGGGCGCGTCCGGGCTCGCGCGTCTGAGCCGGGCTAGGTGTGTCGGTATCGCTCATTGTGAGTCTCTCCCTCGATGCGGCCTTCGATGCGGAAGGGCTTTGTGCTGACAAAGTCCATGACGGTCCGCGTTGGTTCCCGCAAGGCCGGGATTGAAGGTGCCCGGCCTTGCTTGGGGCGTGGGAGGATCAGGCGGCCTCGAACTGGTTCATGGTGTTGTCCTTGCCGCCGGCCTTCAAAGCGGCTTCACCGGCGAAGTACTCCTTGTGATCGTCGCCGATGTCGGAGCCGGCCATGTTCTGGTGCTTGACGCAGGCGATGCCCTGGCGGATTTCCTCGCGCTGCACGTTCTTGACGTAGCCGAGCATACCCTGCTCCCCGAAATATTCGCGGGCGAGGTTGTCCGTGCTCAGCGCCGCCGTGTGATAGGTCGGCAGGGTGATCAGATGGTGGAAAATGCCTGCGCGTTTGGCCCCATCCGCCTGGAACGTACGGATACGCTCGTCGGCTTCGGCTGCCAGTTCGGTTCCGTCGTAATCTACGCTCATCAGCTTCTCGCGGTCGTAGGACGAGACGTCCTTGCCAGCTTCTTCCCAGGCATCAAAGACTTGCTGCCGGAAGTTGAGGGTCCAGTTGAAACTCGGCGAGTTGTTGTAGACCAGCTTCGCGTTCGGCACGACTTCGCGGATACGGTCGACCATGGAAGCGATCTGCTCCACGTGCGGCTTTTCGGTTTCGATCCACAGCAGGTCGGCCCCATGCTGGAGCGACGTGATGCAGTCGAGCACGACGCGGTCGACCCCGGTCCCTGCGCGGAACTGGTAAAGGTTGGAAGGCAGCCGCTTGGGCGCCATCAGCTTGCCTTCGCGGCTTATAAAGACCTGCCCGTTGGAGATGTTCGCCGCATCGACTTCCTCTGCGTCGAGGAAGCTGTTGTACTGGTCTCCCAGGTCGCCCGGTTCGTTTGAGTAAGCGATCGATTTGGTCAGGCCCGCTCCGAGCGAGTCCGTCCGCGCGACGATGATGCCGTCATCGACACCCAGTTCCAGGAACGCATGGCGGATCGCGCGGATCTTCTGCAGGAACTCTTCGTGCGGGACGGTGACCTTGCCGTCCTGGTGACCGCACTGCTTTTCATCGGAAACCTGGTTCTCGATCTGGAGCGCGCAGGCACCTGCTTCGATCATTTCCTTGGCGAGCAGGTAGGTCGCTTCCGCATTGCCGAACCCGGCGTCGATATCGGCGATGATCGGCACGATGTGGGTCTGGTACTCATCGACCTTGTTCTCGATATCCTTCACCCGGACCTCGTCCCCGCTTTCCTTGGCTTCGTCGTAACCGCGGAACATGAGGCCGAGTTCGCGCGCATCCGCCTGGCGCAGGAAGGTGTAGATTTCCTCGATCAGGGCAGGGACGCTCGTCTTTTCATGCATGGACTGATCGGGCAGGGGGCCGAATTCGCTGCGCAGCGCCGCTACCATCCAGCCGGAAAGGTAGAGATAGCGCCGATCGGTCGAGTTGAAATGCTTCTTGATCGCGATCATCTTCTGCTGGGCGATAAAACCATGCCAGCAGCCGAGCGATTGCGTGTAGGCGGACGGGTCGCGGTCGTAGGCTTCCATGTCCGCACGCATGATCTTCGCGGTATAGCGCGCAATATCGAGGCCGGTGGCAAAACGATTCTGGATCACCATGCGAGCGGCATTCTGCGCATCGATCGCGGCCCAGCCGGGTCCGCCTTTCTCGATGGTCTGGCGCATTTGGGTGATCGTGTTCTGATAGGTCATGAGTTGCTCCAGTAACTTGGGGAGGGGATGCCGTGTTTCTGGCACCGAAATAGGATGGGCGAACAGGGAAAGTTACAAAAATTCCTGTCACTATCCGACTGGACACCAAATTTCTTGTGTCACTATGTAAATTAATTTACAGAAATGGCATGTCGGACAATTCTCTCCTCGCCGGTCCCTCGCTGCGCCGGTTGCGCAAACGCGAAGGCCTGACGCAGGCTGCCATGGCGGCCGCTTTAGGCATCTCCCCCAGCTACCTGAACCTGATAGAGCGCAACCAGCGCCCGCTTTCGGCCCGCGTCCTGGTGCAGGTGATCGAGCGGTTCGATTTCGATCCGAGTTCCTTGCGAGAGGACGAGGCGATCGGCGGCGTGGACGGGCTCGCCCGGCGCCTGGCCGATCCGCGTTTTGCGGATCTCGCCATCGACCGTGAAGAAACCGAGGAATTGCTCGCCGCCGCCCCGCAGGCGGCGGCCGCCTTCGCGCGGCTCTATGACAAATCGCACGCGAAGGACGAAGGGCCACCCGATCCGGCCGGAGCAGCACGTGAGGCCGTTGCGCGGTGGCAGAACCATTTCCCGGACCTGGATCACGCGGCGGAGGATCTGTCCGACGAACTGCGTCTTGCATCAGGCGACATCAGCGCGGCCCTCGGGGAGCGGTTGCGGGTCACGCACCGCCTTTCCGTCCGGATACTTCCCGCCGAAGTCATGCCGGGACTGGTCCACCGGCTCGATCTGCACGCGCGGCAATTGCAGCTCTCCGAAATGCTGCCGGGCGCAGCCCGTCGGTTCCAGATCGCAAGGCAGGTCGCGTCGCTCGAGCGGCGCGACGAGATCGATACACTGGTTGCGGGCGCCCGGCTCGATACACCCGAGGCGCGCGACCGGTTTCGCGAGCATGTGACCGATTATGCGGCTGCCGCACTGCTGATGCCCTACCGCCGCCTGCTGCGCGCCTGTGAGCAGACCGGATACGACCTGCCGGTCCTGCAACGCCGCTTCGCGGTCAGTTTCGACCAGCTTGCGCAGCGCCTGACCACGCTTCAGCGCGTCGGAGAGCGCGGTTTGCCCTTCTTCAGTGCCCGTTTCGGCCGCACCGGAAGGATGGTTCATTTTACCGCCGGGGCGAGCGGCGTGGCGTATCCGCTACATGGCGCGCGCTGGCCCGCATGGGTTCCTTACGCCGCGTTCGAAAGCTTCGGTAAGCTCCTGACCCAGGCGGTGACCTTCGGCGAGGGGGAGGGCGCCCCGCGCCATTGGTTCACCGTCGCGCGGACGGTCGAGGTGGACGGCGCGATATGCACGGCGCGGCGCGCGATCGTGCTCGGACTGGAGGCGCGGTTTGCGGGCGATCTAGCGCAAGCGCGCGGTGTGTCGCTCGATCCGGAGGATGCGGTGCCGCTGGGTGTCGGATGCCCCCGCTGCGGCCGGATCGATTGCCTGACCCCGGCTTCCCCGAGGATGGCGTCCGGTTAAAAGGGGTCGGAAAACGATCGTCCTCGGGAACCGCCTGACGCGAAAGCGATTTCGGTTTGCGCAGGAGGTACCGATATGGTCCAGGAACGTGTTACTCAAACCGAAGATGCGCGCGGGAACGTCCACACCACGCACGTGATAAGCAACGACGCTCCGCGAGAGGGCGGCGGGAGCGCAAAGTGGGTTTTTCTCCTCGTGCTCATCGTCGCTCTGGCCGTGGGCGGGTATCTGATAGCCCAATCCACCGGGGCGGAAATTGCGCGGGACAACGCCATAGCGGGTGCGGCGGAAGAAGTGGGCAGCGCGGCGAGCGAAGTCGGGTCTGCTGCGGGCGAAGTCGCAGACGAAGCAACCCAGCGCTAACCATTCCTCAACCATCGAGCACGGCGTCAATCGCCGTGCTCGACCGCTCGTGTAAAGTTTACCGACACTTAAGCTGTCAGCCGTAGAAACGGTGCTTGCAATCGTTTGCAAGCAAGTTTCAGGCCGATCATGCGCTCTTACAATTTTGCCTGCTCCCCCGTCCTGCTCGAGGCTGGTCTGGTCGCGGGTAGTCGGTTGTGGGTTGCACCATGATCGCCCTAGCGGACCTCGCGCCGCAAGCGCGTTTCGCAAGCGATATCGCAGGCGCGGTGCTTGCCGTGGGGGCCACGCTATACGTCCTTCGGTTCGGCGATCGGGCGCGAGCCGACTGGCGCGCACTGCTGATCGCTTGCGGCGCGATCGCGCTTTGGTGCGTGATGTCCATCGTCGCATACGCACAGGGCCCGTCGGTCGAGATCGCGGCAACCGTGCGCAATCTGGCTCTCATCGGTCTTATCTTCTGCCTTTTTGCTGCCGATGGGCGCGACGAGAGCCTGAAGCCGACCCGTCCGCTCGTTGCCGCTCTGGTGGTGGTTCAGTTGTGCCAGCTCGTGCTGCTGGCCTTGACGGCTCCTTTCGGCGCTGGCGTCGGGATGGCGTTCGAGATCGGGGTCTTGCTCCAAATGCTGATCTCGATCGGAGCTCTCGTGCTGTTGCACAACCTCTATGCGGGAGCAGCTGCCGGATCGCGCGACCTGATCCGTCGCAGCGCCATCGGGCTGGCGGGGCTGTTCGCCTACGATCTCAACCTTGCAACGATTGCTTGGCTCGGAGGCGAGTTCCCCGTCGTGCTGACGATCTTGCACAGCGTATTTGCAGGAGGGATGGCCGCCATCATGGCGTTCGGGGCCAATAATGCCGCGGCAAGTCGCCAGTTCCGCCCATCGCGAACGGTCGCGTTCCAAACTCTCTCGCTGCTGCTGATCGGCAGTTACATCGTCCTGATGGTCGTCGCGACCCGTTCGGTCGCCTTGCTCGGCGGCGACATTGCGCGGACGGCGCAGGCGCTGCTTTTGGTTCTCGCCATCCTCGTGGCGCTCGTCTGGCTACCCTCGCAGCGGTTGCGCGAACATCTTCGCGTTTTGGCCGCGAAGCACCTGTTCCAGCACCGCTACGATTACCGCGAGGAATGGCTGCGCTTCACACGCACGATCGGGCGTGGTTCGAACCAGGACGCGAGCTTCCCCGAACGGGCGATCAAGGCCATTGCCGATATCACCGAAAGTCCGGGCGGGTTGCTTCTGACACCCGATGAAAGCGCGAGCCTGGAACTGACCGCTCGCTGGAACTGGCCAACCATCGAGGTTCCGGGGTTGGCCAGCGAACATGCGCTTTCCGGCCTGCTCGAACGCCGCAACCACATCGTCGATCTCGACGAAGCCCGCGCCGGCATCGATCATTGCGGTGAGCTCGAACACGTGCCGCAATGGCTGCTCGACGCGCAGGATGCCTGGGCCCTGGTGCCACTCATCCACTTCGATCGGCTCGTCGGTGCAATCGTCCTTGCGCGGCCACGGGTCGAACGTCGGCTCGACTGGGAAGATTTCGATCTTCTGCGCGTCGTAGGCCGGCAATTGGCCAGCTATCTGGCAGAACAGGCAGGCCAGCACGCACTGATGGAAGCCAGTCGGTTCGACGAGTTCAACCGGCGGATGGCGTTCGTGATGCACGACATAAAGAACCTCGCCAGCCAGCTTTCCCTGCTTTCCGCAAATGCCCAGAAGCATGCCGACAATCCCGAATTTCGTGCCGACATGCTGATCACGATACGCAGTTCGTCCGAAAAGCTTTCCGGACTGCTCGCTCGCCTCGGCCGGTACGAGGCACTACCGCGCCAGGAGCTGCAGCAGGTGGAAATGGTCACCTTCGCCTCGGCGCTCATCGAACGGTTTCGTTCGATCCATCCGGTCGAGCTGACCCATGGCGAACCCGTCATGGTTCTCGCGCATTCGGGCAATCTCGAGCAGGCGCTGACGCACCTGATCCAGAACGCGATCGACGCGAGCGAGGCCGAAAGTCCGGTCATGCTCAGCGTGGAAGGCGAGACACTCGGCGCGCGTATCCAGATCATCGATTCCGGAAAAGGCATGTCGCCGGAGTTCGTTCGCACAAGCCTTTTCAAACCCTTCGTATCGTCGAAGGAGGACGGGTTCGGCATCGGGGCGATGGAAGCGCGCGAGATGATCCGGGCGATGAACGGCACGATCTCCGTCGAATCGCGTGAAGGGATCGGCACCCGCTTCGAGGTGATGATCCCGCGCGCAGAATTCGACCGTGATCGCATGAAACAATCCGCGCCAGCGCAGGAAAGGGCCGCTTGATGGCAGACAAGAAACCCGCATTGCTCATCGTCGAGGATGACGAGGGCCTGCAGGCGCAATTGAAGTGGGCTTACGACGATTTCAATGTCGTCATCGCCGGCACGCGCGAACAGGCAATCACCGCCCTTCGCAGCGAGATGCCTGCGGTCGTCACGCTCGACCTTGGTCTCCCGCCCGATCCGGACGGCACGCGAAAAGGGTTTGCCGTACTCGACGCGATCATGGAGTTGAAGCCCGACACGAAGGTCATCGTCGCGAGCGGCCATGGCGCGCGTGAAAGCGCTCTGCACGCGATCGAGCGTGGGGCCTACGATTTCTACCAGAAGCCGCTCGACATCGACGCGCTCGGACTGATCGTGCGCCGTGCCTTCAATCTGCACAAGATCGAAGCGGAGAACCGGCGGCTGCTCGCCAATGCCGGGAAGGACAAGACCGTGCTCGGCCGAATGATCACCGGCGCGCCCGAAATGGTGAAGGTCGCTCGCACGATCGAGCGCGTGGCGAGGACCAGTGTGTCGGTCATGCTGCTGGGCGCGAGTGGAACGGGCAAGGAATTGCTCGCGCGCGGACTCCACGATGCGAGCGACCGGGCAGAACAGCCGTTCGTGGCCATCAACTGCGCGGCGATCCCGGAAAACCTTCTCGAAAGCGAACTGTTCGGCCACGAGAAGGGCGCCTTCACCGGTGCGGTCAAGACCACCGAGGGGAAGATCGAGAGTGCGAATGGCGGCACGCTGTTTCTCGACGAGGTGGGCGACATTCCGCTGCCGTTGCAGGTTAAGTTGCTGAGGTTCCTGCAGGAACGGACGATCGAGCGGATCGGCGGGCGCAAGGCGATCTCGGTCGACACCCGGATCGTGTGCGCCACCCACCAGGATCTCGAAGCGATGATCACCGCAGGGACGTTTCGCGAAGACCTGTTCTACCGCCTGGCTGAAATCGTGGTGCGCATACCGCCGCTTGCCGAGCGCCATGGCGACGCGGTGCTGCTGGCGAAAGTGTTCCTCAAGCGGTTCGCCGGGGAGATGAACCCTGCCGTCACCGGCTTCGCACCCGACGCTCTGGCCGCGATCGATGGGCATGACTGGCCCGGCAATGTCCGCGAGCTTGAAAACCGCATAAAGCGCGCCGTAATCATGGCGGACGGGAAACTGGTTGCGGCGGCGGATCTCGACTTTGAAGACGGGGAAGAGGAGGAAAGCGACATCCTCAACCTGAAATCCGCGCGAGAACAGGCGGATCGGCGGGTTATCCGCCACGCGCTGGCCCGTAGCGAGGGCAACATTTCCAGTACGGCCAAGCTGCTCGGCATCAGTCGCCCGACGCTTTACGACCTTATCAAGCAGTACGATCTCGACACCTCGACATAACGACATCCGCGCGGCAGGGCCGTCTTATGCGCTTGCGTATTCCCCTGCTGTCGGATCCGATGATCGTCATGCTGCTTGTCGCGACGGCGCTCGCGGTTGTCTTCCCGGCGACCGGGCAGTGGCAGGGAATTGCGCAGGACGTTTCGAGCGCGGCGATCTTCCTCTTGTTCCTCGTCAACGGGATGCGGATCGCGCGCGGCGAGATCGCGCAAGGTCTTGCGAACTGGCGGTTTTTTCTACCCCTGTTCCTTTGGGTCTTCGGAATGATGCCCCTGATCGGCCTCGGCCTGTCAGGGCTTGCCGATACGGTATTGCCGCCCTTGGTCGCGCTGGGTTTCCTCTATCTGGGCACGCTTCCCTCGACCGTACAATCGGCGGCGTCCTATACCAGCCTTGCAGGGGGAAACATCGCGCTTTCGGTGGTCGGGGCTGCGCTCCTCAACATTGCCGGGGTTTTTGTTACAGCCCCGCTTTTCGCGGCTTTCGCTGGGAGCGAGGCGGCCGATCTGGGGAGTGACGCGATAGTGAGGATCGGTGTCATGCTCGTCTTGCCCTTCGCCATCGGACAGGCGGTACAGAAGGGGGTCAGAGGGTGGCTGAACGCGCGCAAGGGGGCCGTGGCATGGCTCGACCGCGTGGTGATCGGCATCGCAGTGTATGTGGCGTTTTCGGGCGCTGTCGAGCAGGGCCTGGGCACCCGCTTCGGCCTTGGCGAGTGGTCGGCGCTGGTGGCGCTCGTCTGCCTGTTCCTCGCGCTGGCGAGCGGGGGAGCGTGGCTGGTCGGCATCCTGTTGCGGCAGGAGCGCCGCGATCGCATCGCGTTCCTGTTCGGCGGAGCGCAAAAGAGCGTTGCCATCGGCGCGCCCCTTGCCGCGATCCTGTTCCCGGTCGAGGCGGCCGGCTTCGTCATTGCCCCGCTGCTGCTGTATCACTTGCTCCAGCTCGTGATCGCTGCACCGCTCGCCCGGCGGCTGTCGCAGGGCTAGTCCTTGGGCTAGTCCTTGGGCTGGTAGAGCTGGTCCTCGCCGGGGAACGTCCGCTCCCGCACTTCCTCGGCATAGGTCGCGACGGTCCTGTCGATCACGCTGGCAATATCCTCGTAGCGTTTGACGAAGCGCGGCACCCGTTCGAACATGCCGAGCATATCGTCGGTGACAAGCACCTGGCCATCGCACTTCGCCGAGGCACCGATCCCGATCGTCGGTGCCGACACCGCCTGCGTCACCGCGATCGCGATCGGCTCCACCACGCCTTCGATCACGATTGCGAACGCGCCCGCTTCGTCCAATGCCTTTGCATCGCTCACGATCTTGTCCGCCTCTGCATCGGAGCGACCGCGCGCGCCATATCCGCCCAGAACGTTCACCGCTTGAGGGGTCAGGCCGACATGGCCCATCACGGGGATGCCGCGCGCATTCAGGAAAGCAACGGTTTCCGCCATCGCCTCGCCGCCTTCCAGCTTCACCGCCGCAGCTCCCGTCTCCTTCAGCAACCAGGCGGCGCTTTCGAAAGCCTGCTCCTTGGAGGCTTCGTACGAACCGAAGGGCATGTCGATCACGACGAGCGAGTGATAGCTGCCGCGAACGACCGCCGCCCCGTGATTGGCCATCATCTCGCGCGTAACGGGTATGGTAGAGGGCAGCCCGTAGATTACTTGGCCCAGCGAATCCCCGACCAGCAGAAGGTCGCAATGCGCATCGAGCAATTGCGCCTGCCGGGCAGTGTAGGCGGTCAGCATGACGAGCGGTTTCTCGGTCTTGCCGTCGACCTTGCGCGCGCGGATGCGCGGCACGGTCAGGCGCTTCATCGGCTGCGGAGTGGGGTTGGCGCGGCTCGTGCTCGTATCGAGCTGGTAGGTCGTGGACATGGCCCGGGCTGTAACGCCGCGGCGAAGCGAAGGCAAAGCCTGCCGCATTCCATCAAACCCCTTGGCGCGCTGACGGAATTCTTGCAAAAGGCGCGCGCCGCATGGGGGTTATGCGCGCCATAGGGTATCGGGAAGGACATTTCAGACATGGTCGTAACCACGGGTTCGGACGGCATCACGCCGCGCGAAGGATGGTCTTCCCGTTCCGCCTTCATCCTCGCGGCGGTCGGTTCGGCCGTCGGTCTGGGCAATATGTGGCGCTTCCCGGCGGAAGCGGGCGAGAACGGGGGCGGGGCATTCGTCCTGTTCTACATCCTTTGTGTTCTCCTGATCGGCCTCCCGGTGCTGTTGTCCGAAGTGCTGATCGGGCGGCACGGCCAGTCCAACGCGCCCGAAAGCGTGAGGCGCGTCGCGGCGGAAAGCGGAAAGTCCGGGCGCTGGGCGATCCTTGCCGATTTCGGCGTGCTGGGCGCGTTCCTGGTGCTCAGCTTCTATTGCGTCGTGGGGGGATGGGTCCTCTATTACATCGGCGTCTTTGCAGGCGACCTGGTGACCACGGGGCTTTCGGGCGGCGCATTCCAGGGACGTCCGCCCGAAGAGATCGAAAACCTGCTGCCGGCCCTGTTCGACAACGGGGCGCTGATGGTCGTGCTCCATATCGTGTTCCTCGCGATCACTTTGTTCTTCGTCGCGCGTGGCATCTCCAGCGGGATCGAGTGGGTGGCGACCTGGCTGATGCCGACGTTCTTCCTGCTGTTCCTCGCGATCACGATCTACGGCGCGACCACGGGCGGTTTCGGCGAGGCGATGGCCTACCTTTTCACGTTCGATTTCTCCCGGCTGACCGGGCCGGTGATGCTGGCTGCGGTGGGGCAGGCGTTCTTCTCGCTTTCGCTCGGGGTGGCCGGAATGATGACCTACGGCGCCTATGTCGGGCGCGACGTGAACCTTGCCAGCACCAGCGGCATCATTGCAGGCGCCGACACCGCAGTCGCGCTGATCGCCGGGCTGTGCATTTTCCCGATCGTCTTCGCCGCCGGACTTGAGGCGAGCGCCGGTCCCGGCCTCATGTTCCAGAGCCTGCCGATCGCGTTTCGCGACATGCCGTTCGGCTCGCTGATCGGCCTTTTGTTCTTCGTGATGGTGTTTTTCGCCGCGCTGACGAGCTCGGTTTCGCTGCTCGAGGCACCGACCGCATGGTTCAAGGACAGGGCGGGGCTGCCGCGCGCGGTCGCAACCACGATCGTGGCGGGCAGCGCGCTGGTTCTGGGCGCCCTTGCCGCGTGGTTCTGGGGCACGCCGGTAGCGGGCATCGCCGAGCTCGGCCTGTTCGAGGGACAGGACCTGTTCAACGTGCTCGACACCTTGACGAGCAAGGTTCTGATGCCCGTCGGGGCGATCCTGACCTCGCTGTTCGTGGGCTGGGTCGCCTCTCGCAGGCTGATCGATTCCGAAAACGGCCTTTCGGGCGGATTGCACCATTTCTGGCTGTTCCTGGTGCGCTGGTTCTGTCCGCTGATGCTGGCAATCATCCTGCTCGGCGGGATATTCCCCGAAGCTACAGAAGCGGTCTTCGCTATTTTCGGGGGCTGAGGCTGCGTCGCAAACCTTCTTTCGGGCCGTTGCAATCGGTTTGTGAATGTGGAACATAGTAGGAACAAAGAGGACTCGCACGAGTCTTCCGGATGTTCCTATGACAGACCTTTCTTCTTCCTCCGGCGCGGAAACGCTCGATGGCCTTGCTGCCTCTTCCGCTACTCTCAGCAGCGCGGATATCGCCGCCTTGTCCAAGGCGCGCGAGGCGCGCTGGCGCCCGGGTCTCGACGACCAGCCGCTGCATAGCGAGATCTTCGCCGACTCACTCGATGCGAGCGGGGCGGGGCTCGCG
>JBARZK010000021.1:0-22844 GCA_049649965.1 Erythrobacter sp.
CACCACGGCCGTGGTTTCGCGCGATTTCGTCGGACGTCCGACGGCGGGGTACTGGCGCACCCCGGACATGGGTCGCCCCGCGCTCGATCCTTCTTTCGGAGCAGTCATCGTCGCACAGGGGATCGAGCGGGCGCTTTCACTCGCTGCGTCGAACGGTCTGTCGACCCTCGCCGTGCAGGATATCTGCTTCGCCAACCACCTTACCTTTCCGCAGAACGTGTACGAAATTTGTATTGATGCCCTCGGTCTCGAACCCGAGGCGTTCGAACGAATCGCCTCTGCGCTGCAGGCCCGTGCCTTCATGGTCGAACGGCTTGCGGATCGTGCGAGCCAGGAGAACTGCGCCGTTGCGCGCTTACGGTGAAGGCGCCGTTAACCATTATTTAGCTGCATCTCTGCCATGCCGCGGAAAGCAGCGAGGCATCGACCATAATGGTCTTAAAGACATCGAACAGATCGGTAATGCGGAGGATACGTTACGTCGTCGTGGCGGCGGTCCTCGCCGTGCTCGTCTCGCTTCCCAACCTGTTAAGCCCGTTCGACCTCGTCGCCTGGACGATGCAGGCCAATATCGGCCACGACGAACCGAGCGGTCAGATCGTGTTCGTCGAAGTCCCCGATACCGTGATCGATGACGAGAGAGGGTTGCAATCGCTCGGGCGTTCGCTCGAACGGCTGGAGCGAAGCGGGGCGAAAGCCACCTTTCTCGACCTGACCCGCTCGCAATCGTCGAAGGACAGCGCCCGGAACCTCGCCGACATATTCGACCAGTCACCGGCCACGTCCCTCGTCATACGCCGGGCGAAGGACGAAAAGCTGCGCCACGCGCAACTTCCGCTGGAGGACCTGCCCCCATCGCGCATCGTGGTCGCCGATCACGGAAGCGATTTCATGGGCTATGTCTGGCGGGTGCCGGAAAGCATTTCGGTCGGTGGTCGCGATTACCCGTCTTTCAGCAGCGCCCTGGCCGGAAAAGAGCCGGACCCGGATGCCTGGACGGAGATCGACTATCATTTCCAGGCTTCCGATATTCCGTCCGTTGCGCTGGAGGACCTCGCCGACGGCGACGTGAGCGCGGATTTCATCGCAGGGCGATCGTTCGTCTTCGGTTATGCCGCGCCGCTCAATGGATCGCCCACGACCCTTCCGGGTTCGGGCGCCGCACCGACGAGCTATATCGCGATATTCGCAGCCGAAACGATCGGACGCGGCGGGATGTTCAGGGCCGGCCCGCTCCTGTTCGATTACGTAGTGCCGCTGCTCGCCTGCATCCTGCTTCTTGCAGGAGCGGCGTTCCTGTCCGACCGGTATCGGCGCCTGCTTTATCTCGCAGCCGTTTCCGTCTGCTTCGCGATCCTGATCGTGCCGATCTTCGTATCGATCCGTATCGGCGTGGCTCCGTCGATCTTCTTCCTGTTCGTGTACGGCATCCAGGCGATGATCTTTCGCTGGCGCGCCCGGATCAACCTTAATTCCGCCGAAACCGGTCTTCCCAGCCTCAAGCGACTGGAGCGCGACCTCGTCGAATTGCCGCCTTCCGCCCGCGTCGTCGTCGTCGCGGCGAAGATCCACAATTTCGCCGAGGTCATGGCCACGCTGTCGGGCGATGCGCGGATCGACTATTTCGCCGGACTGGTGAAGCGGTTGCGGGTGGGCGATACATCGCTGACCGTCTATTCGAATTCGTCTGACAAGCTTTTCTGGCTGCAGGATTTCGAAACGCAGGAGACCTTGCGTTCGCATCTCACCGCGCTTCGGGCGATCTTCAAGAACCCCCTGCGGGTCAACGGCAAGCCGATCGACATTTCCGCGACGTTCGGCGTCGACCTGAACTTCCCCGGCGAAGCGCATCGTCGCATCGGCCAGGCCGAGGCACTCACGGCCCGCACCTCGCTATCGGCGCAGCCGATCCTGTTCGGCGACGAACCCGACGATGCCGAAGGGGAATGGCGGATTTCCCTGCAATCCAAGATCGACACCGCTCTCGAGAACAAGGAGATCTTCCCGGTCTTCCAACCCCAAGTCGATATCCACACGTTGCAGACAGTGGGATACGAAGGGCTCGTGCGCTGGAAGGATCGCGAGCGCGGTTTCATCGATCCGTCCTATTTCATCGAGCAGTGCGAACAGGCCGGGCGCATGGAGCGGCTGCAGCACTTCATGCTCAACACCTGCATCTCGCGCTTCAGCAAGGCGTCCGTGATCGATACGGACAACTGGCTGGCGATCAACGTGTCGGCGACGCTGCTATCCGACAGCTGGTTGCCGGAACTCGTCGACCAGGTCCTGGGCGATACGGGTTTTCCGGCGCAGCGGCTGGTGCTGGAGATTACCGAGACCGCGCGCATTCCCGATCACCTGACCGCGTCGGCCATTCTCCAGTCTCTCGCGAGCCTCGGCGTGCACCTTTCGCTCGATGATTTCGGCACGGGTTCGGCGGGTCTGGAAAACTTCCTCCGGCTGCCGTTTTCCGAAATCAAGATAGACCGCGCCTTCACCACCGCGCTCAAGACCAACGCGAAAGCGCGCGCCATCATGGCGAACAGCCTGAAGCTCGGCGAGGAAACCGGCGTACGCGTGATCGTGGAAGGGGTGGAGGACGAGCAAACCCTCGCGATCCTTCGGGATCTGGGATGCCGTTACGCGCAGGGCTACCTGTTCGGGCGCCCGCTGTTCGACCTGAAAGGTTTCGATAACAGGGAGTTCTATCCTCAACAGACCGGGTAAAACGATCCTTTACATCCCATTAACCATATGCAATAACTCTTGTTGTTAACCACGAAACAGGAGGTTCATATGTGGGACTTTTGGAACTGGCTGTTCAAGTAGAGAACTGACACAGAGTAAAAAAGGGGGCTTCGGCCCCCTTTTTCTTTGGTGCGATGCGTAAAGTTGGATTAGGCCGAAAACGACGCATCGCCCGGTCTGCAAATGAATGGTTAATGCTTGGACGCGTCGAAAGAAATTCGAGCGCTCGTTGCGCCGGAATGGTCGCGACTACGCCCGAGGCGGTCGACAGTTACTGCAAATTTCGAAAAAATGGTGAGCCCTGCTGGGTTCGAACCAGCGACCTACTGATTAAAAGTCAGTTGCTCTACCGACTGAGCTAAGGGCCCCATCATCGCGCCGCGACTTCGGCGGCGGCGGTGTTGCGCGGCTCACCTAGGCAGGGGTCGGGCGGCGGTCAAGCGGGCATCGAGCTGGCGCACGGTTCGACCCGTGACGGGATCGCGCCAGTCGGGGACTATTGCGGCAGCGGGCCGAAGCACGAAGAGGCGCGCGCGAAAGGCCGGATGCGGGATCGTCAGGCCTGGCGCGCGGAACGTTCTGCCGCTCCACAGCACGATATCGAGATCGAGCACGCGGTCGCCCCAACGGCGGCCCGGTCGCCTGCCAAAATCGCTTTCGATCCGCTTGAGTCCGCGCAGCAGTTCGAGCGGATCGTGATCGCTTTCGATGACGCAGGCGGCGTTGGCGAAACGGCGCCGGGCCGGGCCCACAGGGGCGCTCGGCATGATCGGCGAGCGTTCAAGCACTGTGCCGAGCGCCGCCAGCTCCTCCATCGCCGCGCGCAGTGTGCTCCCCGGGGCACCATAAAGGTGGTGAGGCCGGTTCGATCCCAGCGCGATGAGATAGAGATCACTCATCGATCCCCTCGCCTCAGATGTCCTGGACCAACCGTTCGTACAGCTGCGGTCGGCGGTCGCGGAAGAAGCCCATGCCCGCGCGGTGCTTCGCGGCGAGCGCGAGGTCGAGTGTCGCGACCAGAGCACCCTCGTCCTCTGCACCGTATTGCCGCACGAGATCGCCCCATTCGTTGGTAATGAAGGAATGGCCGTAGAACGTCTGGGCGGCATCGCCCGGTCCCTCGGTCCCGATCCGGTTGGCGGAGACCACCGGCATGCAGTTCGAAACCGAGTGGCCGACCATCGCCCTGCGCCACATCCGGCTGGTGTCGAGATCGGCGTCATAGGGTTCGGAGCCGATGGCGGTGGGGTAGAGCAGCACCTCGGCGCCCTGCAACGCCATGGCCCGTGCACATTCGGGATACCACTGGTCCCAGCATATGCCGACGCCGATGCGCACGGTCTGCCCGTCGTCACCCGGAATGTCCCAAGTCTTGAACCCGTCATTCCCGGGCCGGAAGTAGAACTTTTCCTCGTAGCCCGGCCCGTCGGGGATGTGGCTCTTGCGATAGGTCCCCATGATCGTCCCGTTCGGTCCGATCATCGCGAGCGTGTTGTAATAATGGTGCCCGTCACGCTCGAAGAAGCTGGTGGGGATAGCGATGCCCAGCCGCTGCGCCAGCTCCTGCATCGCGATGACGCTGGGATCCTCGCGCGTCGGATGGGCACGCGCGAACAGCGCCTCGTCCTCTTCCCGGCAGAAATACGGACCGGCGAACAGTTCGGGCGGCAGGACCAACTTCGCGCCCTCGCCCGCTGCCTGTTCGACCAGTGCGGATATGGCGGCGATGTTTGCAGCTTCGCTCCCGCGGTCGAGCGCGAGTTGAAGGGCGGCGACGGTGATGGTGCTCATGCCGCCGCCCGATAGCGTCAGTCCGCTTTCTTGAACAGGAGCGTCATGCGATCGCTTTCACCGATCGCCATGTATTCCTCGCGGCGTGGGTCGTCCTCGCCGGTGGCGAACGTCGGCGGCAGGGTCCACACACC
The DNA here is from genome assembly GCA_049649965.1 of Erythrobacter sp. Classification (GTDB taxonomy): domain Bacteria; phylum Pseudomonadota; class Alphaproteobacteria; order Sphingomonadales; family Sphingomonadaceae; genus Erythrobacter. The sequence goes on from JBARZK010000021.1 coordinate 4,674, forward strand.
CCGCTCCCAATCGGCGGGGTCGTTCGGATTGGCGTTGATCTCGCTCGATTCGACCAGTTCGAAACCGTTCGCCTCGAAGATGTTCACGACATCGGCGGTGCGCATGTAGCCGCGTTGGCGGGCGCCGTAATCGTCGTAGGTCGCGCCTTCGGGCGCGCGGTGCTGCACGACGCCCACGCGTCCGTCGTCGGCCAGCATCATGCGCGCGGCCTTCAGCACCTCGTCGGCACTGTTGCCGGCGTTAAGCCCGTGCATCGAGCGGAAGATCAGCACGCGGTCGACCGTCCCGGCAAGTTCCTCCGGCATCTCGTCGGTCTCGAAGGCGGTGACGTCCGACGCCTCGACGCCCATCGTCTCGGCCAGGCTCGCGCGGAAGCGGTCCGCCCATGGACCACGCTCGGGATCGACATCGTCGCCGCTATCGGCGTTGAAGGCGATATAGTTGCCGGCGGGCATGACGTAGGGGGCGAGCACGCGGGTGTACCAGCCGCCGCCGGGCCCGTATTCCGCAACCGTCATCGTCGGTTCGACGCCGAAGAATTGGAGGGTCTCGGCCGGGTTGCGATATTGGTCGCGGGCGCGATCGGACGCGCGGCGTTCGTCCGCCAGCACGTCGTCCAGAGTCGGAGCATCGGCGTCCATGTGCGCTTCGGCGATGGCGGGGCCGGCATAGCCGACCAGTGCGGTGCCGGCGGCAAGCGCGGCGAGCGGGGCTAGGAGATGCAGCTTCATTTTCGGGGGTCCTCTCTCAGGCGGGGGAAATCGCGCTCGTTCTGGCCCCGCCATGCACGGATGGCAAGGCATGCCGATCGGCAGGCAGGCTCGCAAAGCGCCCACGGGTTCCTATCTCGCACCTCAACGAAGGAGACGAACAACATGGAACAGGCAATTATCGCAGGCGGATGCTTCTGGTGCACCGAAGCGGTGTTTCGCGACGTCGTGGGCGTCAGCGAGGTCGAAAGCGGCTATATCGGCGGGGACAAGTCCGATCCCACCTACAAGGAGGTCTGCTCGGGGCGTACCGGCCATGCCGAGGCGATCCGCGTCAGCTTCGATCCCGACACGATCAGCCTTGCCGAAGTCTACGACGTGTTCCTCGGCACCCATGATCCGACCCAGTTGAACCGTCAGGGCAACGATGTCGGCACACAGTACCGCTCGGCCATATTCCCCCTTTCCTCGCAGCAGGGCGAGGTAGCGAAGGCCGCGATCGGCCGCTGGAACGCCGAGAACGGGCAGATGGCGGTGACCACAATAGAAGGGCTCGACGGCGATACGCAGACGGCCGAGTGGTACCCGGCAGAGGACTATCACCAGGAATACTGGGACGGCGAAGGCCAGCGGAACCCCTATTGCCTCGCGACCATCCCTCCCAAGCTGCAGAAGCTCCGCAAGAGCTTTCAGGGCAAGGTGAAGGAAGGGGCGTAAGCTAGCCCTTCCGCCACCGCGCGACGAAAAACCCGTCCAGCCCGCCTTCCTCGCGCAGCATCCCGGGATGGGTGCGCAGCCAGCCTTCGCCGGTTGGCTTCAGTCCGGTCGGCAGTTCGCCTGCGAGGATCGGCAGCGGTTCGAGATCGAACGTCGCGTCGATCCAGGCGGCCTGTTCCTCGCCTTCCTCGCGCTCCAGCGAGCACACGGCATAGATCAGCGTACAGCCGGGCTGCATCCATCCGACGGCGCGCTCGATCAGTTCGCGTTGCAGTTCGACCAGTTCGGCAATCTGCCGCGGACCGATGCGGTGCAGCACGTCGGGATGACGGCGGCAGGTGCCCGTCGCGGTGCACGGCGCATCGAGCAGGATCGCATCGAACTTCTTGGCCGGGACGTAGGTGAGTGCGTTCGCCTTCACCACTTCGGCTTCCAGCCCGGTGCGCTTCAGGTTCTCGCGCAGCCGCGTCAGCCGGCGTCCATTGAGATCGAGCGCGGTGACATTCCAGCCCTGCGCGGCCAGCGCCAGCGACTTGCCTCCCGGCGCAGCGCACAGGTCCAGCGCGCGCTTCGGCCCGTTTTCTCCTGCCCCCGAACCGAGCAGACGAGGCGGTATCTGGGCGGCGAGATCCTGTACCCACCACGCCCCTTCGCGATAGCTCGGCAGCATCTCGATCGGCGTACCGCGCGGCAGGCGCACGTGCCCCGGCGCAAGGCTGGTGCCGCCCATGTCGAGCGCGCGCTGCTGCGCCTCGCCTGCAAGTTTGAGCGAAAGGTCGACTTCCGGGGGATCGACGAGGCCGGGTGCTATCGCGTTTGCCCACTCGCCCCAGCGCGCTTGCACGGCTTGCGGAAGGGTCGGAACCTCGGGCAGCGCGTTGCCGGCTTTGGTCAGGGTCGAGAAAACGCCATGCGCCAGCCGCCGCGGCCCACCTGCCAGCAGGTCCAGCCCCGTGGCGATCACGGCATGGGGCGGCGTTCCAAGGCGCCAGACCTGAGCCAGCATAAGCCGCAGCACCATGCGCGCTTTCGCATCGTCCGGGAGGGCCTTCTTCGTCGCGCTGTCGATGGCGGCATCGAGGTCGGGGATCCACCTCAACGTCTCGCCCGCGATGGCGCGGGCCAGCGCCCGGTCCGCCGATCCGCTGACGCCGGAAAGCGCGGCGTTCTCTGCCTGCTCGAGCGTTTCCCCGCGGCGCAGGACGGCATCGAGAAGCCGCAGGGCGGCGCGGCGGGCGGGTTTTCCGGGAGTTTCGGCCATGGTTCGCCGCCGGGATTACCTCGCCTTGAAACCAAGCGCCAGTACGCGCGTTATTCGGCCATCATGACAACACGGAAATCTGCCGCCGCGAAGCAATTCGTGAAGCCCGCCCACTGGACCAACGATCCCGCACCCAAGCCGCGCGCCGTCGATCCGCGCAAGGACGAGCCGCGCGAACTCTCACCGACGCGCTATGGCGACTGGGAGAAGGACGGGATCGCCTGGGACTTCTAGGCCCTGCTGCGACGGGTACAGAGGCGACACTGAAAGGCGGCTGAAAGCGACATAGCGCCCCCAAAGGGCGGTCAGAGCTTGACGAACTCGACCTTCAGTCCGTCCTTGGGCTGCGGGATCGGCCATTCCTGCCATTCGGGCGCATATCCGTCGGCAGCTTCGATGCGATAGCGCTGGAGCAGCTGCGCCATCAGGATTTTCACCTGCATGTAGGCGAAGTGCAGGCCGAGGCACATGTGCGCTCCGCCGCCGAAGGGTACCCAGGCATATTTGTGCCGCGCGCGCACCTTGTCGGGCGTGTGACGCATCGGGTCGAAGCTTTGCGGATCGTCCCAGTATTCCTCGGCGAAATGGGTCCAGTGGATATTGATGCCGACATGCGCGCCCGCCGGGATGCGAAAGCCGCCGAACTCGAATTCCCTGAGCGCCCGGCGCGGCATCGAAGGCACCGGCGGCACCATGCGCAGCGCCTCCTTGAACGCGAGCTCGGTCAGTTCGAGTTCGCCCAGCTTCTCGTAATCGAGCGGGCGCGGCTGGCCCGATGCGTCGGGTCCGCCGGTCACCGCGACGATCTCCTCGCGCATCTTTTCCTGCCACTCTGGATGGGTCGCGAGGTAGTAGATCAGCGAGGTCGCGCTCGATGTGATCGTGTCGTGGGCCGCCATCATCAGGAAGTTCATGTGATCGACGACCTGGTCGACCGGCAGCAGCGAATCGTCCTCGCGCGTCGCGGTTGCGAACTGGCTGAACATGTCCTGCCCACCGCCTTCCACGCGTCGCTTGTGCGTTTCGCGGGTGAAATAGTCCACGAGATAGGCGCGCCCGTCGACGCCGCGCTTCATCTTGGTGAAGGGCAGCGGCTTTCGCACCGGCGCAACCGAGGCCTGCACCATGTCGACGAAGGCGGCGTTGATCCGGTCGGCTTCCGGCCCCCAAGGAATGCCGATGAAGCTGTCGGCGGCAAGGTCCAGCGTCAGCTTCTTGATCGCCGGGTAGAAATGCATCGCCCCGCCCCAGTCGGCGACCTCGCGCGCGATGCCGGAATTGAGCGCGCCCGCGTAATGCCGCATCGGTTCTGGCTTGAATGCGATGGAAAGGGCACGGCGATCGATCCGGTGATGGTCGAAATCCATCAGCATCAGCCCGCGCGGGAACAATTGGTCGAGTACCGGGCCCCAGCCCTGCTCGGAAGAGAATATCTTGTCGCGGTTGAACAGGACCAGCTCGTTCGCCTCGGCCCCGATCAGGGCGATGTTCCAGCCGCCGAAGGCATGAGTCTTGTAGACCTTGCCATAGGTTTCGACCATGCGGCGGGTGAAGCCGTGCGGGTCGGCCAACGTGCGGAACGTGTTGCCGACGACCGGCCAGCCCCGCTCCCCGGGAATGTAGGAGATGTCGTCATCGCTGACGACTGCGTCGCCCCAGTGGTCGAAAGAAGGGGTGGTATCGTGGGCGGCAAGGGTGGCCATGGGGCCTCCATATCAAGTTCGCGTTTGCAACTGACCCCCTTGTAAGTAAGCCGCCGCCTCAAATCCAGCCGGAAAGCTCGCGGCGCACCAATCCCTCGACCAGTCGCACCCCGTCGGCCGAGGCGTTGAGGCAGTCGAGCACCCCGAATTGCTCGCCGCCAGCCTCGAGGAATTCGTCGCGGCCCTCGATCGCCAGTTCCTCGAGCGTTTCGACGCAGTCTGCGGCGAAGCCGGGCGCGGCGACCACCAGCCGCTTCGTGCCCTTCGCGCCTTCCCCGATCAGCGTGTCGTCGGTCGCCGGTTCGAGCCATTGCGCGGGGCCGAAGCGCGACTGGAAGGTCGTCTCGAACCGCACGCCTGCAAACGCCTCGCGCCCCTCCAGCCGCTCGCGCAGCAGGCGCGAAGTCTTCTGGCAGTGGCAATGATAGGGATCGCCGCGTTCGAGCGTGCGCTGCGGCATGCCGTGAAAGCTCAGCAACATGACTTCGGGCGCGAAATCGAGTGCCTCGACCTGCCGGGTGAGATCGCTCGCCAGCGCATCGAGATAGAGCGGGTCGTCGTGATAGGGCGGCAGGAAGCGCAAGGCCGGCTGCCAGCGCATCGCCGCCATAACGCGCGCGACCTCGTCGAACACGGTGGCGGTCGTGGCGGCGCAATATTGCGGGTACATCGGCGCGATCAGGATGCGGTCGCACCCCTTCGCCATCAACGCCTCCACCCGCTCGCCGATCGCGGGCGAGCCGTACCGCATGGCGTAATCGACCATGACCCGTTCCCCGAACGCATCGGCAATCGCCTCGGCCTGCTGCGCGGTAATGTCGGCAAGGGGCGAGCCGCGCTCCGTCCAGATCTTGGCATAAGCCTTCGCGCTTTTCTGCGGGCGGGTGTTGAGGATCACGCCGCGCAGGATCGGCTGCCATGCGATCGGCGGTATCTCGATCACGCGCCGGTCGGAAAGGAATTGCCTTAGATAGCGCTTCACCGCGACCGGATCGGGCGCATCCGGCGTGCCCAGATTGACCAGCAGGACGCCGATGCGTCCGCTGCTAACGGGAGGATGATCGCCGGGCAGGCGCTGTTCTTGCCAGGTCATGGGTGCGCAGATACGCTCTTATCTTCGTGTGTCGGTCCAGATACGCGACCCCTCGAAGAAAGAGGCAACAGCGTATGCGCGCGTCAGATCCCGCCTGAAAGTAGGGGAAGACGCCGCAACCGCAAGCCCGTTGCCGAAAACAGCGCATTGGCGATTGCGGGCGGGGCGATGACGACGCCCAGTTCGCCCGGATCCGCGGGCGGCGCGTCGCTGGGCAGGAAATCGACCAGCATCTCGGGACAATCGGCCAGCGTCGGCAGGCCGAGATCGGCGTAATCGAAGCTGTCGGGCAACCCTGCGCGCATCTGCACCGCATTGCCGAGCGCGACGCCGATGCCGAACACCAGCCCGCCCTCGACCTGCTGGCGCGCGATATCGAGATTGACGATCCGCCCGATATCGACCGCCGCGGCGAGCTGGGTCACGCGCACGCCGCCCGTGCCCACGCCCCCTTCGCGCCGTGCGGTGGCGACGCAGGCGATGCGCGCGCCGGTTTCGGCATCGCCGATGCGATAGCAGGCGATCCCCTGCCCACTCTGGTTCACGCCGCCATCCCATTGCGCCATCGACGCTGCGCGCTGGAGACAGGCGGCGAGGCGCACGTCGCTGCCCAGCATCGACATGCGATAGGTCAGCGGCTCGCGCAGGTTTTCCGATGCCATCTCGTCGATGAAGCTTTCGATGGCGAAGGCGAAGGGGCCGTGCGTGTTGCCGCGCACCCGCCCGACCGGAAGGCCGATCTCCACCGGCACGTGGCGCACCGCGACGGACGGCACGGTATAGACCGGCACCGCGCCTTCGCACGCCATCGGGTCCTTCATGCCTGAGGTTTCTCGGATCGCGGCCCAGGCGGTGAGGTTTCCGAACAGTCTGCGGCCAAATTCCTGCGCCGCTGGCGGGCAGGCGATACGCATGCGCATCGCCTCGATCGTGCCGCCGCTGACCGGTGCGACCTGCGATCCGATCAGCACGTGATAGGGGCTGCGCGGGCGCGAGCGGATCATTTCGCTGCGCCGCGACCAGCTCAGCTGCACCGGGCGGCCCAGGGTCTTGGCAAGATGCGCGACTTCGATGGCGTGATCGTTCTCGAGCCGCGAATCGAAACTCCCGCCCGCCGCCATCGGGTAGAGCGCAACCGCATCGAGCGGCAGCCCCACCGCTCGCGCCGCCGCCACGCGGGCCTGTTCGGGCGCTTGGCTCGCCAGCCACAACTCCAGGCGCTCGGGCGTGTAGCGCGCCACCGCCGTTGCGGTTTCGAGCGGGGCGGCATGGGCAGGCTCGATCTCGTAGCGGCGGGCGAGATCGACGCGGGTCATGGCTTCCTCGCCCGATCCGGTCTCGGCCACGAGGAAGGACGGCCCGCTTTCGACCAGCAGGTCCAGCCGCTGCTCGATATCCGCGCTGCTGGCGGGATAGGTCGCATCGAAGACGGGGTTCATCGCCTCGATCGCGGTTTCCGCCGTCCACGAGGTGTTGGCCGCGACCGCGAGCCAGCGCCTGGTCTTCACCGCGCCGACCATTCCGCGAATGCCCGCCGCGCCCCCTTCGTCGAAGGAGGCAAGCTGCGCGGCGTTGTTCGGCCCGTGACGGATCGCGGCATAGACCATTTCGGGCAGGCGCACGTCGCCTGCGAACAGGTGGCCTCCATCGACCTTCGAAGGCAGGTCGATGCGCGGAAATTCGCCCGCCCCTTCCTCGCTCGGTCTGCCGGTCAGCGCGGGCGAAGGCGTCGTCATTTCGAGGACATCGGGGCGCAGCGGCGGTGGATCGGGCGGCGATCGCAGCGCCGCATCGCCGGCCAGTTCGCCGAAGGTCGCGGTGTTCGACCCCCACGAAACGATGCCATTTGCGACCTCGCATTCCTCCCACGAGGTGCCCCAGCGCTCTGCGGCTTCCTGCGCCAGCATGGCCCGCGCGGCCGCGCCCGCTTCGCGGCAGGGCGCCTCGAACGCGGCGATGGCCGTGCCGTCTGCGGTAGCGCTGAAGGGCTTGGCCGCGGCGTAGCGATCGGCGAGCCAGTCATCGACACTGTCGTCGAGCCCGGCGACGAACGGCTCCCACAGCGCGATCCAGTTCTCGGCCAGCGGGATATTGGCATAGGCGGCGGCGGGCGGCGCAGGCTCCACCGCAACCTGTCGCCAGTCCGCACCCAGCTCGCGCGCGACGATCTGGGGCAGCAGCGTCGTGACGCCCTGTCCCATTTCCAGCTGGGGGACAGCGACGGTGACGACCGAATCCTCCCCGATCGTGAGCCACGCGCCGAACACGTGCTCGCCCTCGGCCGCCTCCAGCGGATTGGGATAGTCGCGCGGGATCGCCCACCACGCGACCAGCAGCCCCCCGCCCAGCGCGGCCCCCGTCAGCACTCCCCGTCGCGAAACCTGCACGCGGCTACACCGATCCGCTTGTCAGCCAGCGGTCGATCCGGTCGGCGATGGCGAGGAAAGGCGCGGCCTCCTCCCCCTCGCCCGAAGCCGGCGGCGTGCCCGCATCACCGGCCTTTCGGGTCGCGAGGGTGAGCGGCACCCGGCCGAGGAACGGGATGTCGAGCGCGGCGGCGAACTTCTCGACGCCGCCCTGCCCGAACGGATCGCTGACTTCGCCGCAATGCGGACATTCATAGCCCGCCATGTTTTCGACGAGACCGATGATCGGAACCTCGCCCTCCTCGAACAGCTGCCCGGCACGCGCGGCATCGAGCAATGCCAGGTCCTGCGGAGTGGAAACGAGGATCGCGCCATCGGGCTTGCTGTCGGACATCATCGAGAGTTGCACGTCGCCCGTGCCCGGCGGCAGATCGATCAGCAGCAGCTCGGTCTCGCCCCATGCCGCATCGACCAGCTGGCCGAGCGCCTTGCCCGCCATTGGTCCGCGCCAGGCCAGTGCCTTGCCCTTGGGCACGAGCTGTCCCATCGACAGCAGGTCGACCCCGTGCGGGGTAGCGACAGGCACCAGCTTGTCCCCCTGTGTACCGGGCTTGTCGCTTTCGGTACCCAGCAAACGCGGCTGCGAGGGGCCGTAGATATCGCCGTCGATCACGCCGACCTTACGGCCCTTGCGCGCCAGCGCGACCGCGAGATTGGCGGTAAGCGTGGATTTTCCCACGCCCCCCTTGCCCGATCCCACGGCGATGATCATCCGCTGCCGCCGCTCCGCGATCAGGGCGACACGCGTTTCGCGAACCTGCGGGAGATCGGAGAGCGCCTTCTCGACCAGGCCTTCGAACTCCTCGCGCGCCTTGGCCCCCAGATCGCCGGCTTCCGCCACGATTACCGCGCGTCCATCGACAAGGCGAGCCGACCGCACCCGCCCGCGCAGTTCGACCGGCAGCGCACCGCGCAGGATCGCATCCTCACCGCCGGGATCGCGCCCGCGCGCGCCGTCATTTTCGGGATCGTCAGCGTTGTTGCTCATCGCGCCAAGCCTCTACCACCAAATTCACCGCGCCAACCCCTGTTTTTCCGGGAACCGGTGCCTATAAAGAAAACATGCGAATTCTGGACGGTTTTGGAAAGGTGGGTCTCGCGATGGCGGGTCGGAAGAACCCATGGGGCGATGCAGGACGCGGGCGTCCCGAAAAGGGTCCCGACAAGGATGGCGGCCCCGCGAACGAGGAGCCCAAGGGCGAGAGCGACGGTCCGCGCAACCCTTGGCTGCCCGGCGGCGGGTCGAGCGATCCGGGCAAGCGGCGCTCTGCCAGCATCGAGGATATCTTCAAGAACCGCGGTCCCGAAGGTCCGCGCCGCAGCGGCGGACCGGGTGGTCCGAACCTGCGTTTTCCGCAGGGGCCGGGCGGGCGCAATCTCGTGCCCTATCTGGTGGCCGGGGTCGTTGCGATCTGGCTGGTCGCGACGAGTGTCCACTTCGTCCAACCGGGCGAACAGGCGCTGGTGACGCGGTTTGGCGGCAAGTACGTCGATACGTACGGACCCGGCACCAACTGGTCCTTCCCCTGGCCGATCAGCCAGGTGCAGAAGGAAAACGTGATCGAGATCCGCACCGAAGAAGTGCCGACCAAACTGATCCTGACGGGCGACCAGAACCTCGTCGACCTGTCCTATATCGTGCGCTGGAACATCAAGGACCTGACCCTGTTCGAATACCAGCTCGCCGATCCGGTCGAGACTGTGCGCGAAGCGGCGGAGACCGCGATGCGATCCTCGGTCGCGGAAAAGACGCTCGACACCGTTATTTCGGGTGAAGGGCGCGCCGATATCGAGGCGAACGTCGTGGAGCGCATGCAGGCGATCCTCGATGGGTATGGCGCGGGCATCGCGGTGCAGGGCGTGGAAATCGACAAGACCGATCCGCCCGAAAGCGTGGTCGAGGCGTTCAATGACGTCCTCGCCGCGCAGCAGGATGCGGAGCGCGAGCTGAACCGGGCGCGGCGTTACGCGCAGCAGGTCCTGGCGCGCGCGGAAGGTGATGCGGAGGCATTCAACCAGATCTACGCCGAATACAGGCTTGCCCCCGAAGTCACCCGGCGCCGCCTTTATTACGAGACAATGGAAGCGGTGCTCTCCAGCACCGACAAAACCGTGATCGATGCCGATGGCGTGACCCCCTACATTCCGCTGCAGGAAGTGCAGCGCCGCAATCAGGCGGCTCCGGCAGGCAACGACAATCAGAATGGCCAGTAAGATGCAGAACGTCTGGAACCGCTACAAGTTCGCGATCATCGCGCTGGTGATCTTTCTCATCGCGCTCGCGTCCACGCTGTTCGTCGTGCCGGAGACGAAGCAGGCGGTGATCATCCGCACCGGTGAACCGCATTCGATCGTCAACATGTACGATCCCGACGATCCCTACGGGCAGACCGGCGCGGGCTTCTGGTGGCGTATCCCGTTCGTCGACCGGGTGCAGATGGTCGATCGCCGGGTGCTGGACCTCGACATGGACAACCAGCAGGTGCTCACCAGCGACCAGCAGCGCCTGCGGGTGAACGCCTATGCCCGCTTCCGCGTGATCCAGCCGGTGACGATGGTGGAGCGTGCGGGCGACGAAGAGCGCTTGCGCACCCAGCTTTCGCCGATCCTTACCTCGGTGCTGCGTCAGGAACTGGGCCGTCGCACCTTCGCGAGCCTGCTGACGGCCGAACGCGGGACCGCGATGACGCAGATCCGCGATACGCTGGACGAGGAAGCACGCGAATACGGCGCGCAGGTGATCGACGTGCGGATCAAGGCGGCCGACCTGCCGGAAGGCACCCCGCTGCAGGCGGCGTTCACCCGGATGATTTCAGACCGGCAGGAACAGGCCGAGACGATCCGTGCGCAGGGGCGCAAGAACGCGCAGATCATACGTGCGGAGGCCGACGCTAACGCGGCCAACACCTATGCCGATGCCTATGGCAAGGATCCGGACTTCTACGATTTCTACCGGGCGATGGAGAGCTATCGCCAGACCTTCATCAACGGGCAGGGCGGATCCTCGCTCGTGCTCGATAGCGAGAACGAATACTTCAACCAGTTCCGCGGGAACTGATCGGGCGCGCCGGGTGCGCTGACCGACGAACGACAAAGCTGACGCTACGAACGTCGTCGCGCATTCAAAGGCGGTTCAGTGCATCTGGGCTGTACTTGGCGCGCAACTGGAACTTCGGCGGTCGATCGCGACTTGCCGTTCAAGAGAAGGAACGAGAGGACGTGAGCAACGTGCGGTACGTTTATGGATTGACGAGTGCCCTTCTGGTCGGAGGCGCCGCGGTGTCGCTGGCCACCGGCTATCCGGCGGGCGCACAGATGGCGCAGAACGACGATGCGATGATCGACCGGATCACGCCGCTCGAAGGCGCGCCGGCGAGCTTCGCGGACCTGACCGAGCAATTGCAGCCGGCCGTGGTCAACATTGCCACGCGCCAGAGCGTCGAGGTCAGCCGTAATCCCTTTGAAGGGACGCCGTTTGCCGAGCTGTTCAACCGGCGCGGCGGCAACCAGCCCCAGACGCGTGAAGCGCAGTCGCTTGGGTCGGGCTTCATCATCAGTGCCGATGGCTTCGTGGTGACGAACAACCACGTAGTTGCGCCCAACAACCGCGCGACGCTGGAAGAGATCACCGTCACGATGCCCGACGGGCGCGAATACGAGGCGGAACTGGTCGGCGCGGACCCGGCATCCGATCTCGCCGTGCTCAAGATCACCTCGAACGACACCTTCCCGTTCGTCCGGTTCGGCGATTCGAGCCAGGCACGCGTGGGCGACTGGGTTGTCGCGATCGGCAATCCGTTCGGCCTCGGCGGGACGGTGACCAGCGGGATCGTCTCGGCAGTCTATCGCAACACCGGCCAGGGCGGTGCCTACGATCGCTACATCCAAACCGATGCCAGCATCAACCGCGGCAATTCGGGCGGTCCGCTGTTCGACATGCAGGGCAACGTCATCGGCATCAACAACGCGATCTTCTCGCCCTCTGGCGGAAGCGTGGGGATCGGCTTCGCGATTCCCGCCGAGATCGCGGCCCCGATCGTCGAGCAGCTGCGCGAAGGCAACGAGATCGAACGCGGGTTCCTCGGCATCGGCCTTCAGCCGGTGGACGACGACCTCGCCGATGCGCTCGGGCTTGAACAAAACCGCGGCGAGATCATCCAGAACGTGCAGGACGACAGCGCCGCCGACCAGGCCGGGCTGCGCGCGGGCGACGTCATCGTGAGCGTCAACGGTCAGGCGGTAACGTCGGACCAGACCGTGTCGTACCTCGTCGCCAATATCCCGCCGGGCGACACGATTCCGATCACCATCCTGCGCGAGGGTGAGCGGCTCGGCGTCAACGCGACGCTCGGCCGCCGTCCGAGCGAAGCCGAACTGGCGCAGCAGCAGGAAACGTTCGACCCCGATTCCGAAGAACCGATGGATCCCGAACAGTCGGACGAGATGATCGCCGAATCGCTCGGTCTCCAGGTGCTCGAGCTCAACGACCAGATCCGTCGCAGCCTCGGCGTATCGTCGGACACGACCGGGCTGGTCATCGGTGCCGTCGATCCCAGTTCCGATGCCGCCCGAAAGGGCCTGCGTCGCGGCGACCTCATCCTGTCGGCCAATTACAACGACGTCGCCACGATCGATGCGCTACGCCAGCAAGTTACCGAGGCCCAGGCGGAGGATCGCGACGCCCTGTTGCTGCGCGTGCAGCGCCGGGGCGCCCCGCCGCGCTTCGTGCCCGTCCGCCTTCGCTGAGTAGCTTCGCACGACCTACGAAACGCCAGAACGGCGCCGGTGGCACGAAGCCCCGGCGCCGTTTTCGTTTGCCCCATGCTCGCTTTGCGCGCCCGCGCTAGTAGATCAGCTGATCCTGTCCCAAGCCCCCGTCGCGCTGGCGATTTGCCGATGGTGCGGGCGGCACGTCGAGGGTCTCGCGCGGCCGTTGCCGTGGCGGAGCGGCGGGCGGATCGGGTGCGCGCACCGGACCGCCGGTCGCCCGTTCGAGGAAGTCCTCGCTGACGGCCGGTGGCGGCTCGCCGGATCCATTGCGGTTCCCTTCGCGTCCGCCGGGCCGCTCGCCTTCGACATCGAAGGAATCGTCCATCGGATCGCGCCGTCCCGGCTCGATCAAATTGCCGTCCTCGTCGATGTAGTAATATTCGTCCGGATCGCCGAACAGCGCCTCGTCGTCGGGTTCGAGCCGCCATTCGGGGAGGTCGAGGTCGGTGTCGAATTCCTCGACCGGGCGATCCTTCACCGCATAGCGCATGTAGGCAGCAAAGGCCTGCGCAGGGGCGCGGCCACCCTGCAATCCCGGAACCGCCGCCGCATCGTCGCGGCCCATCCACACGCCGGTGGTGATGCCCGAGGAGAAGCCGACGAACCAGCCGTCCTTGTTGGAACTGGTGGTCCCGGTCTTGCCGGCCACCGGCCTGCCGATATTGGCCGCCCGTCCGGTCCCGGTCTGCACCGCGGCCTGCAACAGGTCGGTGATCCCGGCGGCGACATAATCCGGAACGAGCTGGGTCTCGCGCGCGGCTTCGTGTCGGTAGAGGTTCTCGCCCGAGGCGGTCTCGACCTTGAGAATGCCATAGGGTTCGACCGCCATCCCGCCCGCCGATACGGCTGCGAACGCCTCCGTCATCTCGATCAGGCGAACCTCCGACGAGCCAAGCACCATCGAGGGAAAGGTCGAGATCGGACTGCTTACGCCGAAACGCCTGGCCATGGACGCCACCGTACCGAAGCCCACCTCGTTGCCGAGTTGCGCGGCGACGGTGTTGATCGAATAGGCAAAAGCGGTGCGAAGGTTCGTTTCGCCCACATTGCGGCCGCTCGAATTGCGCGGGCTCCAGCCATCTATCGTCACCGGGGTATCGACCACCCGGTCATCCGGTGTGTAGCCCGCTTCTAGCGCGGCCAGGTAGACGAACAGCTTCCACGATGAGCCGGGCTGACGCATCGCCGCCGTCGCGCGGTTGAAATTGGTTTCGACATAGTCGGTCCCGCCCACGAGCGCGAGGACCGCACCGTCGCGATCGAGGCTGACCAGCGCGCCCTGCGCATTGGCCGGCGTGTTCGATTCGATCGCGGCGGACGCCGCGCGCTGCATCCCGACATCGAGCGTGGTCCAGACCTCGATCGGCGCGCTGGTTTCGGGCAGCAGGATATCGAGCTGCGGCAGCGCCCAGTCGGTGAAATAGCGCACCGAATTCTGGCCCGACTGCTGCTTGAGTTCGACCGTGTCGACATCGACATTCGCCTCGCGCGCGGTGATGTAGCCCTGTTCGCGCATCAGCCGCAGCACGACCTGTGCCCGGTCCACGGCGGCCTGGACGTCGGCGGTCGGCGAATACCGGCTCGGCGCCTTGACCAGTCCGGCGATGATCGCGGCCTCGGCAACGCTGAGGTCGGTCGCGGGATGGCTGAAGAACTTTCGGCTGGCGCTGTCGATGCCGTAGGCGCCGCCCCCGAAATAGACCTTGTTGAGGTAAAGCTCGAGGATCTGTTCCTTGCTGAAGCGCCATTCGAGCGCCATCGCCAGCACCGCCTCGCGCGCCTTTCGGTCGAACGTGCGGTTGGAAGACAGGAACAGGTTGCGCGCAAGCTGCTGCGTTATGGTCGAGGTGCCTCCGACCCGTTCGCGCGATCCCGTCATCCCTTCGAGGATCGCCCCGCCGGTGCGCCAGAAGTCGATCCCGAAATGCGAACGGAAGCGGCGGTCCTCCACCGCCACCATCGCATCGACCATCGTATCGGGAATTTCCTCGTAATCGAGCCATTCGCCGAAGCTGGGTCCGAGTTCGACGATCTCGCTCCCGTCGCGCGCGCGAACCAGGATCGTCTGGCCCACGGCGCTTGCCTGCAGCTGGTAGTAGCTCGGGATGGAACGAGCCGCGAAACCGACCGCGAAAGCAAGGAAGATCGCCGCGAGAAGGACAACGGCGACGCCCAGCACAATGACGCGGCGAACGAAGCGCCCGATCCGCGATTTCTCGCCCGATCGCGCCCCGCCTTTGCCCGAGCCGTTGTCATTGCCGTCACGCGCCGCAGCCGCGCGGCGCGACCCGCGCTTGCCCTGGTTTCGCAAACGGTTGCCCCGTTTCGACATCGAAATTCATCTGCCCACTAAGCGTGCGGCAGCCTGCCGCGTGCGTCCCGCGATGCATAGGGGACTTGTAACCCAGCGTGAACCTGTACCGCCACCTAATGCACGAAAATACGCCGTGCGCTTCCGTGCGCAACAAGCGAGCCGAAGCAAAGGGTCCGTCGGTCCGATCAGTCCGAACCGCCGCCGTCGGCATCGAAGTCCAGCGCGGCGGAGTTGATGCAATAACGCATGCCGCCCGCTTCGGGTGGCCCGTCGGGAAAGACGTGGCCCAGATGGCTGCCGCAATTGGAGCATCGCACCTCGATGCGCTCCATGCCGAAGCTGGAATCGCGATGCTCTTCGACGTTCTCGTTTTCGGCGGGCTTGAAAAAGGCCGGCCAGCCGCAGCCGCTGTTGTACTTGGCATCGCTGAGGAACAGGACCTGGCCGCAGGCGGCGCAGTCATACTCCCCTTCTGCGTAATGCTTGTCGTACTTTCCGGTGAACGCCCGCTCCGTCCCTGCTTCGCGCAGCACGTGGTATTGTTCCGGGGTAAGCCGCTCGCGCCATTCGGCCTCGGTCGTCGCTACGTTCCTGTCGGTCATTCGATCGTCTCCTTTCCGCGCGATATCGTGATTGCGCGGGCGTCAGACAAGCGGGAAGGCGAGCTACAGATCGACCAGGGCGTAGTGCTCAGGAGGCTTGATGACATCCATGCGTTCGCTCAACAGCGGCCGGAAACTTGGACGACTCTTAAACACGGCATACCAGCCGCGCGTCTGGTCGTGGCCCTTCCAGTCGATCCCGCCAAGATAATCGGCGACGCTGATCTGGGCGGCGGCGGTCAGGTCGGCCAGACTCATGGTCGATCCCGCGAGCCAGGGGCGATTGTCGATCAGCCAGTCCATGTAGTCGAGATGGCCGTGAGCCATACGCATGGCGTCGCGCAGCGCCCGGCTGTCGGGCGGCTGGCGCAGGACGATCCGCTTCTTCATCCGCTCCAGCAGCAAAGGCTGGGTGACGTCGGTGAAGAAGTTTTCGTCGAACAGGGCGACGAGCCTGCGGATTTCCGCGCGGTAAGCCGCGGGTCCGTTGATCATCGGCGACTTGTCGACCGTCTCTTCGAGATATTCGGCAATCGCCCGGCTATCGGCGAGGGCGATGCCCTTCTCCTCGTTCACCAGAACGGGGGTGCGCCCGGCCGGATTGAGATCGTAGAACTCTTCCGAAGCGGCCCACGGGTCTTCGCGCACCAGATCGTAGGCGACGTTCTTTTCGCCCATCAGCAACCGTATCTTGCGCGAGAACGGACAAAGCGGAAACTGATAGAGCTGGTACATGCCAGCGCGCTATTGCCCGAAAAGGCGGGCGAGCGAAAGCGGCGTGTTACAGTCCGGCCGTCTCTTTCATCAGCGAACAGGCGGGCATCATGCCCTCGATACGCTGCGCGCCTTCCACGTTGTCGAGCGCCTGGACTTCGGTTTCGACCAGCGCGAGCAGTTCCTGACGAGAAAGATCGCGGCGCTCCATCAGATTGGCCATGGTCCGCACGAAGAACTCGCGGCCACCGCTTTCTTCGACATCTTCGTATTCGTCCCCGCGCGGATCGCCGGTCTTCTGCCAGCGACTGACGACTGCGAAGGCGATCCCGCAGCGCGGCGCAGCGGCCTGTTCGATCGGCAGTTCGCCGAGCGTTCCGATCGGCGCGGTTTCGGCGGCGGTCGGGGCAGGCGCGGTTGTGGGAGCGGCTTGCAAAGCGAGAGCGATCATCAAGGACATCATGAGACGGACCCTATAGCGACCCGGATGAACATCGCACTACCCGAGGTGCCTTGTGGCAGCCGCCGCCGCCGCCTAGGTCACGTACCGAAAGCACAACAAAGGAGAGAGCTGAATGTTCAACCATGTCATGATCGGTACCAACGACATCGAGAAATCGAAGGCGTTCTACAACGAGGTATTGGGTGTGCTGGGAGCAGGCGCGCCGATGGAGCATGTCAACGACACTGGCCAGACACGCTTGTTCTACATGCACAACGGTCACACCCTCGCGATCAGCGAACCGATCAACGGCCAGCCCGCCGAGTGCGCGAACGGTATGACGATCGGCTTCAAGTGCGACAGCCTGGACCAGGTTACGAAGCTGCACGATGTGGCCGTGGCCAATGGCGGCAAGAGCATCGAAGACCCGCCCGGCCCGCGTGAAAGCACGATGGGCGTGATGAACCTGTCCTATTTCACCGATCCAGATGGCCACAAGCTCTGCGGCTTCAGCCGAGGCTAACGACTGAGTTCAAACACCGCGAATTCGGCGCGCCAGTTGGCGCCCGTGGCGGGGATCGGGCGTTCGTCGGCGAAGAACCACGAACGCTCGATCCGCGCGCCCTTCTGGCGGGCAAGATCGCGAAAATCATCGACCGTCACGTGGTGGATGTTGGGTGTCTCATACCAGCTGACCGGCAAGGCGCGGGTTACCGGCATGCGCCCGCCGAACATGAGCGCGCCGCGTGTGCGCCAGTGCGCGAAGTTCGGGAAGCTGACGAAGGCCCGCGTCCCGACCCGCAAGAGCTGGTCAAGCATCCGATCGGGGCGCGGCGTCGCCTGCAAGGTCTGGCTAAGCACCGCGTAGTCGAATGCGCCATCGGGATATTCGGCAAGATCCCTGTCGGCATCGCCCTGTACCACCGAAAGCCCCCTTGCGACGCAGCGTTCCACCAGTCGCGCATCGAGCTCGATCCCGCGCGCATCGCAGTCCTTCTCCTCCTCCAGGACGGCCATGAGCTCGCCCTCGCCGCAGCCGATATCCAGCACGCGGCTGCGCGGTGCGACGTGATCGGCAATCGCCGCGAGATCCGGGCGAAGGCCGCTCATTCGACGAAGCCCGCGACCACCCGGTCGAGTTGCTCGTGTTCAAGGAGGAAGCTGTCGTGTCCGTGCGGGGCCGACAATTCGACGAAGCTGACCTTCGCGCCCGCTGCATTGAGGGCATGGACGATATGGCGGCTTTCGCTGGTGGGATAGAGCCAGTCGGTATCGAAACTGACGAGACAGAACCGCGCCCTGGTCCCCTCGAACGCGTCGGCGAGTCGTCCCCCGTGCTCTTCGGCAAGGTCGAAATAATCCATGGCGCGCGTGAGGTAGAGTTAGCTGTTCGCGTGGAAACGGTCGAGGAAACTGAT